>CAMDKR010000121.1 GCA_945901225.1 Bordetella parapertussis | reverse complement strand
CCAAGCCTTTATCGCGCAACACATCGAGGTGATTGAAAACAGCTTGTGAGTCTGTGGCGAGGCAGGCTTGCGCAAAATCGAGCATGTCTTGTTCAGACGCTGCGACCAAGTCGCCTTGGGCTTGTTCAAGATCCAAGGCTTTTACGCTGGGGTGGGCATCTAAAAGGCGGGGAATGATTTGTGACTCAATCACCGACAAAAGCGATGTTTTGCAAAGGTCAATAGACCCTTTGGCATCATTGGCTGCCGAGCTTGAGGACACAGCAGCAGTTTGTTTCCCCCAAATCGACATGGCAAGCCCAGACAAACTTTTGATGGGGGACTTCAAGCTAGGCAGGAGCCGTGGCGACACATTAATGTTCATGGCTAGTCCGTTCATAAGCTGGCGGGCCGTACAAATATGTGTAAATTGCCCTTGGGTTCATTGTGTCAACAAACGCCGAGATGCACCACCCTGTCAAGGGTAAATACCGAAGAAAAACCTGTTAATCAGGCATTTCGGGGGAGGGTTTTCCTTGTGTGTAGAGAAATACCACCTATTTTTTAGCCTGAGTGAAATACTTTAGTAGGTTAATCAAAACATTTAGATCACTAGGAGACAACCATGAAAACCATACCCATTCAAGCTGTAACGCCCGAATTCAGTGAGTGCGAAGAAAGTGGCGTCGTTCCCAAACAAAACCTTCCCTTGGTCAGGCGTGATTTTTTGAAAGGCTCTGGCATTCTGATGGGCACCTTGGCCACCGGCTCTATCTTGGCTGGCTTGGCGCCTTCTCCTGTATGGGCTGTGGAACTCAAAACACTGACCAAAGCTGAGGGTCAAACCCTGATGGCCATGGGTCGTGTTTTGTATCCGCACAAAAAATTACCTGATGCGGTGTATGCGATTTTGGCTAAGGACCTAGATGGTTCTGCCTCTGGCGATGCGGGTTCTGCAAGCATGTTGCGCGAAGGCATTAGCAACCTCAATGCCTTGGCGGGTGGCAACTTTGCCAAAGCCAAAGCCGACAAACAACTTGCCATCGTTAAGGGCATGGAGGGCTCAGGCTTCTTCAATACCGTGCGTGGTCAGTGTATGAGTTCTATCTACAACAACGACATGGCATTTGCGGCCTTTGGTTTTCCCGGCTCTGCTTGGGAAAAAGGCGGTTACATCACCCGTGGTTTCCAAGACCTTAAATGGTTGCCCGCACCCTCTAAAGAAGCCAGCCCACCCGCTTACTTGGGCTAACCCACCTCACAACATTCATTCAGGAGAATACACATGGCTTCAATCGCATTCAACGACGACAGCGCTGTCGTCATCATTGGTTCTGGCGCAGGTGGCGGAACCTTGGCCAATGAACTCTGCCAAAAGGGCATCAAAGTGGTGGTGCTCGAAGCGGGTGCTCGTCAATCGCCGCAATCTTTTGTCAACGACGAATGGAAATCTTTCAGTCAACTGGCTTGGCTAGATCCACGCACCACCTCGGGAACATGGCGTGTGGCCAAAGACTTCTCTGGGTTGCCAGCTTGGATTTGCAAAACCGTGGGAGGCTCCACCACCCACTGGGCTGGTGCGTCGCTGCGCTTCCAAGAGCATGAGTTTCGTGTCAAAACTGTTTATGGCGATATCAAGGGTGCCAATTTGCTTGACTGGCCCATCACCTTGTCCGAGTTGGAACCTTATTACGCCAAGGCAGAAAACAAAATGGGCGTGACACGTACCAATGGCATTCCTGGTTTGCCAGGTAACAACAACTTCAAAGTGATGCACGCGGGTGCCAAAAAATTAGGCTACAAAGAAGTGCACACTGGCAATATGGCCATCAACAGCCAACCACGCGATGGCCGTGGCCGTTGTATGCAACTGGGCTTTTGTTTCCAAGGTTGCAAGAGTGGCGCCAAATGGTCAACTTTGTACACCGAGATCCCCAAGGCTGAAGCCACAGGCAACCTCGACTTGCGGCCCGAAGCGCATGTGACACGCATTGAGCACAATGAAAAAGGCTTGGTCACTGGCGTGGTGTACTTTGACAAAGATGGCAAAGAGCAGCGTCAAAAAGCACGTGTGGTGTGTGTGGCAGGTAACTCCATTGAAACACCGCGGTTGCTGCTGTTGTCTGCTTCCAATATGTTCAAAGATGGCTTGGCCAACTCTTCTGGTCAAGTTGGACGCAATTACATGAGACACATGACCGGCTCTGTCTACGCGGCCTTCAAAGACCCCGTTCATATGTACCGCGGTACCACCATGGCGGGCATCATTCGTGACGAATCTTTTTTCAACCCCAAGCGCGGCTTTGTGGGTGGTTACGAAATGGAAACCGTGTCTTTGGGTTTGGCCTTCATGCCCGCCTTCTTAGACCCAGGCGCTTGGGGTGCGGACTACGCATGGTGGATGGACCATTACACCAACTTAGCTGGAATGTGGTTGGTAGGTGAAGACATGCCACGCGAAACCAACCGCATCACCTTGAACACCAACGTGAAAGACAAGTGGGGCAGCCCTGTTGCCAATGTGCATTACGATGACCATGAAAATGACATCGTCATGCGCAACCATGCATTCACCCAAGGTGAGCGCATTTACCAAGCGGCAGGCGCCATCAAAACCTACCGCACACCTCCTTACCCATCGACCCACAACTTAGGTACTTGTCGACTCAGTGCCAAAGCCAGTGATGGTGTTGCCAACAAATGGGGTCAAACCCACGACATTGCCAATTTGTTCATCAGCGATGGCTCCCAGTTCACCACCGGTGCGGCTGAAAACCCCACGCTTACCATTGTTTCATTGGCGATTCGTCAAGCAGACTATATTGCCAAACAAATGACTGAAAAAGCCATTTGATAGACTGGAAATCCAATCCAAGGAGCTTGCTATGTGTGAGTATTTCGTGAAAGCCGACCCGATTTTGTACGAGCAACGTACCCGCTCGATTCGCATTCGCGGGATGCTCACCAGCATTCGATTGGAAAACACTGTGTGGGATGTACTGGCTGAAATGGCCGAGGATGAGGGCTGCACCACCAATGCCCTCATCTGCACACTGCACGATGAGATTCTGGACCACCGAGGTGAGGTTTCCAACTTTGCCTCTTTTTTGCGGGTCACCAGTTTGCGTTACCTCAGGCGTTGCCTGATCTCGCAAGAAAAGCAGCAGCAGTTGCTGGGTGACACTTTGGACGTCGATACGCCAGCTCTCATGACGGGCACCCACCACGCTAGCTCCGGTGCCAGCCGAGTGACAAGTGCTGCTTTGACTGCCGTCAAATCCTGATTTTTTATATCCATGACTTTTTCATCTGAAATATACGAAGGTGTCTGCAAGACGGCTCCTGCATCAACGCACGGTTTTGTGCTCAACCATTCCATGTTGCGGGTCAAAGATCCTGCAATCTCCCTGGATTTTTACAGCCGCATCATGGGCATGCGAGTGTTGCGCAAACTCGATTTTCCAGAGATGAAGTTCTCGCTTTACTTTCTTGCGGTCGCAGAGTTGGCAAGCAGTGCCCCTGACCAAGAGGGCGAAAGAACAGCGTGGACATTTTCTCAAAGCGGAATTTTGGAATTGACCCATAACTGGGGCACAGAGTCAGACCCTGATTTCAAGTACCACGATGGCAATGCACAACCGCAAGGCTTTGGACATATCTGTTTTTCAGTCCCCGACTTGGATGCAGCTGTGAAATGGTTTGATGACAACCAGGTGACTTATGTGAAGCGACCCGAGCAAGGCAAGATGAAAGACGTCGCTTTCATCAAAGACGCTGACGGCTATTGGATTGAAATTGTCGAGGCTGCGAGGCTCAAAGGTTTAGGGCAACCCGCCTAAGGTTTTATTTTTTCTTCAGATCCAAAGCTGATAAAAAATCCTTTGGCTTGACGTTGTCTTGTTTAATACCGGTTTGAATTTGTTTGAGCAGCAAATTCTTTGCTTCGTCTTGCATACTTGCTGCACGCAATCTGATGTAAACAGCTTGGGTCACGGCAGGGTTTGAACCGCTCTCAACCATGGCTTGAGCCCACAAACCATCGCGAACAATACCGTCTTGCAATTCCCGCAAAACCATGGCGTGAATCAATTCACTGGGTTGCTTGGACATGTTATTTCTTCTGTTTAGATTGGTGTAGTTCTGTAACGTGATCAACTTCGTTCTTAGAACCCAAAAATACACTGACACGTTGATGCAATTGCGTCGGTTGGATATCCAAAATACGCTGCTCTCCATTGGTTGCGGCGCCACCGGCTTGCTCAACCAACCAACTCATGGGGTTTGCTTCATACATCAAGCGCAACTTGCCAGGCTTGTCCGGCTCGCGCTTATCCCAAGGGTACATAAAGACGCCACCTCGGGTCAGGATGCGGTGCACATCAGCCACCATGCTGGCGACCCAACGCATATTGAAGTCCTTGCCGCGTGGGCCTGATTTACCTGCCAAGCATTCATCAATGTACTGCTTCACGGGTTCATCCCAATGCCGCATATTGCTCATGTTGATGGCAAATTCCTTGGTGTCAGCAGGCATCTGAACATGTTCTTGGGTGAGTACGAAAGAACCTTGTTCGCGGTCCAGGGTAAACATGGCAACGCCGTCGCCTACCGTCATCACCAGCGTGGTTTGTGGACCGTAGACGCAGTAGCCAGCAGCAACTTGCGCATGTCCTGCTTGTAAGAAGTCGGATTCCTGCACAGCGACATGACCCTCTGGCTTTTTCAGCACACTGAAGATGGTGCCAATGCTGACATTCACATCGATATTGCTTGAGCCATCGAGTGGATCAAACAACAGCAAATATTCACCTTGCGGATAGCGATTAGGAACAACGTAGATGCTGTCCATCTCTTCTGAGGCCATGGCCGCCAAGTGGCCACCCCATTCATTGGCCTCAATCAAAACCTCGTTGGCAATGATGTCCAGTTTCTTTTGAACTTCACCTTGCACATTTTCGGTCGATGCTGTGCCAAGAACGCCACCCAAGGCGCCTTTGTTGACCGCGTGACTGATGCTTTTGCAAGCACGGGCAACCACTTCCAGCAGCAAGCGCAGCTCTGGGGGAATATTGCCCTTGGCGCGTTGTTGTTCTACAAGGTAACGAGACAATGACACCGACATGGCTTACTCCCCAAGCGCAGATGAAATAACTTCGCGCACATCTGCGCTCAAATC
>CAMDKR010000120.1 GCA_945901225.1 Bordetella parapertussis | reverse complement strand
TATGAAGTGGCGCGCTTACACACCGATGAAAGCTTCTTAAAGCGCATTGCCGACCAATTTGAAGGCGACTTCACCCTCAACTACCACTTGGCCCCGCCTTTGCTGGCCCGCAAAAACGCCAAGGGTGAGTTGGTCAAACAAAAATTTGGCCCCTCTATGCTCAGCGGCTTCAAGGTCTTGGCCAAGATGCGCTTTTTGCGTGGTACTTTCTTGGATGTCTTTGGCTACACCGAAGAGCGCCGCAATGAACGTGCCTTGGTCGGGCAATACCATGAATCGATTGAGGAGATCTTGCTTGGCTTTAGCCCCGAGCGACAAGCTTTGGCCTTGGAGATCGCCCGCATCCCCGACAAAATCAAAGGCTATGGCCATGTGAAAGAGCGCCACCTCAAAGTGGCGCGTTTGCAGTGGGATGGTTTGATGCTGGCTTGGCGCGCGCCTACTGGCGGTGGTGAATCTCAATCGTCGAATGGATGATTTCTTCATGCACGCTCAAGCGTTGGCGTAACTGCGTGGCGGTCAGGTGGGGGTCGTGGGTGACGGCGGTCAGTGCGCAGGTATAGACCCGTTTTCCCACGCGCCACACATGCAAATCGCTCACCCTTGTTTGCCCATCCGACTCGATCACTTCTTTGATTTCTTGCACCACAGGGTGGTCCATTTCGCGGTCTAACAGCACCCCTGCGGTTTCAATGATCAGATTTTTTGCCCACAGCGCCACCAGCACGGCGCCGACGATGCCCATCACCGGGTCCAGCCACGACCAGCCGTAGAGCCATCCGCCCAACAGCGCCACGATGGCCAGCACCGAGGTAACCGCGTCGGCAACCACGTGCAGGTAGGCCGACTTCAAATTCAAATCGTGGTGGTGTTCATGGTGTTCATGGTGCCCGTGGTGAGCATGGTCATGCTGATGCGCCTTGCCCAAAATAACGGCGCACACCATGTTCACCAGCAAGCCCAAAACGCCTACCGCCAGGGCCTCTTCATATTGAATAGCTTGCGGTGAAATCAGCCGCTCCAGCGAGCCAATCACCATGGCCAGGGCCACGCCCACCAAAAACAAAGCGCTGGCAAAACCCGCCAAGATTTCAATTTTCCATGTGCCAAAAGCAAAGCGCGGGTCTTTGGCATAGGTGCGTGCTGTGGCATAGGCCATGGCAGACAAGCCAATCGCCAAAGCGTGCGAACTCATGTGCCAGCCGTCCGCCAGCAGCGCCATAGAGTTAAAAGCCCAGCCCGCCAAAATTTCCACCACCATCGTGACCAAGGTGATCCACATGACCCAACGGGTGCTGCGCTCCGCGGCTTCGGAGTTGCTGTCAAAAGCGTGGTCGTGGGCCCAGTCGCTCAGGTCGTCCTTGCGCATATCAGGCATTGTTGGAGACTGCTGCGTGGGCTTGTTGGTCGGCGTGGTAGCTTGACCTGACCATGGCGCCTACCGCCGCATGTTTGAAGCCCATTTCATAAGCCCGCGCTTCAAACATCTTGAAGGTGTCGGGATGCACATAGCGACGCACCGGCAGGTGGTGGTTGCTGGGTGCGAGGTATTGGCCTAGGGTCAGCATGTCGATATGGTGGTCACGCATGTCTTGCATGACCGCCAAAATTTCTTCATCGGTTTCGCCCAAGCCCACCATCAAGCCGCTTTTGGTGGGCACATCGGGAAACAATGCTTTGAATTTTTTCAGCAAGTTCAAACTGAACGCGTAATCGCTGCCAGGGCGTGCTTGTTTGTACAAGCGCGGCACGGTTTCTAAGTTGTGGTTCATCACATCAGGAGGCGCAGCTTTCAATATCTCCAAAGCTCTGTCGTCCCGACCACGAAAGTCCGGCACCAAAACCTCGATTTGGGTATGCGGCGACAAGGCGCGGGTGTGCTCAATGCACTGCACAAAATGCGCGGCACCGCCATCGCGCAAATCATCGCGGTCCACGCTGGTGATGACCACATACTTTAATTGCAAAGCGGCAATGGTCTTGGCCAAATTGGCGGGTTCGTTCACATCCAAGGGGTCGGGGCGACCATGGCCCACATCGCAAAACGGGCAGCGTCGGGTGCATTTGTCACCCATGATCATGAAGGTGGCCGTGCCCTTGCCAAAGCATTCACCAATATTGGGACAGGAGGCTTCTTCGCACACCGTCACCAAATTGTTTTTGCGCAAAATGTCTTTGATCTCGTGAAAGCGTGAGTTGGGGGAAGCGGCTTTGACGCGTATCCAGTCGGGCTTTTTCAATACTTCGCCCGTGTGTTCCACCTTGATGGGAATGCGCGAAACCTTGGACAAAGACTTTTGCTTGGCCAGGGGGTTGTGCTCGGGGTTGGCTGGACTGGTCGTCAAGATGCCGTTGTCGGAAGTGGTCATAGGGTTGAGGAGTGGCCTGGTTTGGGTTGCGTGGGTCAGGGGGCCAAATACCGGCGAAGTTTCTCGCCCAAGACATTGGCCGCTTCATCCCAGCCTACATCAACGCCGATTGTAAAAAGGTCGGTGGTCTGTAAACCTTGGTATCCGCAGGGGTTGATCAATTCAAAAGGTGATAAGTCCATACGCACATTCAACGCCACGCCATGGTAGGTGCAGTGACGGCTGACTTTCACACCCAAGGCGGCGATTTTGGCGAGGCCAGAAAAGTCTGGCGTGGGTTTGACCAAAGCTGCGTCGCGTGGTGCTGGCCGAGAAGCCAGCAGCGCATGCTCGCTCAAGCCAGCGGTGCGAACAAACACCCCTGGCGCACCCCCCACGCGCAAGCCCGTCAAGCCAAAGTGCAACAAGGTTCGCACAATGGCTTCCTCTAATTTATAGACATACTCTTTGACAAAGTAGCCTGCGCGGCGAAGGTCAATCAAGGCATAAGCCACGACTTGCCCCGGGCCGTGAAACGTCACTTGGCCGCCTCGGTTGGTGGCAATGACGGGTGTTGTGCCCGCTGAAAGCACATGGGCGTCCAAGCCGGCCAGTCCTTGGGTAAAGACCGGCGCATGCTCGCAAAGCCATATTTCATCGGCTGTATGGCTGTCACGTTGCGCTGTGAAATCTTGCATGGCTTGGTAAGTACGAAGATAGTCCACATGTCCTAGGTGGCGCACACGCAAGGGACCAGCGCTGGTGTCTGACACTAAAGTACCACTTTCACCATGGGGTGGGTGCTCAGTGTGCGGTACAACTCGTCGAGTTGTTCGCGGCTGGTGGCCCTGATGGTCATGGTCAGCCCAAGGTATTTACCGCCGCTGCTGGGGCGTTGGCTCAGGCGGGAATCGTCCCAATCGGGGTCGAAATGGCGAACGATCATGCACATGGCGTCGACAAAGCCATCGACTTGCTCGCCCATGACTTTGATGGGGAAATCACAGGGATACTCAATCAGACTGTCGGTGCTGGGCGCTGTCATAAAAAGGGCTTTGAAAGATTGGGTTCAGGTGGGGTTATTAAGATACTTTACAATCAGTGGCTTTGCTGTAAGTTTAGGAAGAATATGGAATCTCCCGCCAAAGCTTCCTTGGTTGCAAAAAAGAGCACTCATACCGCGGTTGAGGCAACGTCACTAGTTGACGAAGCTGAAGAATTTCACCCCATGACGGCACAAGAGGCGCAAGCCTGGCGAGCCAGTCAACCGACTCTGTCGGTGTGGAGAGTGGTTGGGGTGCAGTTGATGCTGGCGCTGGTTTTGGCCTTGTCGGCAAGTTGGATTTGGGGTCGCTCATCAGTAGCGTTTTCATTGATGTACGGCGCTTTTGCAGTGGTTGTGCCTTCAGCTTTGTTTGCCAGAGGCATGACTTCACGGTTGGCCTCGGTCAACGCAGTCTCTGCAGCTATGAGTTTTGCCGTGTGGCAAGGCGTCAAGATGGTGTTGACAGTGCTGTTGTTGGTGCTGGCACCTAGGGTCTTGAATGACGTCAGTTGGCCTGCTTTGTTGGCGGGTTTGTTGTTGACGATGAAGGTTTATTGGTTGGCGCTGGCCTGGGGAAAGCCCAGACAAGCGACGCCGCAAGATTGATTTTGAAAATTTGAACATGTCCGATACCACCAGCACACTCACCGCCGGCGATTACATCAGTCATCATTTGACCCATTTGCAAACCAAGCCAATGGGGGGTGTGATTGATTTCTCCGTCGTCAACATCGACTCGGTTTTTTGGTCTGTTTTGCTAGGCGTTGTCGGTTCATTCTTTTTGTGGCGTGCCGCCCGTGCCGCCACCTCTGGCGTGCCGGGGCGTTTTCAAGCGGCGGTCGAAATTCTGTTTGAAATGGTCGATACCCAAGCGCGTGGCATTGTGCATAACGCGCAAAGCCGCAAGCTGGTGTCTCCCTTGGCTTTAACGGTGTTTGTTTGGATTTTCCTTCTCAACAGCATGGACTTCTTGCCGGTTGATCTGTTCCACCAAATTTTTGCTTGGACGGGCTTGGACCACAGCATCCATTACTTCCGGGTGGTTCCCACCGCCGATTTGTCCACCACTTTGGGCATGTCTGTGTCGGTGCTGCTGATCTGCCTGTTTTACAACATCAAAATCAAAGGCTTGGGCGGTTGGTTGCATGAGCTCACCACTGCGCCTTTTGGTGCGCACCCCATACTTTGGCCCATCAATTTTGGCTTTCAAATGATTGAGTTCGTTGCCAAAACCGTCTCTCACGGCATGCGACTGTTTGGCAATATGTATGCAGGCGAGCTGATTTTCATGTTGATCGCGCTCATGGGTAGCGCAGCGGCACTCAGCTTGAGCGGCATACTGTTGCCTATTGGCCATATCATTGCCGGCTCTATTTGGGCCATCTTCCACATTCTGATCGTTGCGTTACAAGCCTTTATTTTCATGATGTTGACCTTGGTCTACATCGGGCAAGCGCACGACACACACTGAGTTTTTCTTTCCTCAACCTTCCATCATCTTGCTTAGGAGCTTCTCATGGAACACGTACTTGGTTTAGTCGCACTTGCATCGGGTCTTATCATTGGACTGGGCGCTATCGGTGCTTGTATTGGTATTGGCATCATGGGCAGCAAATACCTTGAAGCCGCAGCTCGTCAGCCCGAGCTGATGAACGAACTCCAAACCAAAATGTTTTTGTTGGCTGGTTTGATTGACGCGGCTTTCTTGATTGGCGTGGGTATTGCCATGATGTTTGCCTTTGCCAATCCCTTCGTCCTCAAGTAACTTGCAACCTTCCTTTAGAGAGG
>CAMDKR010000119.1 GCA_945901225.1 Bordetella parapertussis | reverse complement strand
CCTGATACGTTCGCACTGACTTTCAAGGAGTGTTCGATGGCCACAGCACAGACCAGCAGTTCATCTTCTGATGCACAGGCCTCGCCACGCAAGCGGCCCAAGCCCGGTGAGCGCCGCATTCAAATTTTGCAAACGCTGGCGGCCATGCTCGAGCAGCCGGGCGCCGAGCGCATCACCACGGCCGCACTGGCTGCGCGCTTAGAGGTTTCGGAGGCAGCGCTGTACCGCCATTTCGCCAGCAAGGCGCAGATGTTCGAAGGCCTGATCGAATTCATTGAAACCAGCATCTTCAGCTTGCTGAACCAAATTGCCGAACGAAACGACGCCTCTGCTGTGAAAGCACGCCACATGGTGACGGTGCTATTGCAGTTTGCCCAGCGCAACCCCGGCATGGCGAGGGTGATGGTGGGTGACGCCTTGGTGTTTGAAAACGACCGCCTAGAGCAACGCATGAACCAGTTTTTCGAGCGATTTGAATCCAGCTTACGACAAGTGCTGCGTGAGCAAGCGCAGTCTCAGTCCTCAGCGACGCCCACGGTGGACGCCAATGTACAGGCCTCGGTGCTGCTGTCGTTTGTGGTCGGACGCTTGCAGCGCTTTGCCCGTAGCGGCTACAAGCGCTTGCCCACCGAGCACCTAGACGCCAGCTTGGCGCTTCTCACATAACCGCACCCAATTGCCAGGGCACAAACTCGTTTTGTCCATAGCCGTGTTGCTCGCTTTTGCTGGCCTCGCCGGAAGCGCAAGCGATGATGTGCTTGAAAATTTCCTCGCCCTTGGCTTGCACGGTGCTGCCACCATCGACCACATCGCCGCAGTTGATGTCCATGTCATCGGTTTGGCGCTGCCACAGCGCGGTGTTGGTGGCCAATTTGAGTGAAGGCGAGGGCGCACAGCCATAGGCCGAGCCGCGCCCCGTGGTGAAGCAAATCAGGTTGGCGCCGCCCGCCACTTGGCCGGTGGCGCTGACCGGGTCATAGCCTGGCGTGTCCATGTAAACAAAACCGTGGGCCGTGACTTTCTCTGCGTATTCGTACACCGCTTGCAAATTGCTGGTGCCGCCTTTGGCCACTGCGCCGAGCGACTTCTCCAAAATCGTGGTGAGGCCTCCCGCCTTGTTGCCGGGGGATGGGTTGTTGTTCATCTCGCCTTGGTGCATGGCGGTGTAGTGTTCCCACCAGCGGATGCGCTCAACCAGTTTTTCGCCCACTTCGCATCGCACAGCGCGGCGGGTCAGCAGGTGTTCAGCGCCGTAAATCTCGGGCGTTTCGCTCAAGATGGCGGTGCCGCCATGCGCCACCAGCAGGTCCACCGCCGCGCCCAGCGCAGGGTTGGCGCTGATGCCCGAATAACCGTCCGAGCCGCCGCACTGCAAGCCGACGGTGATGTGGGCCACGCTGCACGGCACACGCTGCGCCAAATTAACGGTGGGCAGCATGGCCTTGACCAGTTCGATGCCCTTGGCCACTGTCAAGCGGGTGCCGCCGCTGTCTTGGATGTTGAAGGTTTGCAGCGTGCTGCCTTCCGTCAAACCGCTGTGCGCCATCCACGATTTGAGTTGGTTGGCCTCGCAGCCCAAGCCGATGGCCAGCACGCCGGCAAAGTTGGGGTGGGTGGCGTAGCCCGCCATGGTGCGCTCGAGCACCTGCATCCCCAAGCCTTCGGTGTCCATGCCGCAACCCAGGCCGTGGGTCAGGGCCACCACCCCGTCCACATTGGGGAAGTCGGCCAAGGCCGCTGGGTTGATGGTTTTGGAGAAATGGTCGGCAATCGCACGGGCCACAGTTGCTGAGCAATTCACGCTGGAGAGGATGCCAATAAAGTTGCGCGTGGCCACACGGCCGTCAGGGCGCACATAGCCCATGAACTCGGCATGAAGCTTGGGGGCCTCGGGTTTGACGTCGGCGCAAAACGCGTAGTCGCGTGCAAAGTCGCCTTTGTTGGGACCCATGTCGAGGTTGTGGGTGTGCACATGCTCGCCAGCGGCAATGTCTTTGGACGCAAAGCCGATGATTTGGTTGTAGCGGCGCACCGCGTCGCCCGAGGCGACGGCACGGGTAGCCACCTTGTGCCCGGGCGGGATGAGGCCGCGCACCGCGATGCCTTCGACCGTGGCACCGGAGAGCAGTTGTTGGCGGCTGATGACCACATCATCGGCGGGATGGAGGCGAATGAAAGTGTTCATGAACAAACTGCTATCAAGAAGCCATCAAACGGGGCAACCACAGCGCAATGCTGGGCACATAGGTGATCAAGACCAAACTGCCCAACAAAGGAATCAACCAAGGCAAGATGGCCATGGTGGTACGTTCCACACTCAAATTGGCCACACGTGCCAGCACAAACAGCACCATGCCCATGGGTGGGTGCAACAAACCAATCATCAGGTTCAAAACCATGATCAGACCAAAGTGAACCAAGTCAATGCCCAGTTGCTGGCAAATCGGGATCAAGATGGGGACCAAAATGGTGATCGCGGCGGTGGGTTCCAAAAAACAACCGACAAACAACATCAGCAAATTGGCCAGCAACAAAAACTGCCAAGGCTGGTCGGTGACACCCAAGACCCATTGGCCAATGGCGGCAGTCACGCCGGTGGCGGTCAGCAACCAACCAAAAATGCTTGCAGCGGCCACGATGAAGAGCACCGTGGCGGTGGTCTCGACCGTGTCCAAGCAAATCTTCACAAACAGCTTGAAATTCAAAGTGCGGTACCACAGAAAACCCAAAATCAGCGCCCACACGCAAGCAGCGATAGCGCCTTCTGTCGGGGTAAACACACCAGTGGTCATGCCACCTATCAAGAGCACAGGCGTCATGATGGGCAATACGGCTTGAAAGTTGAACACCTTGTCAGCCACAAACAGCAGCACCAATCCCACCAGTACCGTTAACTGCGCATGGGTGCCTACTTCGGTGACCAGCAACCAAATCACCAGCGGCCACGCAATCACCACCAAGGTTTCAAGCAATGCTTTGAGGAGCTTGGGCCACTCCAATTTGACATCGCCGCCCCAACCATTTTTGTGGGCGAAGTAAGCCACGGTAAGCATCATCAGCAAGGCCATGACAACGCCAGGCAAAATGCCAGCCAAAAACAGCGAACCCACCGACACATTGGCCATCATGCCGTAGATCACAAAGGGCAAGCTGGGTGGAATGATGGGCCCCAAGGTCGCTGAAGCAGCAGTGACACCCACGGCAAATTCGGGGTCGTAGCCGTGATCTGTCATGGCTTTGACTTCGATGGTGCCCAAACCTGCCGCGTCCGCGATGGCCGTGCCACTCATGCCGGCAAACACCACCGAACCCACCACGTTCACATGGCCCAAACCACCTTTGAGCCAGCCCACCAGTGCCAATGCATAACTGTAAATGCGGTGGGTGATGCCTGCGGTGTTCATGAGGTTGCCCGCCAAAATGAAAAAAGGCACGGCCAGCAAAGGAAAGCTGTCAATGCCCGAGACCATGCGGTGCACCACCACAAAAGGCGGCGAGCTGGGTACGAACAGCAGGTAAATGAGAGAGGCAGCCGCCATGGCCATGGCCACCGGCAAGCCGCCGCTCAACAAAAACAGAAAAATGATTTTTAACATGCTGACCTTAAAGGTTCTCGGGGCGCTCAAGCACGCTGTAGCCTTGTTGCCAGTGACGGCGCATCACCCACAGGCTGCGCCATGTCATCAACACAAACGCCAGCAACACCACGCCATAGACGATGTTCATGGGCAGGTTGACGATGGTCATTTGGTAGTTACCCATTTTTTGCATCAGCAACCAAGTGAGGTAGCTGGCCGTGGCCAAAAAAGCCACCCGCAACACATCGGTCAGCAAAGACACGCTGCGCGACAAACCCTTGGGCATGAAGCGGTAGAAAAAATCCACTTGAATATGTTTGTTTTTGGCCACCCCAATGACTGCGCCCACAAACACCGTGGCGATCAGCAAATAGCGGGCAATTTCTTCGGTCCAGGCGGCAGAATCATTAAACACATAGCGGGTGATGAACTGGTAGAGCACCGTCAAACCCAAGGCCCAGAAAAACAGCAAGGCCAGCCATGCTTCAGGTATGGTGTCTGAGAGGTCAACAGCGTCATCCGCTTCGCCAAAAGAAGCGGCCAGTTGATCGAGATCGGTGCTCATTTGGCAGCTTGTACGCGGTCGTAATCGGCGCGGGTCAAGCCCATGCTCTCAACCGGTTTATTTTTCAGCACGCCGTCTTGGAAACTTTTGCGGTTGACTTCCACCACCTGCAAGCCTCTTTTCTTGAAAACATCAATCAACTCGGCTTCGCGTTTCTTCACTTTGGCAGTGGCACGGGCTGCGGCCTCTTGCATCACCTCAGTGAACATTTTTTGCTCGGCGGGGTTGAGTGTGCTCCACACATGGGGTGCGACCATGGTGACCAAACCGTCCACAATGTGACCGGTCAGCATGATGGCTTTTTGCACTTCAAAAAACTTTTTGGCTTCAATGGTGGTGAGCGGATTTTCTTGGGCGTCCACTGTGCCGTTTTGCAAAGCCAAGTACACCTCGGCAAAAGCGATGGGTGTGGGGTTGGCGCCGCACGCTTGCCATGTGGCGGTGTAAGCGGGTGCATCGGGTACGCGGATTTTCAAACCCTTGATGTCAGCGCATTGGCTGAAGGTTTTTTGGGCGCTGGTGTGGCGAGCGCCGTAGTAGGTGTAGGCCGTGACTTGGATACCGCTTTTGTTGCGGAACTCATTCACCATCTCTTGGAACAAGGTGCTTTTGGAATAAGCCAACAGGTGGTCGCCGTCGCGGAAGATGAAGGGGTAGTAAGCGATGCCAAAGCGGGGGTAGCTGCGCGCCGCAAACGAGGGGCCGCCAATCACGATGTCCACCGAGCCCAAGGTCAGGCCTTGGTTCAAATCGGTTTCTTTGCCCAAGCTAGACGCAGGAAAGACTTGAATATCAAACTTACCCTTGCTGCGTTTTTTGATTTCTTCAGCCGCCCAAACCGACTCGGTGTGGTAGGGCTCGGAAGATTCATACACATGGGCCCATTTGAGTTTTTGCTGGGCCAAAGACACAGATGGGAGGCCGGCACACACGGCCAGCAACAACACCCACAGAGGGCGAAAAAGTGACAAGAGACGCATGGTGCTTAGGCTTTCAGGGGAAAGAGGAATACTTGCATGCACCATACCGCCGCGTCAAGTCTGGCTTCATCCGCATAAACCCGTAGCCAAGGGCTGCTTGGCGAAGCCCTATCATCCTTGGTGAAGC
>CAMDKR010000118.1 GCA_945901225.1 Bordetella parapertussis | reverse complement strand
TTGCTGCTGAAGTGGGTGATGGCAATACCCGACACTCTTCGCAGCACAAGTTCTGCGTCCACCAAGCCACTGGGACTGCCTTTGGGCAGATCGATTTGGCTCACATCGCCCGTGATGACGGCTTTGGCGCCAAAACCGATGCGGGTGAGGAACATCTTCATTTGCTCTGGCGTGGTGTTTTGCGCTTCGTCCAAGATCACAAAAGCATTGTTCAAGGTACGACCACGCATGAAAGCCAGGGGTGCAATTTCCAATGCGCTGCGCTCAAATGCTTTTTGCACCTTGTCAAAACCCATCAACTCATACAGTGCGTCATAGAGGGGGCGTAAATAAGGGTCCACTTTCTGCCCCAAATCGCCAGGCAAGAAGCCGAGTTTTTCACCCGCTTCCACAGCCGGACGGGTCAGGATGATGCGCTGCACCGCGCTGCGTTCCAGTGCATCCACAGCGCTGGCAACGGCCAAATAGGTTTTGCCAGTACCCGCAGGCCCAATGCCAAAGGTGATGTCGTGTTGGGCGATATTTTCTAAATACAGGGCTTGGGTGGGGGTACGGGCTTGGACATCGTTGCGACGGGTTGTAAGGCTCAGCGACCCATCTTTGTGGTTGCCCATGTGCTCATCACCCACCAGCATCAGTTGTACATGCTCCTTGGAAATCGGTTTAGCAGCCCGCTCGTACAAAGCTTGCAACACCTCCAAAGCGCGGGTGACTTTGGCCTTGTGGCCATCGATTCTGAATTTCTCATGGCTATGGGAAATCTTGACAGTAAGGCCGACTTCAATGGTGCGTAAATGCTCATCCATGGCGCCACATACATGGCCAAGTCGGGTGTTGTTAGAGGGGCTGAAAGTGTGGCGCAGAATCAAGTTGATAATCCGTTGAAATTTCCCCAATGATAGGCATTCAATGATCGGTAAGTTGAGCGGCACGCTGAGTGAGAAAAATCCTCCCCAAGTGATGGTGGATTGCCACGGCGTGGGTTACGAGGTGGATGTGCCCATGAGCACTTTCTACAACCTGCCGGCGGTGGGCGAAAAAGTCTCGCTGTTGACCCACTTTGTGGTGCGTGAAGATGCGCAAATTTTGTACGGCTTTGGTTCTGTTGAGGAGCGTGCCGCGTTTCGCCAGCTCATCAAAATATCGGGCGTGGGCCCGCGCATGGCCTTGGGTGTGCTAAGTGGCATGAGCGTGTCTGAGTTGGCGCAGGCCATCACCTTGCAAGAAGCTGGGCGCTTGGTGAAGATTCCGGGAATAGGCAAAAAAACCGCCGAACGACTGCTGCTTGAACTCAAAGGCAAGATGGGCGCTGACTTGGGGCCCACTTCCGTCCCTGTGGGCGACAGCACGCAAAACGACATCTTGCAAGCCTTGGTGGCCCTTGGCTACAGCGACAAAGAAGCCGCCTTGAGCCTCAAAGCCTTGCCAACTGGCGTGGGTGTGAGCGAAGGCATCAAGTTCGCGCTTAAGGCCTTGGCCAGATAAGCAAAGCCATGAGCATTCAAACCGACAACTTTGGCGAAGACTTCAACCCAGCACCGAGGGTGGTGTCAGCCGCGCCAGTCAGCCCACGCGAAGAAGCGATAGAGCGTGCACTGCGCCCCAAGCTGCTGCAAGAGTATGTGGGCCAAGCCAAGGTGCGTGAGCAGTTGGAAATTTTCATTGGCGCGGCACGCAATCGTGATGAAGCCTTGGACCACGTGTTGCTGTTTGGCCCACCGGGCTTGGGCAAAACCACGCTCAGCCACATCATTGCCCAAGAGCTGGGTGTGAACCTGCGCCAAACCAGTGGGCCGGTATTGGAAAAACCCAAAGACCTGGCAGCACTGTTGACCAACTTGGAAAAAAACGATGTGCTGTTCATCGACGAAATCCACCGTTTGTCGCCTGTGGTGGAAGAAATTTTGTACCCTGCACTCGAGGACTACCAAATCGACATCATGATCGGCGAGGGGCCGGCGGCGCGAAGCATCAAGCTCGATTTGCAGCCCTTCACCTTGGTGGGGGCCACCACCCGCGCAGGCATGCTGACCAACCCGCTGCGCGACCGCTTTGGCATCGTGGCGCGTTTGGAGTTTTACAGCGCCGAGGAGTTGCAGCGCATTGTGATGCGAAGCGGCGGCTTGCTCAAAGCGCAACTCGACGAGCAAGGCGGTTTCGAGATCGCCCGTCGTTCACGCGGCACACCGCGCATCGCCAATCGCTTGCTACGACGGGTGCGCGATTACGCCGAGGTCAAGGCCGATGGCCGCATTACCCAAGCCGTGGCGCAAGCTGCGCTGGCCATGCTCGATGTGGATCCGCAAGGCTTCGATTTGATGGATCGCAAGTTGTTGGAGGCTGTGATTCACCGCTTTGACGGCGGCCCCGTGGGCTTGGACAACATCGCCGCCAGCATTGGCGAAGAGCGCGACACCATCGAAGATGTGATCGAGCCGTTTTTGATTCAGCAGGGTTTTTTGCAGCGCACGCCGCGTGGTCGCATCGCCACCTTGGCCGCGTATCGGCATTTGGGGGTGGCGGCACCCCAGCGCGAGAGCGGTTTGTTTGGCGAGTGAGCTTTAAGCGCTGGACTCGTCCTTGGATGCCAGCAAATGTGACTCATCAGCCCAACCCACAATTTGTAGGCCCTCCGGCGTCCATAGCAATCGATTGATGGCGGTATTGCGCAAACCCCAAGTTCGTGCTGCTTGTAAATCTTGACCGGTTGCCATGCGGTACAAAATATCCAATACCCCGCCATGTGTGACCCACAGCACTTGCTGCCCTGTATGGGGCGATGCCATGTCATGAACCAACGCAGCAATGCGGGCATGCAACATGACCAAGCTTTCGCCTCCACCCTTGGGAGTCCACTCAGGATGGCGCACCCGCCACTGCTCGGCGTCTTCTGGCCATTGCTTTTGAATGTCTTCCCACGTATGACCTTGAAAATCGCCAAAGTGACGCTCACGAAGCTGTAGGCGAGCTTGAATCGGTATCTGTTTGGTAGAGGACACGGCCTGAGCCGTCTCAAACGCACGGCTTAAATCGCTGGCATAGATGGCATCAATGTCTTCATCGGCCAAGGCTTTTGCAAGTTGTTGCGCTTGCCAACGACCATGGTCATTGAGGGGAATGTCAATTTGCCCCTGTATGCGGGTATCTACATTCCAAGCGGTTTCCCCGTGGCGAATGGCCAAAATACGTGTAATTTTCATGCCCGCGAGTTTAAAGGGCGACAAGAAACCCTTATGGATCGCTGGTGGATGTGCAAAACACGTCAAATAGTGCAAAATAGCACGGTCGTACTATTTTCAAGCAAACCCCTGTGACTTCACCACCCTCCATGACCGACATACCTGATCAAGATGCCAGTAACGGCAGGGGTCGGTTAATGCAAAAAGGTCAGCAAACCAAAAGCGCGATTGTCGATGCGGCTTTGGGCTTGGCCACCCAAATTGGGCTCGAAGGTTTGAGTATTGGTGCCGTGGCCGAAGTGATGCAGATGAGCAAATCGGGTGTTTTTGCCCACTTTGGCTCACGTGAAGAATTGCAAATCTCTGTGGTGCGCGAATACCACCACCGATTTGAGTTGGAGGTGTTTTACCCAGCCATGCAAGAAACTCGTGGACTGCCTCGTCTTCAAGCACTGTTCGCCAACTGGATGAAGCGCACCTCAGCAGAGATTGATTCGGGTTGTTTGTACATCAGCGGTGCAGCAGATTTTGACGACAGGCCTGGTCCCGTCAGTGATGCCTTGGCCAGCTCTGTCAAGACATGGCTCACCGCTTTGCATCGCTGTGTATTGAAAGCGCGTGAAGCTGGTCATTTGGCCGCAAACACGGACGCTGCCCAAATGTCATTTGAGTTGCACGGTTTGATTCTGGCCTTGCATTACGAAGCTCGATTTCTCAAATCAGACAAAAGCCTAGACCGCGCTCAACGCGGCTTTGAACATATTTTGTTGCGCTACGGCGCGCCCTCCAACCTAAAGAAAGTTTGACCATGCCCAGCTACACCCCGCCTCTGCGCGATATGCAATTTGTGATGAATGAAGTCTTGGATGTGCCCTCGGTGCTGAAGAGTTTGCCGACCCATGCAGAACTCGACGCCGACACGATTGCCGCCGTCTTGGAAGAAGGCGGTAAATTTGCCACTGAGGTGTTAATGCCCCTGAACCAAGTGGGTGACAAGCAAGGTTGCCAGTTGGACAACAAAACCCACGAAGTCACAACACCCAAAGGTTTCAAGGACGCATTTACACAATTTGCGCAAGGCGGCTGGCCCGCGCTCAGTTGCGATCCTGCCTATGGTGGTCAAGGTTTGCCGATTGTGGTGAACCAGTGTTTTTATGAAATGCTCAACAGTGCCAACCAAGCGTGGACCATGTACCCAGGATTGACCCACGGCGCCTACGAGTGCCTTCATGCGCACGGAACAGAAGAACAAAAACAGATGTACCTGCCGCACCTCACCAATGGCGAGTGGACAGGCACCATGTGTTTGACGGAATCCCACTGCGGTACCGATCTGGGCTTGCTGCGCACCAAGGCCGAGCCACAAGTCGATGGCAGTTACAAACTCACTGGCAACAAAATTTTCATCAGTGCTGGCGAGCATGACCTGGTCAGCAATATTGTTCATCTGGTGCTGGCGCGGCTGCCAGACGCTCCTGTGGGCAGCAAAGGCATCAGTCTCTTTGTGGTGCCCAAGTTTTTGGTCAACAGTGACGGCAGCTTGGGGGAGCGCAATGCGATTTACTGCGGTGGCTTAGAACACAAAATGGGCATCCACGGCAACGCCACTTGCCAGATGGTGCTCGATGGCGCAGTCGGCACCTTGGTGGGTCAACCCCACAAGGGCTTGGCGGCGATGTTTGTGATGATGAATGCCGCTCGCATTGGGGTAGGCATGCAATCGCTGGGCTTGACCGAAGTGGCTTACCAAAACGCCTTGGCCTATGCCAAAGACCGCTTGCAGTCTCGAAGCCTCTCAGGCGTGAAAAGTCCAGACAAACCCGCTGACAGCATTTTGGTTCATCCCGATGTGCGCAAGATGTTGCTGACCGCCAAAGCATATGCGGAAGGTGGTCGCGCTTTAAACCTTTACTGTGCGTTGCTGATTGATCAAGAACTTCACCATCCTGATGCGGCTGTGCGAGCAGAAGCGCTGGAGATGGTGGCCATGCTCACACCGATTGTCAAAGCCTTTATTACCGACAACGGCTGGATAGCCACCTCCTCATGCATGCAGGTGTTTGGTGGGCATGGGTTTATCCACGAATGGGGCATGGAGCAATTTGT
>CAMDKR010000117.1 GCA_945901225.1 Bordetella parapertussis | reverse complement strand
GAAATAGCTGGGGTGATGACACCATCGCCATAAAACAAGCAGGTGCCAAAAATACCGACCACCAGCAAAATACTTCGCAACCGAGGTTTGTCGCGAACCGAGGAAGAGGCAAGCGCCAGCATGGCCACCAACCCGCCCTCGCCGTTGTTGTCAGCACGAAGTATCAACATGACATATTTCAGCGAAACAATGAACGTCAGCGTCCAAAAGAAGATGGACAAAATACCCATGACGTTGTCGGGCGTGAAGGCCACATGGCCTGAACCAAAGACTTCTTTGATGGAGTAAAGAACGCTGGTGCCAATGTCACCGTAGACGACCCCAATAGCGCCCAGGGTCAAACTGGCAAGTGAAGATTTTTGTGTGTCGGATGCGGAACCGCTCATCAGCCTATGAAGTGGCTGATCGCCTCTCCACCCATTAACAAGATGCGCGGAGTTTACCTATTTTGCAGTGCAGCATAGGTATTCTTTTTTATTCGTAAACCTCGGCGTTGGGGTCGGTTTGCTCCATTTCGTAGCTCGCAGCCAACATCGCCAAGCGGGCAATCACCCCATACATGTAAAAACGGTTGGGCAAGCTGGCACCGGGCTTCATGCCGGGTTGGGGCGTGTGGGCGCTTTGCTCGAACGCCAAGGGCACAAAGCTCGATCCAGGGGCATTCAGGTTTTCGTCGACGCCACGCTCGGCATGGACACGGTAAAAGCCGCCCACCACATAGCGGTCCATCATGTAGACCACGGGTTCGGCTACCGCATCGTTGATGCGCTCATTGGTCAAAACGCCTTCTTGGATGATGACTTGGTTGACCTCTTGGCCGTCTTTGACCACGCTCATTTTGTTGCGGGTTTTACGGTTCAAGGCCTCCAAATCGGCCACGCTGCGCACTGTCATGATGCCCATGCCATAAGTGCCGTTGTCCGCTTTGACGATCACAAAAGGTTTTTCGTGGATGCCAAATTCCTTGTATTTGCGACGGATTTTGGTCAGCAACATGTCGACATTGGTGGTCAAGCACTCCATGCCCGTGCCCTCGGCAAAGTTGACCTCGCCGCATTGGCTGAACATGGGGTTGATCAGCCAGGGGTCAATGCCCAGCAACTTGCCAAAGCGCTTGGACACTTCTTCGTAATTAGCGAAATGCTGGCTTTTGCGCCGCACACACCAACCGGCGTGCAGTGGCGGCAACAGGTATTGCTCGTGCAGGTCTTCCAAGATGCCAGGGATGCCTGCGCTCAAGTCGTTGTTGAGCAAAATCGTGCAAGGGTCGAAGTCTTTCAGGCCCAAGCGGGTTTTGCTACGGATGACGGGTTCCAACTTGACCGATTCGCCATTGGGCAAATCGATGGTGGTGTCTTCTTTGATCTCGGGGTTGATGGAGCCAATGCGTACATTCAGCCCCGCCATGTTGAAGATGCGGGCGAGTTGCGCCACATTGCTCAAATAAAAGGTGTTGCGGGTGTGGTTTTCGGGGATCAGCAAGAGGTTGCGGGCTTCGGGGCAAATTTTCTCAATCGCCGCCATCGCCGCTTGCACTGCCAAGGGCAGCATCTCGGGCGTCAAGTTGTTCCATCCGCCGGGGTAGAGGTTGGTGTCCACAGGGGCGAGTTTGAAGCCCGCATTGCGGATGTCCACCGAGCTGTAAAAAGGTGGCGTGTGTTCCATCCACTCCATGCGAAACCAGCGCTCGATGGCGGGCATGGAGTCAAGAATGCGCTGCTCGAGCTCGTTGATAGGGCCGGTGAGCGCGGTAATGAGGTGAGGAACCATGGGGTCGCTTGAAAAGAGTGAGAGAGGTAAGTGGGGGTGATTCTGACAGCTTCAAGCGTCAGGAGCTTCTCAGCCTCAACCCCGCACTTCCCCCGCCCCCAACACCACATACTTCAACGAGGTGAGGCCCTCAATGCCCACCGGCCCACGGGCGTGGAATTTGTCGGTGGAAATGCCGATCTCGGCACCCAAGCCGTACTCAAAGCCATCGGCAAAACGGGTGCTGGCGTTGACGATGACGCTGGCCGAATCGACCTCGCGCAAGAAGCGCTGGCTGTGCACATGGTTGAGCGTCAGAATAGCGTCGGTGTGGTGGCTGCTGTAGTGGTTGATGTGGGCGATGGCCGCGTCCAAGCCGTCCACCACCTTGATGCTGATGATGGGGGCCAAATATTCCTCGAACCAATCTTGCTCGGTGGCGTCTTTGAGCACCACGCCCTTGACGCCTTGCAACAAGGCTTTGGCCTCGGGGCAGCAGCGCATTTCCACACCCTTGTCGGCAAACACTTGGCCGATGCGCGGCAAAAACGCCGCGGCCACACCACGCGCCACCAACAAACTTTCTGTGGCGTTGCAAGGGCTGTACTTTTGGGTTTTGGCGTTGTCCACCACGGTGAGCGCCATGTCCAAATCACAAGGGTCGTCCACATAGCTGTGGCAGTTGCCGTCCAAATGCTTGATGACCGGCACCTTGGCGTCTTGACTGATGCGCTCGATCAAACCCTTGCCGCCGCGCGGGATGACCACGTCCACGAAAGCTGGCATGGTGATGAGTTCTCCCACCGCCGCGCGGTCGGTGGTGGGCACGAGTTGCACCGCATCGGTGGGCAAACCAGCCTCGGCCAAGGCTTGCTGCACCAGCGCAGCCAAGGCTTTGTTGGAGTCGATCGCCTCAGAGCCACCGCGCAAGATGCAGGCATTGCCACTCTTGATGGCCAACGACGCCGCTTCAATGGTGACGTTGGGGCGGCTCTCGTAAATCATGCCAAACACGCCAATGGGCACGCGCATTTGGCCAACGCGTATGCCGCTGGGCTGCTGGCTCATGCCGCTGATGCTGCCAATGATGTCGGGCATGGATGCCAACTGCTCACAACCCACGGCGCAGGTTTCCAGAGTTTTAGGCGAAAGCTTGAGGCGATCGACCATGGGCTCGGCCAAACCGGCGGCTTGGGCGCGGCTCAGGTCTTTGGCGTTGTCGGTTTGCAAAGCGCCAGTGTGTTCGCGCAGCAGCCGCGCCAGCACCCGCAAGGCATGGGCTTTTTGCGCCGCCGTGGCCCGCGCCATGCCCGCTGCCGCGCAACGCGCTTGCAGGCCCAAGGTGCGCATGAGTTCGGGGATGGTGGCGGCGTTCATGGTTGGATTTTGGCAGAGATGCACATCAAGCTGGTTGACAGGCTTTGCTCAGTATGAAGGCCAAGCGACCCAAGGCTTGCCAGCTGTCGGTCGGCCACTGTGCAAAGCGCAAGCCTTTGACCACGCCGTCCACTTGGTGTGCGGCGCTCAGCAAGCGGTCCATGGCTGCGGGTGACAACAGGGGCAAAACCCGCTCGTACAAACGCTCTTTGGGTCCCCATATGCGCTGCTCACGCAACACCTGCGGCAAGGGTCGGCCACTGGCCACCGCGTCTTTCACACGCTTCAAGGCGCGAATGTCCTCAGCCAAAGCAAAATGCACCAACACCTCCGAGGTACCCTCGGCCCGCAGCCCGTCCAACATGCGCTGCACCCGCAGGTGTTGACCAGCCAACACGGTTTCGCTGAGCTTGAACACATTGAAACGCGCCACATTCAACACCGCGTTTTCAATGTCCTCAAAGCTCAATTCCTGCGCCGGGTACAGCAATGCCAATTTTTGAATTTCTTGGTGAGCGGCCAGCAAATTGCCCTCGACCCTGTCGGCAAAAAACTGCAAGCTGCGCTGTCCCTCTTCACCGGCACGCACACGCTGTTGCTGCAAGGCCAAGCGCTGGGCAATCCAAGCTGGCAAGGCAGCTCGCTCTATGGGCTCGATTTGCACGCTGACGCCATGCGCATCCAATGCAGTGAACCAACCTGAAGATTTGGCGGTTTTATCGAGGCGAGGCAAAGACAACAAGACCAAGACGCCGTCATTGCCCACACAAGCCTGTGCTATGCGCTGCAAAGCTTCGCTGCCGTCTTTGCCGGGTTTGCCTGAGGGAATTCGGATGTCAATCAACTGCTTGTCGGCAAACAAACTCATGGCTGAGGTGGCTGATTCCACCTCGCCCCAATCGAAGTGTGCGCCGGCCACGGTGAACACATGGCGCTCTGAAAAACCTTGTTGCCTGGCTGAGGCGCGTATGGCATCAGCCGCCTCTTGCAACAGCAAAGCCTCGTCGCCATGCAAGGTGTAGAGCGAACGCAACTCTTGAGGCAGTTGCTCGCTCAGACGTTGGGGGGAGAGTTGCATGGGGTTTCGGGCTAGGGCATGCGCACGACAGCGAGTCGGCGCAACACCTGCTGCACCAAGTCTGAGCGCATGTCGCGGTAGAGCAAACCTTCTTCGGTTTCTTTAGACAATGCGGCGCTTTCATTAAAGCTGATGTCTCGCTCTTGCACCAGCTCGGTGTCTGGGATCAACTCGATACCGTCACGTGTTCGAAGCTTGAAGCGAATGCGAAAACGCAACTGAAACTCTCTGACCGCGCCCGCCGAGGTTCGACTGAGAATGACTTTCTCAGGCAACTCCAGCAGCAAATCAAAAATCACATCGGCACGCTCGACCTGCTTGGGGTCGCTGATGACCTCTACCCGCCCAGAAGCTGAAATATTTCGCTTGAGTTCTTGGCCAAACACAGAGGCTTCAGGCAGTCCGCTGTAGAGGGTGCGAAACGGGTAGTTGGGCGCTTGGCGCAACTGGAACCCACAGGCGCTGAGGGCGCCTAACAACACAGCCGAACCAAATAGGCGTCTTTGCATCATGTTTAAACCACTATGTTGACCAAACGCCCCGGCACCACGATCACCTTTTTCGGTGCCGCGCCTTGGGCTTGTTTTTGAAAGGCTTCGCTCGCCAATGCGGCGTGTTCAATGTCGTCTTTGCTGGCGGTAGCGGGCACCGAAATAGAGCCGCGCAATTTGCCGTTGACTTGCAGCATCAACTCTATTTCGTCACGCAGCAAAGCGCTTTCGTCCACGCTGGGCCAAGCCGCGTCGAGCAAGTCGCCGGTGCGAGCGGAAAAGCCCAGCTCCGCCCACAAATGGGCGCTGATGTGGGGGCAAGCGGGGTAGAGCATGCGCAGCAACACCGAGGTGCCTTCGCACAGCACCGCCTGGTCACCAGGGCTGCCGTCGGTTTTGAAGTCTTCCAAGGCGTTGAGCAGTTTCATACAGCCCGATACCACGGTGTTGTATTGCATGCGCTCGTAGTCGTAGCTGACTTGTTTGAGCGTCAGGTGCACATCGCGGCGCAAATCGCCAGCTTGTTTGCGGCAGCTGGCTTGGCTCAAGTTGCCAGCGGTCGCGGCCTTGAGAACAGCTTCGTGCTTGAAAGCAAAGTTCCATACCCG
>CAMDKR010000116.1 GCA_945901225.1 Bordetella parapertussis | reverse complement strand
GAATAAAGTACACATCTGGCCTGTCATGCCTTTGGCTTGGGGCTGATCAGAGGCAAAAACCGCCGGCATATACGTCTTATTTCTAAAGTCAAAGACTTTATTTTCGGAATATCCTGCCGATATGCTTAACTTAGGTGGTGACTTCGTGTAACCTCTGACTTCACTTTTTTAAATGACCGTACCCATGGAGACTTCTCTCCCTTCCATTCCAGCAAAGCGCTACTTCACCATCGGTGAGGTCAGCGAGTTATGTGGCGTCAAGCCCCATGTGCTGCGCTATTGGGAGCAGGAATTTACACAGTTGCGGCCCATGAAGCGTCGCGGCAATCGCCGCTACTACCAACACCATGAAGTGTTGATGATTCGACGTATTCGAGACCTCTTGTACGAGCAGGGCTTCACCATCAGCGGAGCCCGCAATAAATTGCAAGAACTGGTTCAGCAAGAACGCGATAAAAAACGTGCTGGCGAAGTGATGTTGCAAGGCTTGGACGACTTAGAAGATAACTTGTCTTTGGATGAGACCCGCACTGAGGACAACTGGCAATTGACCTCAGAAGACAACGACTCCAACAAGCTTCATTTGCTGCGTCGTGAATTATTTGAAATACGCGATTTGCTGAACTGAAAAGCCTTCTCTCAAGGCTATAATTACCCCTCTTCGGCGTGTAGCGCAGCCTGGTAGCGCACTTGCATGGGGTGCAAGGGGTCGCGAGTTCGAATCCCGCCACGCCGACCATAAGTATCAAAGGGTTAGCTCTTCATCAGAGCTAACCCTTTTGTTTTTTGTGTGCCTGCCTTTTACTCACTGACTCTTTAGGAGAATGGTTATGTCTCATACAAGCGTTTTTCCTCAGGATCCGCAATGGACGGGCGAGGGCACCAGCCGCATTCCGTTTTGGGCTTATACCCGAGAAGACTTGTACAAAAAGGAGTTAGACCGTTTTTTCTACAACAACCACTGGTGCTATGTCGGCTTAGAGGCGGAAATTCCCAAACCGGGTGACTTCCGCCGCACCGTGGTCGGTGAACGCTCGGTCATCATGGTGCGGGACCCCGATGGCAGCATCAATGTGGTGGAAAACGTGTGTGCCCACCGGGGTATGCGTTTTTGTCGTGAACGCCATGGCAATGCCAAAGACTTTCTCTGTCCTTACCACCAGTGGAATTACAGCCTCAAAGGCGATTTACAAGGTGTGCCATTTCGCCGTGGTGTCAAGCAAGACGGCAAGGTCAATGGCGGTATGCCCAAAGACTTTAAGTTGGAAGAGCATGGCCTGACCAAGCTCAAAGTCGTCACCCGTGGCGGTGTGGTGTTTGCCTCTTTCGACCACGACATTGAGTCCTTAGAAGATTTCCTAGGGCCGGTCATCTTGAAATACTTTGACCGGACTTTCAATGGCCGACAACTCAAGATCCTGGGCTATAGGCGTCAACGTATTCCGGGCAACTGGAAACTGATGCAAGAGAACATCAAAGACCCTTATCACCCAGGTTTGCTGCACACCTGGTTTTCTACCTTCGGTCTTTGGCGAGCCGATAACAAGTCAGAGTTAAAGATGGACGAGAAATTTCGCCATGCCGCCATGATTTCCACCCGAGGTCAAGGCGGCAACAATGCCGAGGTGGTCAGTGGCTTGGACAGCTTCAAGGACAAGATGACGCTCAATGACACACGGCTGCTGGACATCGTTCCTGAAGCTTGGTGGAGCGGCCCCACCGCTGTGATGACCACGATTTTTCCCAGTCTCATCATTCAACAGCAGGTCAACAGCGTGTCTACCCGACAAATTCAACCCAGCGGTCATGGTTCCTTTGATTTTGTTTGGACGCATTTTGGGTTTGAAGACGACACCCCTGAGATGCAAGAGCGGCGTTTGATTCAAGCCAATTTGTTTGGTCCTGCGGGTTTTGTGTCTGCCGATGATGGTGAGGTGATTGAATGGTCGCAGCAAGGTTTTGAGCAAAAACCATCGCACCGCACCTTGGTGGAAATGGGCGGTGTTGACATTGGCGACACCGACCACATGGTGACCGAAACCTTGATTCGCGGCATGTACGACTATTGGCGCAAAGTGATGGGGGAATAGCCATGGTGGACTTCAAAACCTATTTTGAATTGCTCAGCCTTTACAGCGACTACGCCATGGTTTGCGACTCCACTGAGTGGGAAAAGTGGCCCGATTTTTTTGTGGATGCAGGCACTTACCGTTTACAGCCCCGCGAAAACTTTGAGCAAGGCTTGCCCCTGTGTTTGTTGGCCTTGGAGAGCAAGGCCATGATCCAAGACCGCGTGTACGGTGTGAAAGAAACCCTCTACCACGACCCGTATTACCAACGGCATATTGTGGGAATACCTCGCATTCTTTCTGTTGAAGAGGGTGGCGAGCGTATCGTCTCTGAAGCGAACTACACCGTCATTCGAACCAAGTTCGACGGCGACTCCACCATCCTCAGTGCAGGTTATTACCATGATGTGGTGGTTCGCACCTCGCAAGGTTTGAAATTTCAATCTCGTTTGTGTGTGTACGACAGCGAGATGATTGCCAACTCCATCATTTACCCGATTTAAGGAGACACCATGTCAGATGACTGGACAGACGCCTATGACTTGGAATTTTTGGTGCCAGGGGACGTCACCGCCGTGAAAGTGGGCGACAAAGAACTGGCTTTGTACGAGGTGGACGGTGAGGTGTATGCCAGTGACAACCGCTGCACACATGGCGACGCATTGCTGAGCGATGGGTTTTTGGAAGGTACCCACATTGAATGCCCTTTTCATCAAGGGCGTTTTGATGTATGCACCGGCAAAGCTTTGTGCGCACCTTTGACGCAAGACATACGTGTGTATCCGGTACGCATAGAGAACAAGCGCATTTTGGTGAAGTTGTGATCCGTTCAAGAAAGAACTAAATATGTCAAACGAACTGGGACGCCTGGAAGACTTGCCCAAAGACTATGTGCAAGATTTACGCGATTTAAATTTGGTGCCCTTGTGGCCGAGTTTGCGTGGGGTGTTGCCGCCCATAATCCCCACACGTCATACCCAGCCCACGCATTGGCCGTATGAAACGCTGCGTCCGCTGCTGATGAAAGCGGGTGAACTGACCCCCATTGAAAAAGCCGAACGACGTGTGTTGGTGTTGGCCAACCCAGGCCACGGCTTGGACAAGATGCAAGCCAGCGCTGCCATGTATCTGGGAATGCAGTTACTCATGCCCGGTGAATGGGCGCCCAGTCACAGACATACACCCAATGCAGTGCGCATGATTGTGGAGGGCGAGGGTGCTTACACCACTGTCGATGGTGAAAAGTGCCCTATGAGCCGAGGTGATTTGATTTTGACGCCCACAGGCTTGTGGCACGAACATGGCCACGATGGCAGCGAGCCTGTCATTTGGTTGGATGTGCTGGATTTGCCTTTGGCCTATTACATGGAAGTGTCTTACCACGTAAATGGCGACAGACAAACCGTGGTGCCAGGGCGAGGCGATAAGCAATACGCGCATGGCGGCGTGGTACCTAGCAAAGTGTTTGAGCGCAGCAAAAAGGCCTATCCCATGCTCCGCTATGCGTGGAGCGATGCCAAAGCCGCATTGCAAACTTTGGCTGAGGATGAGCAAGGCTTGGAGCAGGTGCAAGTGACTTACACCAACCCTGAAACCGGCGCTGATGCACAAAACATATTGGGCTTTTATGCATTGATGCTGCGCCCCGGCCAAACCTTGCGCTTGCCCGCTCGCTCACCAGCGCAGGTGTTTCATGTGATTGAAGGCGTTATGCAAGCCAACATCCTCAATAGCAGCTTTCACATGGTGGCAGCTGATACCTGTTGTGCCCCTGGCTATGAAGCTGTCATGTTGACTAATTTGCAAGCCGATCAACCTGCCTTTGTGTTTATCGCCGATGAGTCTCCCTTGCACCGCAAGTTGGGTGTGTATGAAAACCGAGGTTGATGAAGCGCTAAGCGTATTACCTAGAAGTCGTCAAGGTAATCATCTTCCTATCTGCGAGGGTTTGCAGCTGCTCGGGCGAAAGCGAGCGTAATTGGTTCATGTCCATGGCTGACACTTGGGTCTGCGTCAAACCAGTGAGCTGATTGGGGTTGAGCATACGCACAACCGTGTTGAGTTGTTGTGGGTTGAGTTGACCGATCTGTTGTGGGCTGATGGACTGTAGCTGGGTGTTGCTCAGAGCGACGAGTTGCGAGGGGTTGATGGCTTGGAGCTGAGTAGCAGTGAAGGCTTGGAGCTGGCTGGTGGAGAGGGCGGCGAGTTGTTGGGCGTTGATAGCCGACATCTGAGCGTTGTTCAAAGCGTTGAGTTGTGTTTCACCCATGGCCGCGATGGCTTGGGGGGTGAGGACAGCAAACTGGGTGCGGGTGAGGGCTTCGATCTGGGGTTTGGTGAGCAGGCCAAACAAACTGGGTGTGAGCGCGGTGATTTGGTTGGGTGTCAAGGCTTGCAACTGAGTTGGTGACATGGCGTCAAGCTGGGCGAAGTTCAGCACCGCAACTTGGTTTTCTTGCAGGGCTTGGAGTTGCTTTACTTGCAGGGCAGCAACCTGGGCCGGACTCAAAGAGCCCACCTGCGCTTGGTTCAGCGCCAATACTTGCTCGGGTCGCAAGGCGCTGATTTGGGCCTTGGTCAAGGCAGCTGTTTGAGCTACCGTTAAGCCGTTGATTTGCGCTTGGTTCAGGCCTTGCAACTGTGGCACTTTGAGCAAGCTGATTTGATCTGGAGTGAGCACCGAGAGTTGCGCTGGGCTGAGGGTGGCGAGTTGCAGCGGGTTGAGGTTGCTCACCTGCTCTTGGCTCATGGCTTGGAGCTGCGCTTTGGAGAGGGCTTGCACTTGGGCGCTCAGCAGCGCACTGGTTTGCTGCGCTGACAAGGTTTTGATTTGCTCAGGTGTGAGAGAGGCGACCACCGCGGGGCTGAGCGACTGCACCTGTGTGGGTAACAAGGCTTTGAGCTGCGCTGGGGTGAACACCGCGACTTGGCTGGGTTGGAGGTTCTGCACAAACTTGGCGTCCAAACCTGCCAAGACGCTGGGCGAGACAGAGGCGATTTGCTCGGACGTCAAGCTTTGTAACTGGGTGGGGCTTAAGGCGTTGATTTGTGCCTTGTTCCAAGATTTGATTTGCGCATCGCTTACCAAGCGCAGTTGCTGAGGTGTCAGCACCGTGAGTTTGTCGGGGGTGACTTCGCTGGGGTTCAAAGCGTTCAAGGTCTTGGCGATGGAGAGGTCAGCTGCGGTGATGGGCTGAGGCACCAACAAGGGGTTGTTGAAGGCTTTGCGCTGTTCGGGGGTGATCGAGGCGAGTTGATCGACCAACAAGGCTTGTTGCTGTCTGGGGCTGAGC
>CAMDKR010000115.1 GCA_945901225.1 Bordetella parapertussis | reverse complement strand
GTGGCGCGGGTATCACACAGGGCTCTGTGGGGAGCCCATGTGTGGGGCTTACTTCTCGCCAGTGTCAAGCTTGGCGCGCAGCAAAGCGCCCAAACTGGTGGTGCCGGCGTTGCCTGAGTTTTGGCTCAGGGATTGCATGGCTTCTTGTTGGTCAGCTTGGTCTTTCGCTTTGATCGACAACTGGATGTTGCGGGTCTTGCGGTCCACGTTGACCACCACAGCGGTGACTTCGTCGCCGACTTTGAGCACCTGGCTGGCATCTTCCACGCGGTCGCGGGAGATTTCAGACACGCGCAGGTAGCCGATGATCTCTTCGCCGAGGTCGATTTCAGCGCCTTTGGCATCCACGGTTTTGACGGTGCCAGTGACGATTTGCCCCTTGTCATTGACTGAAACGAAGTTGGTGAAGGGGTCAGAGTCGAGTTGCTTGATACCCAAGGAGATGCGCTCACGCTCCACGTCCACGGCCAACACCAAGGCTTCAACTTCTTGGCCTTTCTTGAAGTTACGCACAGCGGCTTCGCCGGTTTCGTTCCAAGACAGATCAGACAAATGCACCAAACCGTCGATGCCAGCAGCCAAGCCGACAAACACGCCAAAGTCGGTGATGGACTTGATGGGGCCTTTGACACGGTCGCCACGCTTGGTGGCACCTGCGAACTCTTGCCAAGGGTTGGCTTTGCACTGCTTCATACCCAAAGAGATGCGGCGTTTGTCTTCGTCGATTTCCAAGACCATGACTTCGACTTCGTCACCCAAGGCGACGATTTTGGAAGGGGCCACGTTTTTGTTGGTCCAGTCCATTTCAGAGACGTGCACCAAGCCTTCGATGCCGGGCTCGAGCTCGACAAACGCACCGTAGTCGGCGATGTTGGTGACCTTGCCGTGCATACGGGTGCCTTGGGGATAGCGGCGGTTCACGCCCATCCAAGGGTCGTCGCCCATTTGCTTCAAGCCCAAAGAGACACGGTTTTTGTCGGTGTCGAACTTGAGGATCTTGGCGGTGATTTCTTGACCAGCGACCACCACCTCGGAGGGGTGACGCACACGGCGCCATGCCATGTCGGTGATGTGCAGCAAACCGTCGATGCCACCCAAGTCGACAAACGCGCCGTACTCGGTGATGTTTTTCACCACGCCATGAACAATGGAACCTTCTTTCAGGTTTTCCATCATCTTGGCGCGCTCTTCACCCATGGAGGCTTCGATCACTGCACGGCGTGACAACACCACGTTGTTGCGCTTGCGATCAAGCTTGATGACCTTGAATTCCATGGTCTTGTTCTCAAAGGGAGACAAGTCTTTGATGGGGCGGGTGTCGATGAGCGAGCCGGGCAAGAAAGCGCGGATGCCGTTGACCAACACGGTCAGGCCACCTTTGACTTTGCCGCTGGTGGTGCCAGTGACGAACTCGCCGGACTCGAGGGCTTTTTCCAAGCTCATCCAAGAGGCCAAACGCTTGGCGGTGTCGCGGCTGAGGATGGTGTCGCCGTAGCCGTTTTCGACCGAGCTGATGGCCACTGACACAAAGTCGCCGGCTTGGACTTCGATTTCGCCCAAGTCGTTTTTAAATTCTTCGATAGGCACATAGGCCTCTGATTTCAGCCCCGCATTGACCACCACGTGGTTGTGCTCGACGCGGATGACTTCAGCGGTGATGACTTCACCGGTGCGCATCTCTGAGCGTTTCAGGGATTCTTCAAACAGGGCTGCAAAAGATTCAGACATTCAATTTCCTAATTTCGTCGGCCAAGCGGGCAACCCCAAGCAAGGGGCAGAAAACAACTTGATCGACTTTTGTCGCGGCTAAACCGCAGTTGGGTGAAACAACCTTAGCACCAGTGCGCCAAGCAGCGCGAGAGGGATGCGGAGGAACCAGTTCAGGTGCGGCCGGAGCCAAACACCTGTTTGCTTTGCCACCAGTTCAACACTTGCGCCACCGAATCGTCGATGGAGAGCGAGGAGTTGTCCAAGTGCATTGCGTCTGGCGCGGGCTTGAGAGGTGCAACGCTGCGCTGTGTGTCGCGAGCGTCACGCGCTTCCAAGTCTGCGCGAAGAGCAGATATTGTAGTGGAAAAACCCTTTGAAATCAGTTGCTTGTGCCGCCGTTCTGCTCTTTTTTCTGCGCTGGCGGTCAAAAACACCTTCAAAGCGGCCTCGGGGAAGATGACGGTGCCCATGTCGCGCCCATCGGCCAATAGGCCGGGCAGGCGGGCAAAACCGTGCTGCAATTCCACCAAAGCCTGACGAACCGCGGGTAAAACCGATACTTTGGATGCGTTCATGCCTGCTTCTTCGGTGCGAATGTCCACGGAAACATTGACGCCCGACAAAAGCTCCTGCTCACTTTCAAAGCTCACAGGGAGGTGTCGGGCCAAGTCGGCGATGGCCCCTTCATGGGCAGCGTCCAGCGCCAAACCCGCTTGCAAGGCGGCAAAGGCGGTGACGCGGTACAAGGCGCCGCTGTCCAAGTAGTGATAGCCCAAACGCTTGGCCACCAGCGCGGCCAAGGTGCCTTTGCCCGAAGCGGTGGGGCCGTCGATGCAAATCACCGGCACTGTTGCGGCGTGGGACAAGGCGAACAAGGCCTCGAAATAATCGGGGAAGGTTTTGGCCACGCATTTCGGGTCTTCGATGCGCACCGGCAAACCAGCGGGATTGAAGGCGGCCAGCGAAAAACACATGGCGATGCGGTGATCGTCGTAGGTGTGGATGCTGGCGGCTTGCCACTGTTGAACAGGGTGGACGCGAATCCAGTCGTGGCCTTCTTCGACAAGGGCGCCGAGTTTTCGCGCTTCGGTGGCTATGGCGGCGATGCGGTCGGTTTCCTTCACACGCCAGCTCGCGATGTTGCGCAAGGTGCTGGGGCCGTCGGCATACAAAGCCATCACGGCCAAGGTCATGGCAGCGTCGGGGATGTGGTTGCAGTCGAGGTCAATCGCTTTGAGCGGCCAAGCACCGCGTCGGGTTTGCACCCAGTTGGGGCCGCTTTCAATCACCGCGCCCATCTGTTCGGCCGCTTCCATGAAACGAATGTCGCCCTGGATGGAGTCCGCCCCCACGCCTTGGATGCGCACCCCTTGTTCGGACGCCAAAGCGCCCAGTGCAATGAAGTAACTGGCCGAAGAGGCATCGGCCTCCACATGCAAAGTGCCAGGAGAGGTGTAGAGGCTTCCCGAGGAAACGGTGAAACGCTCCCAGCCTTGGCGCTCAACCTTGACGCCAAAGCGCTGCAACAGGTTGAGGGTGATGTCGATGTAGGGCTTGCTGATGAGTTCGCCCACCACCTCGATGACGATCTGGCCAGCCCCCTCGGGGGGCAGCGAGGCGGCGTCTGAGCCGAGCGGGGGCCCACGGTGCTGTGCCACCAGCGGCAGCGCCAACAGCAAAGCGGTGAGGAACTGGCTGGACACATCGCCACGCACTTGGATGGGCTTGTCCAGTAGCAAACCTGTGTGGCCTTGCAGGTGCAGCGGCGGAAAGCCTTCATCCCCTTGGTAAGCAATGTCACAACCGAGCTGGCGCAGTGCGTCGACCAAGTCGCCAATCGGGCGCTCATGCATGCGGGCCACGCCGTGCAGACGCGCTTTCGCGCCCATCAGCGCCAAGGCAGCGGTGAGGGGGCGCATGGCGGTGCCCGCATTGCCCATGAACAAATCCAACTCAGCGGTGGGTGCTTGACCGCCCAAGCCGGTGATGCTGACCGTGCTGCCAGCCTCCACCACCGCGCAGCCCATTTGGCGCAAAGCATTGAGCATGACGCGGGTGTCGTCCGAGTCCAACAGATCTTGCAAAGTGGTGGTGCCTTGGCACAAAGCCGCGAGCAACAACACGCGGTTCGAGATGCTTTTCGAGCCCGGCAGCGTGACAGTGCCTTGGGCGCTATGCAATGCTGGGATGTCGAGGAAGGCGGTGGCGAACATGGCAAAGATTGTAGGAGGGGGCCTTCCACCTTGAAACGACCATTGATCAAGCCGTGGGCTGACCAGGTACGTGGGGCCCAGGTTTGCCAACGCTTTAAATCACGCCAATCACCAGCAATATGGCGCGGTCGACCGCCCGCATTTTTTCATCCTCAATGCGCCCAAAGGTTTCGCCGATCTTGGCACGAGGCAGGGTTGACAACTTGTCCACCATCACCTGGGATGTTTGTCGCAGCCCATTGGTCGATGAGGGCTGCAAGGTCACCCTGAAATCTGCGGTTCTCAATTCGCTGGTCACAGGGCAAAGCACCACGCTGTCTAAATTGGCCAGTAAATCGTTTTGAATCACCAGGGCCGGTCTGGGTTTGCCATAGTCACCCGGCAGGGACACGGCCACCAAATCCCCCCGAAGGGTCATGCCCATCCCTCTACTTGGCTGGCAGCTTGCGTGGTCATGCGCAGCACCTCTGCTTCTGCGGGATCATCTTTCAAGGCCAAACATTGCATTCGCAATTGAGTTGCATAGCCCTCAATGCGCGTGTCAGTCACCCAAAACTGCACAGGCCGCAGTCCTGCATCGCGCATTTTTTGGCGTGACCTGGCCACTTTCAAGTTGGCTGTAGGGGTCGACGACATCAAAACTCCTTGGATTGGTTGGATATGACTTGGTTACATGTTACCAATATCGCATGTATTTCGCAATCGAAAGGTCTGAATGGCAAATGGTCGTGGCCTGGGCCAAAGCAGCCAGCAACTAAAGGCAAATGGATCCGATTTTTGAGCCAGGCAGCGTGACCGCGCCTTGGGCGCTTTGCAGGGCGGGGACGTCAAGAAAAGGGGTGGCGAACATGCAGGCTTTGGGCGGTTAAGTTAGAAAGGGGTTGAGCAAAGCCACATCAAAGCGTTTGAAGTCGGCCATGTTGCGGGTTACCACGGTGAGTTTGTGCACATGGGCCGTGGCGGCGATCATGGCGTCTTCGTCAACGGTATTGGACTGTTGGCGCATGAATTTGGCCCATGTCCTGAAGGCGGCGGCGTCCATGGGCAACACGTGGTGAGCGGCGGCAAGTTGATCGAGCCATAGCTCTATGGCTTGGGCCTTGGCGAGGTCTTGACGGCGTGTCAGTTCGATGCCCGCTTGTATCTCTCCCAGTGTGACGGCACTCAAGAACAACTGTGCTTCATCAATGCCCCTGAACCAAGCCTGCACAGCGCCGTGTGGCTTGGGTTTACGCAGTTCAGACACTACATTGGTGTCGAGCAATTACATGGATTCAGGTCAAAGACTCGGCCTTGCGCCGCTTGGATTGCTGGCGTGGTGGCACCAGTTGGGTGGTGCGCACATCGGCTTGCAAGAGCAGTTGCTTCAATGGGGGGCGTTCGGCGCTTTGCAAACGACGCCACTCTCGCATCGGAACCAGCACGGCGGTTTCGGCCCCGCGCTTGGTCACCATTTGCGGGCCATC
>CAMDKR010000114.1 GCA_945901225.1 Bordetella parapertussis | reverse complement strand
ATTGCACAGGGTTGTTCACCCCTTCCACCTGCCACGCATCGGTGATAGTGTGTGCCAGCACTTGACAGCCATCAGCGACAGCAAACTTCACCACATCGGTGAGGTAGTACTCTTGCTGAGCGTTGTGGTTGTCCAAGCGCTCCAGCCATGCCCGCAACAAACGGGTGGGCACAGCCATGATGCCGCTGTAAATTTCTTGAATTAGGCGCTGCTCAGGCGTGGCGTCTTTTTCTTCCACGATAGCCTGCACTTGCCCCTGCGGGTTGCGGACCAAGCGGCCATAGCCTGTAGGCGTGGGTGTTTGCAAAGTCAGCAAGGCCAAGTGCTGGGCGTCGCACATGGCCAGCAAAGCGCTCAAGGTATCGGCTTGAATCAAAGGCACATCGCCGGACAAGACCAAGGTCACACCATCATCAGCCAACACGGGCACCGCTTGTTGCATGGCGTGTCCTGTGCCCAATTGCGGCATTTGGCGCACACATTGCACATGGTCGTTATGGACCAAGGTCGCTTCAACTTGCTCTGCGCCATGGCCGGTGATGACCACCACTTTTCTGGCTTGGAGTTGGCCAGCGGTGTCCATCACGTGCTGCAACAAAGCCCTACCCCCCAGACGGTGTAAAACTTTGGGCATACTGCTCTTCATGCGGGTGCCTTTCCCCGCTGCCATGATCACCACATCAACAAATGCCATGAACTTGCTTCCTCGTGTTGCTCAGATTATCAATCAGCTTCCAACCCGCTATAGGCTTGGCCCCAAACTGTTGGCGTTGGGCTTGTTTGCCTCCCTCAGTGCTTGCAGCTTGGTGGTGACTGGTTACAACCAAGCGCCCAGTTTGTTGATATTCACATGGGTCAATCCCCATCTAGACCTCAACTCAGAGCAAGACAAGCAGTTGCGTGCCGATTTACAGGCGCTGCACCAGTGGCACCGCCAGCAGCAACTGCCCGTCTATGCGGATGTTTTGCAAAAAATGGCGGTGCTGGCACCCCATGAAATAACGGGGCCGCAAATTTGTACCTTGGTCGATGAGTTCAAAGAAACGCTGGCACCGCTGGCACAACAAATGTCGCCTGGCATGGCCCGCGTGGCCTTGAAGTTAACACCCGCGCAAATCCAGCGGCTTGAACAGCAATACGACAAAGACAACAAGGACTACCGCAAAGAATGGAAACTTGACGCCAGTGCCGACACACAGTTGCAGGTGCAGACCGACAAGGGTATAGAGAATGCAGAGCGCTTGTATGACCGCTTGGATAAAAAGCAAAAAGCTTTGGTCAAGCAAATGGCCAAAGAGTCCCAGTTTGACTTACCCAAGAGCTGGGGCGAACGCTTAAGGCGTCAGCAAGACACGGTCCGCACTTTGGAGGGCATCGTCAAATCACAACCAGGCTTTGCCTTGGCACAACAAGAAAGTCTTGCCCTGCTGAACCGCAGTTTGTTGCAGTCACCCGATGAGGTTTACCGTGAATACGCCGAGATGCGAAAAAACATCAACTGCGAAGCGGCAGCGCAGTTGCACAACACCACCACTGCAACGCAAAGAGAGTTTGCGGTGAAAACACTCAAGACTTATGAAGCCGATTTACGGGCCTTGGCCAGAGTCAAAGCTTCTTGAATCACGCTTGCAGCGCAGCCCACATTTGCTTATCCCGCTCTGCCGTCCATATGCGTGGGTGCTGTATGCCACTGGCCTCATCAAAAGCACGGCTTACGTCAAATGGTAAGCAGTGCTCGTAGATGAACACTTGGCCAAACACGGGGTCCATGTGTTGGCGGGTATGGGCCATGGCTGCTTTCAAATCCATGTTTTTCGCCACAGCTTCTTGCCCGCACTTGAACAAGGTTTCCACCCACAGCTTGGTGTAGTCCAAAGCCTTGTTGACATCGGCATTGCCTCGCATGGCTTCGCCACGACCGGGCACGATGGCATCAGCTTGTAAGGCACGCAAGGCCTCCAAAGTGGTGGGCCACTCGGCCAAGTGAGCGTCCCCCGTGTAAACACCTGCCAAGTACTCTACTAAGTCGCCGCTTAACAATACTTTTTCAGACTCTACCCATGCGATGGTGTCGCCGCGGGTGTGGCCGGCACCTGGGTGCCAAATATCGACTTGAACGCCTCCCAAATCGATGCGCAAACTTCCCTGCCGCCCGGGCTTGCCGTCACCAATCACCATGGTCGGCCAGGTGAGGCCTGGCACGCTGTCGGCCCCACGAAACAAACGGGGAAAGCGGTCCATCTCGCTTTGCATGTCCTCTGCGCCACGCTCCACAATCAAATCGTAAGTGCCCTTGCTGGCGATCACCTCGGTCGCACCTTCAGCAAGATATGCACTGGCTCCCAGCACACGCACCGCGTGGTAGTGGGTTAGCAGCACATATTTGATGGGTTTATCGCTGACAGTGCGTATCTTGGCGATCAGATCCTTGGCCATCAAAGGTGTGGCGGTGGCGTCGCTCACCAAAATGTATTTGTCGCCGATGATGACGCCCGAATTGGGGTCGCCCTCAGCGGTGTAGGCCCAGCAGTGTGGGCTGAGTTGGGTGAAGCTGATGTGTTTATCGGTCAAATCACTTTGACTGGCAAATGCTTTAGACATATTTTTTTCCTAGGGCTTAGCTTGCGCTTGAATGAAAACCGTTTTCTAAGGTGTCAATGACCTCTTGGGCAAACGCATCGTAACTGAGTGCACCCTGGGGCCTGAGCCAGGTGAAAGTCCAGTTGATCATGCCAAAAAGCATCATGGTCAGGGGTATTTTATTTTGTGCATGGACGCGACTTGGGTAGGCTTGTGCCAACATATCGCCCAAGGCGCTGACCACTTGGCGCTGTCGTTCAACCACCAAGCCTCGCTGTGTTTCACTGAGAAATTGGCTGCTGTGCAACAAAGCAATGTGTCGGGTAGCAGAGCTTTCATAGGTTTGCAAAAAACGCTTGACCACGCTGTGAACTGTCGCTTGGGGGCTGAGCTTTGATTGGCTGCTTTGGGTTTGCACCTCTGCCACCAATTCGAGCAAAAGCAGGGTATAGCGGTCGAGCAAATCGAAAAGTATGGCCTGTTTGCTGTCGTAGTAATGGTAAAGGCGCGCTTTGGAAGTTCCCAACGCATGGGCCAAATCATTCATGCTGGCTGATGGATAGGACGAAGCCGCAAAACAGCTTGCGGCCACCTCCAAAATCTCTTCGCGCTTGAGGTCGTGGGTTGCAGATTTAGGTCGCGCCATCCAACAACCTCAAGACATTGGCCACACCACGCCGTTTTCATTCAGCAACGCATCCAAGGCCACATCGTGCGGTTCAGGAACAAAGTCGGACAAAAAACCATGGGTAAAACCCAAACCCACGGTGTAGGGCTTGGGTTCGATTTGGTTCAAGGTGCGGTCATAAAAACCACCGCCATAACCTAAGCGGTAACCGCCAGGCCCATAACCCACGCAAGGCACAAAAAGCAAGGTCGGTTGAATGATTTCGGTGTCCTTGGGCTTGGGTATGTTGTAGGCATCTTCTTCCATGGCACAGCCCGGATACCACGAATGAAAGGTCAGGGTTTTGGTTTGCTTGTCCATGACGGGTAAACCAATGCGTCGTCGAACAGGATGGTCTAGCAATTCACCATCCTCTTTCCACCGATGCAATGCGGGCAAGGGATCAAACTCTCCCTTGATAGGCCAATAAGCACCAATGACCGTGTGCGGTTGATCGAACAACCAAATGCGCATGACTCTTTGCAGCAGGTCTGCACGACGTTCTCTGTCCGGCATTTGCAGTCTTGTTTGAATCAGTTCTTGGCGCAGGGCTTTTTTGTCCATGGGAGAATCCAACTATCCTGTTAGTTGATTGATTGTGTCATGCCTCCATTATTTGTTCGAATTGCCTGTTGCATGCTCTTGATGGCTTGCATGACGATGGCAAACGCAGTCAATAAACAAAAAGCACCCAGCAAACCTGCTCAGCCCACCAAACCAGCCGATGCCGCCGATGCGGTGTTCATCGATATGTCGCAAGCCTTTCAAAAAGGCGATCGCAAAAGACTGGCGACCTTGCTGCCCCAAGCCAAAGGGCACATATTAGAGCCGTGGGCAGCTTTTTGGGAATTGCGTTTGCGCCTGGGGGAAGCTTCAGACAATGAGGTGAAAAGTTTTCTTCAGCGCTACGCTGGTACCTACCAAGAAGACAGGATGCGTAACGACTGGTTGCTGCTGCTTGGCGAGCGACGCGAGTGGACGCAGTTTGAGCGCGAGTACGCCCTCTACCGCATGCGCGACGATAAGGAAATCGAGTGCTACGCCAAACTTTTGGAAGTTCAACAAAAGGACCTCAACACAGGCGCCTCTGCCATCGAAGAGATTCGACGCACTTGGTTGAGCCTCAAGCAGTCCGATGAGGGTTGCACTTATGCGGTTTCTCAACTGTTGAAACAGAAAAAATTCAACCCTGATGATGTTTGGCTCAAAGCTCGGCTATCGGTTGAGAGCAACCGCAAAGTACCGGCAAGAGATGCTTTGAAGTTGGTCTCTGACCACAATATGGCCGTGGTGGATGAACTCTTTGCAAACGGTGGCCGATTTTTGTCGCAACGTGCAACCAATATGGGGTCGGAGTCAACAGCATGGATGACCTTGGCGCTGATAAAAGCCGCCGCCGTAGACCAGGATAACGCCATCAAGTTGTTGCAAAGCAAATCGGCTGCGTCTTTGAGCAGCGAGGAAAAACAATGGGTCTGGGGAGTGATTGCCAAACAGGCGGCGCAGCAATTGGATGACAAAGCTTTGTCCTATTTTGCCAATGCAAGCCATGCAAACTTGAGCGATGACATGTTGGCTTGGAAGGTGCGCGCAGCTTTGCGCGCTGGCAAAACACCTGCATGGTCTGCCATTCAATCCGCGGTAGATGCCATGAGCGCTAACGCACAAAAAGACCCCGCGTGGGTGTATTGGCGAGCACGTGCCTTGATGGGGCAGCAATCTGTTGCTTCACCCCCGACAGGACAAGCCTTGAGCGCATTGCAAAGCATCGCAGGACCACAAGGTTTTTATGAGCAATTGGCAAGCGAAGAATTAGGCAAAAAAATCACAACGCCGCCGCGCCCATTGCCGCCTCAGCCGCAAGAAACAGCGGCTGCAAAAGCCAACCCCTTGCTGCAACGCGCTTTGTACGCCATCAAAATCGGTTTGCGACAAGATGGCGTTCGTGAATGGAATTACGCCACAGGACTGGTCGACAGCGCTGGGCAACGTGGCCGCTTGAATGAACGAGAACGACTTGCCGCAGCACAATTGGCGTGTGACCAAGGCATTTGGGACAGGTGCATCAACACCAGCGAGCGCAGCGTCCAAATGGATGTGATGCAACGCTACCCCATGCCTTTCAAAGAAGATGTCGTTGAAGCTGCCA
>CAMDKR010000113.1 GCA_945901225.1 Bordetella parapertussis | reverse complement strand
GTCAGGCGAATTGTGAACATGACAGCCATCGCGGTTGCCGACATAAACTCTACCAAATAAGCGTTTTTAGGAGTGCGAAGGCTAACTTAGCCTTGGTTTTTAACCCTTTTGACGCTGTAGCCAAGTCTGTCAATCCTTGCAAATTTGTCTGGCTTGGCGGATAATTCACGGCTTAAACACTCGGGTTAACTCAGGGGAAGTACCTACTTTCCCACACTCAACTTAAGGGATTGCTGTGGCAACAGACCTGCCTCTTCGTACTGTCAAAACCAATATTGTTCAGTCTATCCGCGCCTTCAGCGTGGCCGATCTGCAATTTTCGGCTGCTCAACTGGGTTATCACTTTTTGTATGCCAATTTGGCAGACGCCCAAAGCAAGCAAGACATTTTGGACATGACTGCCTTGCAGTTCACTTTTCCTAGCTTGGCCAGTAAGAATTTTGATGCCTTGTTCGACCATATGAGCGACGCCTTGCACAAATCTGGTGCACAGCCTGGCTTTGTACTGGTTTTGGAGCACATCCCTGCCCACGCCAAATTTGACAAAGAAGCCCGTGAACAGCTGTTGGACGTTTTCCGTGAAGCCGCCGAGTTCTGGGCTGAGCGCAAAATCTCTTTCCGCTGCTTCTATTCTTTCTCGGTTGCACGCGCTGCCGCCTTAGACCGCCCTGTTGACGCCACGCAAACCACGGGCATCGACTTAGGCGAAGGCGAAAAAATGCCAACCGACAAGCTGGTGGATGTCTCTCCCTTGGCTTTGCGCATGAGCAGCCCGTTCAACGCCGGCTACTGGCTAACAGCGGCTTAAAAGCGCATCACCCTGCAAAAAAGCCCTGCATTGCAGGGCTTTTTTCTTGGGGCTGCTTATTTCAAAGCGCCAAACACTTTGCTGAGAATTGCGCTGCCGGTACCTATGGGGTCTTGGCGGATTTTCTTTTCTTCCTCGCCAATCATCCAATACAAGCCATCCAAGGCTTTGCCGTTAACGTAATGTTCGAGCGACGCATCTTGTGGTTTGACCAAACCCAATTTTGATGCCTTGCCCGCCACCGCGTTGTACTTGTCGACCAAGCCCACTTTGGCGGTGGCTTGGGTAATCACCGGCAAAAATTGTTGGCCCAAGGGTTCGCGGGTTTTGTTGCTGAAGTAGTTGGTGGCGGCGGTGCTGCCACCTTGCAAAATGGTTTTGGCGTCTGCCACGCTCATGGACTTGACTGCCCCAACCAACATGTCTTTGGCCATGGGAACAGCGCTTTCCGCGGCGCGGTTCATCCCCAAAATCAATTCATCGACTTTTTTGCCCTGGCCCAGCTTTTTCAGCCAACCGGCGGCATCGTTCAAATAGCCCGGCAAAGCAATGCGGATGTTGTCGTTGCGCATAAAGCCATCGGTGACACCCAGCAAACTGACCGCCGACAAAGCGCCTTTTTCCAAGGCGGCTTTCAAGCCCGAGGAGGCATCGGCACCGGTAATGTCGTTCAAGCTGATGGCGTGAGCGGCTTGCGACCAAGCGGTCAAAGTGAGCAGTTGAAGGAAGCTGGTGGTATGAAATTCGCGTCGGTTCATAGGATGCACCTCTAGGTTTATAAACCTTGAGTGTACATAATGAACAATTAAAATACTTAAATAATATTCATTTATTCGGGTTTGCTGCTGATGACGCCGCCGCCCAAACATACCTCGCCGTCATACAACACAGCCGACTGCCCCGGCGTGACCGCCCATTGGGCATAGGGGAAATCCAGCTGCATCTGGGCGTCAGGCCAAAACAGATGGCAGGCCGCGTCTTGTTGGCGATAGCGGGTTTTGGCGTGGAACGCGCCAGCAGGTGGTGGGCTGCCCGCGATCCAACTCAGGTCATCGGCTTGGAGTTGGGATGACAGCAGCCACGGATGGTCATGGCCTTGCACCACCCACAGCGTGTTGCTCTCCATGTCCTTGCGTGCGACAAACCACGGCGCGTGATCGCCGCCACCGCGCTGAGCGCCTTTGTCTTTGATGCCGCCTATGCCCAAACCTTGGCGCTGGCCCAGGGTGTAAAAACTCAAACCTTGGTGTTGCCCAATCTTTCGCCCTGCGTCCGACTTGATGGGCCCAGGCGCTTTGGCGATGTAGCGGTTTAAAAACTCTCTGAAGGGGCGCTCGCCTATGAAGCAAATACCTGTGGAATCTTTTTTGCGGGCATTGGGCAAACCGGCAACATCCGCCAAGCGGCGTACCTCGGTTTTTTCAATTTCGCCCACCGGAAACAAGGTTTGCGACAGCTGTGCTTGCGTCAAGCGGTGCAAAAAATAACTTTGGTCTTTGCTGGCGTCCACACCTTTGAGCAATTCATGCAAACCGGTGTTCGGGTTGTGGCGCACACGCGCATAGTGACCGGTGGCAATCTTGTCAGCACCTAAACGCAGGGCATGGTCTAAAAACGCTTTGAACTTGATTTCGGCGTTGCACAAAATGTCGGGGTTGGGTGTGCGCCCCGCTTGGTATTCACGCAAGAACTCGGCGAACACGCGGTCTTTGTAATCTGCTGCAAAGTTGACATGCTCGATCTCAATGCCAATCACATCGGCCACAGCGGCCGCGTCGATGAAGTCTTGCTTGGTAGAGCAGTACTCGTCGTCGTCGTCATCTTCCCAGTTCTTCATGAAGATGCCGATCACCTCGTGGCCTTGCTGTTTCAGCAGCAGCGCGGTGACAGCCGAGTCCACGCCGCCGCTCAAGCCCACCACGATGCGCTGTTTTTTCAAAGACGCTTCAATTGGCAAACGCCGCAATGCCGGTGATGGCGCGGCCCAAGATCAGGGCGTGGATGTCATGCGTGCCCTCGTAGGTGTTGACCACCTCCAAGTTCACCAAATGGCGAGCCACGCCAAACTCGTCGCTGATGCCGTTGCCGCCCATCATGTCGCGGGCCATGCGGGCTATGTCCAGCGCCTTGCCGCAGGAATTGCGCTTCAAGATGGAGGTGATTTCCACCGAGGCTGTGCCTTCGTCTTTCATGCGGCCCAAGCGCAAACAGCCTTGCAGGCCGAGCGAAATTTCGGTTTGCATATCGGCTAATTTCTTTTGGATGAGCTGGTTGGCGGCCAGGGGGCGGCCAAACTGCTGGCGGTCCAAGGTGTATTGGCGAGCGCGGTGAAAACAATCTTCTGCCGCACCCAAAGCGCCCCAAGCGATGCCGTAGCGGGCGCTGTTCAAACAGGTGAACGGGCCTTTCAAACCCTGCACCTCGGGGAAGGCGTTTTCTTCGGGCACAAACACGCCGTCCATGACGATTTCGCCGGTGATGGATGCACGCAAACCCACTTTGCTGTGGATGGCGGGGGCGCTCAAACCTTTCATGCCTTTTTCCAGCACAAAGCCACGGATGGGGCCGACCGCGCCGGACTCGCTCACCTCTTTGGCCCAGACCACAAACACGTCCGCGATGGGCGAGTTGGAGATCCACATTTTGTTGCCCTTGAGCTGGTAGCCGCCTTTGACCTTTTGCGCACGGCTGGCCATGCTGGCCGGGTCCGAGCCGTGGTCGGGCTCAGTCAAACCGAAGCAACCGATCCATTCGCCGGTGGCGAGTTTGGGCAGGTATTTTTGGCGCTGGCCTTCGGTGCCGAACTCAAAAATCGGCAGCATCACCAAGGACGATTGCACGCTCATCATCGAGCGGTAGCCAGAGTCGACACGCTCGACCTCACGGGCAATCAGGCCATAGGCCACATAGCTCAGACCTGGGCCGCCGTATTCAGCGGGGATGGTGGGGCCGAGCAAGCCGAGCTCGCCCATTTCACGAAAGATGGCGACGTCTGTTTTTTCGTGGCGAAAGGCTTCGGTGACGCGGGGCAGCAACTTGTCTTGGCAGTAGGCGCGGGCGGCCTCTTCGATCATGCGATCATCTTCAGAGAGCTGCTGCTGCAATAAAAAGGGGTCGTCCCAGTGAAAGGCTGTCTTGGCCATGAATGCTCCGGTTGGCTGCTGTGCGAATAACTGGCAATGTTAATCCGCTGGGCATGTCCCTTGTATTAGCCGTCATTGCGAGCGAAGCGAAGCAATGAACGTCAAGCCCTCGCCAAATGCCGCTTCGCCATCGCCACATACCAGTCCAAGCAACCGGGGTTGGCCATGGCGTCTTTGTTCAGCACTTTCTCCAGAGGCTGACCCAGCATCAGCTTCTTGATGGGCAGCTCTTGCTTTTTGCCGGACAAGGTGCGGGGAATTTCCGCTACGTGGAACATCTCGTCCGGCACAAAGCGGGGGCTGAGCGCGGTGCGGATCGCACCGCTCAAACGTTGGCGCAAAGCGTCGTCCAAGGTCAGGCCTTCGCGCAGCACCACGAACAGCGGCATATAGCTGTCTTTGCCTAAGTACTCCAAGTCCACCACCATGCTGTCCAACACCTCGGGCAGGGCTTCGACGGCGCTGTACAGCTCGCTGGTGCCCATGCGCAAACCGTGTCGGTTGATGGTGGCGTCGCTGCGGCCATAAATGATGGCGCGGCCCTCGGGCGTGATCTTGAGCCAGTCACCATGCCGCCACACCGCGCCCGCTTCAGCGGGCAAGTCGCCGCCTGCAGGGTGACGACCCAGTCCTGGCGGATAAGTGTCAAAGTAGCTGCCCAAATAACGCTGGTTCTCGGTGTCTCCCCAAAAGAAAGGAGGCATACACGGCAGGGGTTGGGTCACCACCAACTCGCCCACCTCGTCGATGACCGGCTGGCCTTGTTCGTTGAATGCGTGCACCGACACGCCCAACAAGCGGCACTGCATTTCACCCGCCACCATGGGCAGCTCTCGGTGACCGCCCACATACGCACCCGCGTCGGTGCCACCGGAAATATTGCACCACCAAATATCGGGTTTGCTTACCCCCGCTTTGGCAACCACCTGTTGAAACTGCGTGGTGCCCCACTGCTGCACCTCGGCGCTCAAAGGCGAGCCGGTGGTGCCCAAGGCCCGCACGGTATGCAAGCCTTCAATGGCGGACAAATCGATACCGGCTTTCATGCAGTTGGCAAAGTAGGCCGCACCGCCACCAAAAAACGTCACACCCTCTTTGGCGGCGTAGCGCCACAACACGCCCCAGTCGGGTCGCTCTTTGGAGCCACCTGGGTTACCGTCATAAATCACGCAGGTGGTGCCGCTGAGCAAGCCGCTGAGTTGGGCATTCCACATCACCCAACCGGTGGAGGAGTACCAAAGAAACTTCTCACCCCAGGAATTGGGCTCGTAGCTGCACGACACGTCGTAGTGCAGGTTTTTGTGCGCCATGCCGTTGAGCATGGTGCCGCCGTGGTCATGCACCAAGGGCTTGGGCAAGCCGGTGGTGCCGCTGGAATAGACAATCCACAGCGGGTGGTTGAACGGCATCCACAGGGGTTCAAAGGTTTGGGTGGCTGCGTCATCGCGCTGCATGATCTGGCCCCAGTCGCTGCAGTTGTCTGGCACGGCTACGCCACCCAAGTTGCGGTAAATCACCACATGCGACACGCTGGGCAGG
>CAMDKR010000112.1 GCA_945901225.1 Bordetella parapertussis | reverse complement strand
CTGTGGCCGAACAACCGCTGCGCTTTGTGCGTAATGCAAGCCTCTCCACCAAGGGCAGGCCCTAGGGTCCAAGGGTGCTTACCTCAGTTATCCTCTTGTTTTTTATTGTTTTCAAAGCAGGTCTTCTATGAACAAGCAACGTTTTTTGCGTCAAGTCTCTTTGTCTGCTTTATGCACTTTGGCTTTGGGTGGCCTGTGCAGCATTGCTTTAGCGCAAGACAAGGTGCAACAGGTGCGGGTCTCCACATGGGTGCCTGCACAGCACGCCTTGAACCCCGCAGTTCAGGCCTGGGCAGACAGCTTGAAAAAAGCCTCAGGTGGCAGCATCAACCCCACCTTGTTTCCCTCGGAGCAACTTGGCAAAGCTTTTGACCATTACGACATGGCGCGTGACGGCTTGACCGACTTCGCCTTTGTTAACCCCGGCTACCAACCCGGACGCTTTCCGATTTTTGCTGCGGCTTCCTTGCCTTTTGAAATCAGCAACGCCAAAGCCGGCAGTGCAGCCATTGATGCGTGGTACCGCGCTTATGCCGCCAAGGAAATGAAAGAGGTGAAGTACTGTTTTGCCTTTGCGCACGACCCGGGGGCTTTGCATTCACGCAAAAAGGTCGTGTTGCCTGCAGATATGAAGGGCTTGAAGGTACGCCCTGCCACTTCTACCGTAGGTCAAATGGTGACCATGCTGGGCGGCACCAATGTGCAGGCCTCCGCACCCGAAGCGCGGGACGCCATCGAGCGCGGCGTGGCCGATGCCCTGACCTTCCCATGGGGGTCGCTCTCACTGTTTGGCATCGACAAGGTGGTGAAGTTTCACATGGATGTGCCTTTGTACGTCACGCCTTTTGTGTGGGTAATGAACTTAGACAAATACAACGGTTTGTCGCCCGCCCAAAAACAAGCAGTAGACAGCCATTGCACCAGTGAGTGGGCTGAAAAAGTGGGTACCTCTTGGGCTGATTTTGAAATTGCCGGGCGCAGCAAGTTATTGGCTGATAAAGCCAACCGCGAGGTTTACGCCCTGACACCTGAGCAGTTGAAGGCTTGGAAAACCGCGGTCGCACCTGTGCAAAAACAGTGGGCTGACGAGGTGAAAAAGCGCGGTGAAGACCCTGCTGCCGTGATGAAGGCCTTGCAACAAAGCCTGACCAAATACAAATCAGCCCTGTAAACACATCGCATGTCGTCTTCCAGCAAAAGCGGCTTTGACCGCATCATTGACACCATCGAATGGATGGCGGCCTTGTTTGTGGGTATCGTGGCCGCCAATATTTTTCTGGCCGTCTTTTTGCGCAAATTCTTTGACACCTCCATTCCCGACAGCTTCGATTTTGGGCGGATGCTCTTGGGAATCCTCATTTTTTGGGGAATAGCCGCCACCAGTTACCGCGGCAACCACATCACGGTGGACTTGCTGTGGACCCATGCGAATGCGCGTTGGAAAAGGTACATCGATATCTTTGCCACCCTGGTGTTGATGCTGGTGGTGACGGTGCAAACCATCATGCTGTTTGACAAGGTTGCGACGACCTACCGCGACCATGTGTTGACCTACGACCTGAATTTGCCCACTTGGCCGTTTTTTGCAGTGGCTTGGATGGGTGATGTGTGTGCCGTCTTGCTGATTGGCATTCGCACGTGGCGACTCATTACCGAGCCGCAGGCGTTCGCTGCTGACAACAAGGCGGAGCATTGAGATGGATTTAAGCAACTTAAGCCCAGACGCCGTCGCCCTGATTGGCTTTGTGGCGCTTTTTAATTTGATGTTGTTGCGCGTACCCGTTGGCATGGCCATGGGCTTGGTGGGCGTGTGCGGCTACAGCTATATCGTGGGCAGTGGTCCCGCATTGAAGCTGATTGGCCAAACCTCGATGCGTACCGTCACCGACTACACCTTTGGCGTCATCCCGATGTTCATGTTGATGGGGGCGTTTGTGTCGGTGTCAGGTGTCAGCCGTGAACTGTTTCGTGCGGCCAATGCTTTCATAGGCCATTTGCGCGGTGGTTTGGGCGTGGCCACAGTGTTGGCGTGTGGCGGCTTTGCGGCCATTTGCGGCTCATCGGTGGCCACGGCCGCCACGTTTTCGTCGGTGGCTTATCCCGAGATGCGCCGCTTTGGCTACCCGCAGTCGTTCTCTACCGGTGTGATTGCAGCCGGCGGCACCTTGGGTGCGATGCTGCCGCCCTCCACCGTGTTGGCGGTCTACGCCATCCTCACCCAGCAAGACATTGGCAAGTTGTTCATGGCGGGCATCATCCCAGGCTTGCTGGCCATGTTGATGTATGTGATCACCATCTTCATCATCGTCAAAGTACGCCCTGATTGGCTGCCACGCGGCAAGAGCACCACATGGGCCGAGCGCTTTGCCGGCTTGAAAGACGTGTGGGCACCTTTGGTGTTGTTCGTGTTTGTGATCGGTGGTTTGTATGGAGGCTTTTTCACGCCGACCGAAGCCGGTGGTGTGGGGGCAACGGGCGCATTTTTGCTGGGGGTGTTGCGCGGCAAATTGGACCGCGCAAAAACCTTAGAGGCCTTGTTGTCAGCCACGCGCACAGCTGCAGCGGTGTTCACCGTGCTGATTGGCGCTTTGATTTTTGGTTATTTCCTCACCATTACCCAAGTGCCGCAAAAGCTCACCGGTTTCTTAACCGAGATGGGCTTAGGTCGCTACGAGGTGCTGGCCCTCATCATGGTGATGTATTTGATTTTGGGCTGCTTGATGGACGCCATGGCCATGATCATCCTCACCGTGCCCATCATCTTCCCCGTCATTGTGCAACTGGGCTTTGACCCGATTTGGTTTGGCATCATCATTGTGATGACGGTGGAGCTGGGGCTGATTCACCCGCCGGTTGGGATGAATGTGTTTGTCATCAAAAGCGTGGTGCACGATGTGAGCTTCACCACCATCTTCAAAGGTGTGATTCCCTTTATCTTGACGGACCTTTTGCGCTTGGTGATATTGATTGCCTTCCCCATCATTGCGCTGTGGCTGCCAGCACAAATGGCTTGACTGCTTCACCCTTTGGGCTCGCAGTGACGCATGTTGTCATGGCGAGCGCAGCGATTTAAGTCATTGCGAGCGCAGCGAAGCAATCTCTGTCATGGCGAACCCCGAAGGGGTGAAGCCATCAAGAATTACAAAGTTTTCGCACTAACTCAGCATCAGTGCTGCCAGCAGCCACAGTGGTGAAGCGCAAGGGTGTTTCGTAGCTGTTCAACATTTCACCCAGGGCGTCTTTGCCGGCAAAGCGCATCACTTGTGAATTGGCCATCTTGCGCGTAACGCAGTCGACTGTGGTGCGTGATTTTTCAGACAAAATTTCTTTGCCTTCCAAGTTGGTCAAAGGCTTGGCAAAGTTGGTCAAACGCCAGACGGTGACACGGTCGCCTTCTTTGCTGAGTGCATCGTCATAAAACACCTGTGCTTCAGGTGTGGTGGCCACACTCACCCAAGCCGCTTGGCTCAGCGGCACAAAAGCCAGCGCCACAGTAGCGCATAAAAAAAACTTGTTCAATTGAGTTTGCGCGGTTCGCCGAAGTCACCCACTTGGGGGAACAAAAAAGTGGTGCTGCTGGGTCCTATGCCCATGATTTGCACAGTCGCACCCTCGGTACCACCGCCGTCGTAATGAATAGCACCAGCAGGGTGTTGCATATAGGTGCCTGAGGACAAAGGCTGTGTCGCTTGCGGGTCCCATGAATCATCCGTTCCCGCCTTCCATGTGCCTTGAAGCACCGTGATGTAGCGGTCTTCACGGTGGTAATGCGGCGCACTCATGATGCCAGGGGGAAAGTACACCCTGAGCACATACGGGCCTGGCTTGGAGGGGTCGCCCGAAATGACGGCGATCTTCACGCCCTTGCCGGCATCTCTCCATTTAATATCGTCTGGCTTGACAACAGGAAAGGGTTTGTCGGTGGTTTGGGCCATGGCGACAAAGGAACACAGTGACATTGCGGCGAACAACAGGCGAGACATGCGTGGCATGAAGAAGCTCCTTGATGAAGGGTGAACGATCATAATTCAGAGCCGAACCCGCATAAAAAAACCACCCGAAGGTGGTTTTTGTTGTTTGGTGGCCTGGGGCGGAATCGAACCACCGACACAAGGATTTTCAATCCTCTGCTCTACCGACTGAGCTACCGGGCCAAGGGGTAAAAGTATATCACTGGGCATACAAGGCACAATGCTCACCTGTATGTGCACTCTCTTTTCATGACCCAGCCCCAACTCATTTGCAGCCATCTCACCAAACGCTTTGGCGACACCGTCGTGGTCAATGACCTGTCGTTCGAGCTACAAGCGGGTGAATGCTTGGGCGTGATTGGCCCCAATGGCGCTGGCAAAACCACCACCTTTCGCATGTGCTTGGGTCTGAGCACCGCCGACAGCGGCAGCATCAGCGTGTTTGGCATGTCCATGCCCGAAGAAACACTGGCTATCAAATCGCGACTGGGCGTGGTCAGTCAATTCGATTCGCTGGACCCCGACTTCTCGTGCAGCGAAAACCTAATGGTTTACGGACGTTACTTTGGCATGAGCAGTGCCGACATTCGCGCACGCATTCCTTCGCTGCTGACGTTTGCGGCGCTTAACCATAAGGCTGACGCCAAACCTGGCGAGTTGTCTGGGGGCATGAAGCGACGATTAAGTCTTGCCCGCGCCTTGATCAATGACCCACAGTTACTCTTGTTGGATGAACCCACCACCGGCCTAGACCCACAAGCACGCCATTTGATGTGGGAGCGCTTGCAGCAACTCTTGCAACAAGGCAAATCCATTTTGCTGACCACACACTTCATGGACGAGGCCGAGCGCTTGTGTGACCGCTTGCTGGTGCTGGACCATGGACGCAAAATTGCCGAAGGGAAACCGCGTGACCTGATTACCGAACACCTTGAGCCTGATGTGGTGGAAGTGTTTGGCGGTAATCCCCAAGAGATTGCCAGCAGTGCGGCTCGCAACCATGCAAAACGGGTCGAGGTCAGTGGCGACACGGTGTTTTTCTATACCGATACCGCCACGCCTTTGTTGCAAGCCTTGGGCACCACGCCTGGGCTTCGCACCTTGCACCGCCCAGCCAATTTAGAAGACCTGTTCTTGAAGTTGACAGGCCGTCAAATTCGAGAGGACGGATGATGCGACTGCGTTTTTGGCCTGTCTTTTTGCGCAATTTTTTGGTGTGGCGCAAACTGTTCATACCCAGCTTGATTGCCAACATCGCTGAACCGCTGATGTGGTTGGTGGCGTTTGGCTACGGCTTGGGCGCACTGGTAGGTGGTGTGCAACAAGGCGATGTGAAGGTGCCTTACATCTTGTTTTTGGCCAGTGGCTCGGTCTGCATGAGCGCCATGAATGCCGCCACCTTCGAGGCGCTGTATTCGGCGTTTTCTCGCATGCATGTGCAAAAAACTTGGGACGGCATCATGAATGCACCCGTGCGCTTGGACGATGTACTGCTCGCTGAGATGCTGTGGGCCGCCTTCAA
>CAMDKR010000111.1 GCA_945901225.1 Bordetella parapertussis | reverse complement strand
CTGGTGGTGGCGCACAGTTTTTCTAAAAGCTTTTTGATGACAGGTTGGCGCTTGGGGTGGTTGGTCATGCCGCCTGAGATGACGCAGCACATGGGTAAATTGATTGAGTTCAATACTTCTTGCGCATCTGTGTTTGTTCAGCGTGCAGGTTTGGCGGCTTTAAAGCGAGCAGAGGAGGTGACGCCCCGCGTTGTTTCCCATTTGCGCCTTTGTCGAGACACCTTGGCTAACGCCTTGAATGGCCTCGACCAGATTGAATTTGCGCTTCCTGATGGCGGTATGTATTTGTTTTTGCGTTTACCTGATGGTATGGATGATTTTCAAATCGCCAAACGTTTGGTGCAAGAGGCGGGTCTGGGCTTGGCCCCTGGAAGCGCCTTTGCTCCAGAGGCACAAGGCTGGCTTCGTTGGTGTTTTGCTTCTAAAGAACTTGACAGATTGCGCCAAGGGGCTGCGCGGCTGGATCGCTGGTTATCCAAGCTATAATCTCGCGGCTTAGGCCTTTAGGGGTACTATGTTCACGCCATCTGGCATTTCCGGCTGTTGGCGCACGTCAAATTTTTTGGAAAACACCATGACAACTCTCAATAAAGCTGAGGTCGTAAAGGCCAATGCACGTTCCGCCAACGATACTGGCAGTCCCGAAGTGCAAGTCGCCATCCTGACTGCACGCATCAATGAACTGACCCCTCACTTCAAAACCCACGCCAAAGACCACCATGGTCGACGTGGCTTGTTGCGCATGGTCAGCCGTCGCCGCAAATTGCTCGACTACCTCAAATCCAAAGACGCTGAGCGCTACACCTCGCTCATCGCCAAGTTGGGTTTGCGCAAGTAATTTTTCATCTCTGTCAGGTCCTAGGCTCACTTGCTCAGGGCTTGGCAGCAGTGAAAAACGCGACAAAAACTCTGAAGCAGATCGAAGCTGTGTCATTCCAAAAGAAAGCATTTTTCTGGAATGGCATCGTAGTCTGATAAGTGTTTTTGGGCTTTGGTGAAGTGGCCTTCACTTCCCGCCTAATTTCAGGAAATACACATGTCCTTATTCAATAAAGTAAGCAAAACTTTCCAATGGGGCCAGCACACGGTCACCATGGAAACCGGCGAAATTGCACGCCAAGCCAGTGGCGCGGTGTTGGTCAATATTGACGATACCGTCGTACTCGCTACCGTTGTCGGCTCCAAAACCGCCAAAGCAGGTCAGGATTTCTTTCCCCTGACCGTTGACTACATCGAGAAAACTTATGCCGCAGGCAAAATCCCTGGCAGTTTCTTCAAGCGCGAAGCCAAGCCAAGCGAACTTGAAACACTTACCAGCCGTCTGATTGACCGCCCCATTCGTCCCCTGTTTCCCGAAGGTTTCTATAACGAAGTGCATGTGGTCATCCACACGGTTTCTTTGAACCCCGAGGTCGATACTGACATTGCCGCCATGATTGGCACCTCTGCCGCATTGGCCATATCAGGTATTCCTTTTAACGGCCCCATAGGCGCGGCCCGTGTGGGATACATCAATGGCGAATACGTTTTGAACCCAGGACAGACACAGCGCAAAGACAGCGTCATGGATTTGGTGGTGGCTGGGACCGAAGCCGCTGTGCTGATGGTTGAATCCGAAGCGCTGCAGTTATCCGAAGAAATCATGTTGGGTGCAGTGGTGTTTGGTCATGAGCAAAGCCGTGTAGCTATTAACGCTATCCATGAACTTGTGCGTGAAGCTGGCAAACCCGTTTGGGAGTGGACTGCAGCCGCCAAGGACGAGCCCCTGATCGCCAAGGTTGCTGCTTTGGCTGACGACAAACTCACTGCGGCCTACCAAATCCGCAACAAGCAAAGCCGCACCCAAGCATGCCGCGAGGCTTATGCCGCTGTCATGGCTGGTTTGAAAGCAGATGGCGTCGAGTTTGACGGTGTCAAAGTGGAAAACATGCTCTTCGATATCGAAGCTCGAATTGTTCGCAGCCAAATTTTGGCAGGTGAGCCCCGCATCGATGGACGCGACACCCGCACTGTGCGGCCCATTGAAATCCGCAACAGTGTCTTGCCCCGCACCCATGGCTCAGCCCTGTTTACACGTGGCGAAACGCAAGCTTTGGTCATCACCACCCTAGGCACAGAACGCGATGCCCAACGCATCGACGCACTGGCTGGTGAGTTTGAAGACCGCTTCATGTTCCACTACAACATGCCTCCCTTTGCCACCGGCGAAGTCGGCCGCATGGGCTCTACCAAGCGCCGCGAAGTGGGCCATGGCCGTTTGGCCAAACGTGCTTTGGCGGCTTGTTTGCCCACCAAAGAAGAGTTTCCCTACACCTTGCGTGTGGTCTCTGAAATCACCGAATCCAATGGATCTTCTTCCATGGCCTCCGTTTGCGGCGGCTGCTTGTCCATGATGGATGCGGGTGTTCCCATGAAAGCGCACGTGGCAGGTATCGCCATGGGCCTCATCAAGGATGGCAACCGCTTCGCGGTGTTGACCGACATCTTGGGTGACGAAGATCACTTGGGCGACATGGACTTCAAAGTTGCCGGTACCACCAACGGCATCACTGCTTTGCAAATGGACATCAAAATTCAAGGCATCACCCAAGAAATCATGCAAGTTGCTTTGGCCCAAGCCAAAGAGGCGCGTATGCATATTTTGGGCAAAATGCAAGAAGCCATGGGCGAGGCCAAAACTGAGGTGAGCAACTTTGCCCCCAAGCTCTACACCATGAAGATCAATCCGGAAAAAATCCGCGATGTGATCGGCAAAGGCGGCGCAGTCATTCGTGCGCTGACCGAAGAAACCGGTTGCCAAATCAACATAGAGGAAGACGGCACCATCACCATTGCTGCCACTGACGGCGCCAAGGCCGAAGAAGCCAAGCGACGCATCAGCGAAATCACTGCTGAAGTGGAAATTGGCAAGATTTACGAAGGCCCCATCACCAAGATTTTGGACTTCGGTGCATTGGTGAATTTATTGCCTGGTAAAGATGGTTTGCTTCACATCAGCCAAATCAGCCACGAGCGTATTGCCAAGGTCACCGACGTGTTGGCTGAAGGTCAAATCGTGCGTGTCAAAGTGTTGGAAACCGATGAAAAGGGTCGCATCAAGTTGTCCATGAAAGCGCTATTGGACCGTCCTGAAGCACCACCCCAACAGCACCACTCTGACGAACAACCACATCAAGAGTAAAGCCATGACACGCAAATTGATTGTGGGCAATTGGAAAATGAATGGCAGCTTGGCTGCCAATCACGATCTGTTGACCGCTGTCAAAGCAGGCTTGGCTTCAAGTGCTTGCCAAGTCGCCGTTTGCGTGCCAGCGCCTTACTTGGCGCAGGTACAACTTCTGTCTGCTTCGAGCCCCTTGCTTTGGGGTGCGCAGGACGTTTCTTCGTCTGAAAGCGGCGCCTTTACCGGTGAAGTATCTGCGGCCATGTTGCGGGACTTTGCTGTCCGTTATGCACTGGTCGGACATTCCGAGCGCCGTCAATACCATGGTGAAACCGACGAAGTTGTTGCCCTCAAGGCTCAAAGTGCCTTGTCTGCAGGCATCACACCTATCGTTTGCGTGGGCGAAACACTTGCCCAGCGAGAAGCCGGCCAAACCGCCGAGGTGGTCAAGCGCCAACTGGCTGCTGTGATTCATACCAATGGACACTGCATCAGCGAAATTGTGGTGGCATATGAGCCGGTATGGGCCATTGGTACGGGTAAAACTGCCACGCCAGAGCAAGCTCAAGAAGTGCATGCCATGTTGAGACATCAATTGGCTTCTGCTTCTGAGCATGCAGGCAAGATTGCCATTTTGTATGGTGGCAGTATGAATGCATCCAACGCCGCGAGCTTGTTGTCGCAAAAAGATATTGATGGCGGTCTGGTGGGTGGCGCTTCCTTGAAAGCGGCGGATTTTTTATCGATTGTGGCTGCAGCATCGCAGTAACTGATTTGGAGTTTTGATGAGCACACTACTGAACTTGTTAATGGTTGTTCAAATTTTGTCTGCGCTTGGCATGATAGGTTTGATACTGGTGCAGCACGGCAAAGGCGCTGACATGGGGGCTGCTTTTGGCAGCGGAACATCAGGCAGCTTGTTTGGCGCCAGTGGAGGTGCCAATTTTCTTTCACGCACCACAGCCGTGTTGGCAGCTGTCTTTTTTGTGTGTACTTTGGCCCAAGCCTATTTAAGCAATTTGCAAACCACTCCTACCTCTGAAGGTAGTGTGTTGGAGCGTGCTCAACCAGTTGCGCCAACAGCTGCAGATCAAGTGCCGGGTGCGGTAACACCTGCGCCAGCTGTCAGCTCTGAAACCCCAAGTTCTGTGCCTGCCCCTGCAACCACTAACTCTCCTGCCTCTCAAATCCCAGGTAAGTGAGATTTTCCTCAAGAGATTTTCATACTCGCTGTAGGGTGAAAAAGGCCTATTTCGGGTTAAGATAATCGGCTTTTAGCGCTCATCATGAAAGTTTCATGTGCGTTAAAAAAACAGTCACGCCGTCGTGGTGAAATTGGTAGACACGCTATCTTGAGGGGGTAGTGGCGAAAGCTGTGCGAGTTCGAGTCTCGCCGACGGCACCATCTCCAGCATGTTGTCTTGCCGGAGTCAGACATTTTTGTCAATCTAGCTTCCAAAGCTGCAACCTGAGATTGAAATGAGTCTAGAGCAGTATTTGCCAGTCATGTTATTCATCCTCGTTGGCCTGTTGGTCGGCGTAGCGCCGCAGGCCATTGGTTATTTTTTAGGTCCGCAACGTCCTGATGCTGCCAAAAATTCCCCCTACGAGTGTGGCTTTGAAGCTTTTGATGACGCTCGAAGCAAATTCGATGTACGTTACTACTTGGTGGCGATTCTTTTTATCCTTTTCGATTTAGAGATCGCTTTTCTTTTTCCATGGGCTGCATCACTGAAAGAAATTGGAACCACGGGCTTTGTAGCCATGATGATTTTTCTGGCTATCCTTGTCGTGGGCTTCATCTACGAATGGAAAAAAGGCGCCCTCGATTGGGAATAACTTATGTCACTTGAAGGCGTTTTCAAAGAAGGCTTCATCACCACCTCTTATGACTCGGTGGTGAATTGGGCCAAGACTGGCTCACTTTGGCCCATGACCTTTGGCTTGGCGTGCTGTGCCGTGGAAATGATGCATGCGGGTGCTGCTCGCTATGACATCGATCGTTTTGGTATGTTGTTTCGTCCCAGCCCTCGCCAGTCTGACTTGATGATTGTGGCGGGAACCCTTTGTAACAAGATGGCCCCCGCCTTGCGCAAGGTTTATGACCAAATGAGTGAACCGCGATGGGTGCTTTCCATGGGCTCTTGCGCCAATGGCGGTGGCTATTACCACTACAGCTATTCTGTGGTCAGAGGGTGTGACCGCATTGTGCCCGTCGATGTTTATGTGCCGGGTTGTCCACCCACGGCAGAAGCTTTGCTCTATGGCATCTTGCAATTGCAAAACAAGATTCGCCGTGAAAACACCATTGCCCGTGGATAACAAACCATGGCATTGACTGTTTCAATCACCCAACT
>CAMDKR010000110.1 GCA_945901225.1 Bordetella parapertussis | reverse complement strand
TTGGGCAGTTTTTGCAAGGGGCCAAAGTAGGGCAACTCTTGCTGGGTGCGAGCGCCAAAAAACAGCACCAACTGACCGCCGTCATATTTGCCGCTGGCTTTCAAGCGGCGACGCCACTCGGTCATGCCACGCATGGGGGCGCTGCCGGTGCCAGTGCAAATCATCACCAAGTGGCTGCCAGCATGGTTGGGCATCAAAAAGCTGCTGCCAAAGGGGCCTATCACCTGCACGCTGTCGCCGGTTTTCAAATCACACAAATAGTTGGAAGCCACGCCTTTGACGGGCTGACCTTGGTGGTCTTGCACCACCCGCTTGACCGTGAGCGAGAGGTTGTTGTAACCGGGGCGTTCACCGTTGCGAGGACTAGCAATGGAATATTGACGGGCATGGTGTGGTTTGCCGTGGGCGTCCACGCCCGGCGGGATGATGCCCACCGATTGCCCTTCCAACACCGGAAAGGGCAGGCTGCCAAAGTCGAGCACGATGTGGTGGGTTTCGTTGTCGGTGCCAGCCTCGTTGACCTGCATATTGCCCACCACTTTGGCGCTGATGGGCGACTTGGGTCCGTACAAATTGGTGCTGGGTTGGGCGGCTGAACGTGGCGGCAGATTGACTTCGGGGCTTGCCAAGGGTGCGGCAGCCTCGCCTTGCAACTGAAGGTCAGACTGCGGCGCAGGCAATTCGTCCCAGGTCAGTTGCTCGGCCACGGTGTATGCCTTGCTGCGCAACACGGGCAACCAATGGTCAATCGATCCTGTGGGGCACGGCGGCACACAGGCCATACAGTGGTTGCAAATGTCTGCATCCACCACATAGTTGCGGCTGTCGTGGGTCACCGCACCCACGGGGCAGGTGGCCTCGCAGGTATTGCAGCGTATGCAAACTTCTGGGTCGATCAGATGCTGTTGCAGCAACTCTGCGGTGTCACTCATGGCGTATCAGTTGAATCGAACGTATTCGAAGTCCACCGGCTGGCGGTTGATGCCAATCGCTGGAGGCGCGATCCAGTTGGCAAACTTGCCAGGTTCGGCCACGCGGCCCATCAGGCTGGCCACGAATGCGCGGTCTTCAGCGGTGGGCAACCACTCGCCGACCTTGGCGCTCCATTCGTTCTCGGACACCACGCGGCCATCAGGCGAAATTTTGGCACCTGATAAAGCACCGATGTTGCGGTGGAAGGCCTTGTGCGGCACGCTCAGGCGATGCGGCAAACCGGCTTTCTCGATGACGCGGTTCCAACGATCGACACCACCGACAGAGTCTTTGATGTAGTCGTCGCGCAGCACTTCATTCAGCGCATTGAGCATGGGTACTTCTTTTTCTTGCAACTGGCCGTTGACCACGTGCAAGACCTTGTAGGTTTGACCGCGCAACACATGGTCGTCGTCACGCTTGGTTTCTTCATAGCGGCCTTTGATGCCGGTGGAATAGAAGGTGGCTGCGTTGCTTGACTCGTCGGCACCGAACAAATCGATGGTCACGCTAAAGTGGAAGTTCAAGTAGCGCTGGATGGTGGGCAAATCAATCACACCCGCCGCACGCAACTTGCCCACGTCGTCGGTTTTGAGTTCGTTCATGGCGGCGCAGGTGCGCTGAATCACGCGTGAAATGCCGGACTCGCCCACAAACATGTGGTGCGCCTCTTCGGTCAGCATGAACTTGGAGGTACGCGCCAAAGGGTCGAAGCTGCTTTCAGCCAAAGCGCACAACTGGAACTTGCCGTCGCGGTCGGTGAAGTAGGTGAACATGAAGAAGCTCAGCCAATCGGGCGTTTGCTCGTTGAAGGCTTGCAAGATGCGGGGGTTGTCTTCTTGGCCGCTGCGGCGCTCCAACAGTGCCTCGGCTTCTTCACGGCCATCGCGACCGAAATGCTTGTGCAGCAAATACACCATGGCCCACAGGTGACGGCCTTCTTCCACGTTGATTTGGAATAGGTTACGCAGGTCGTACATGCTGGGCGCGGTGAGGCCCAGGTGGCGCTGCTGCTCAACAGACGCAGGCTCGGTGTCGCCTTGCGTCACGATGATGCGGCGCAAATTGGCACGGTGTTCGCCAGGCACGTCTTGCCAAGCGGCTTCGCCTTTGTGGTCGCCGAAATGGATTTTGCGGTCAGCTTCGCCTTGGTTCAAAAAGATCCCCCAACGGTAGTCGCGCATTTTCACGTGGCCAAACTGCGCCCAGCCTTGCGGGTCCACGCTGACCGCGGTGCGCAAATACACCTCGCTGTCGGTCGTGCCTTCGGGGCCCATGTCATCCCACCAGTTGATGAAGTTGGGCTGCCATTGTTCCAAGGCGCGTTGCAAGGTGCGGTCGCCGCCGAGGTCGACGTTGTTGGGGATTTTTTCGCTGTAGTTAATGGCTGACATGTTGTTTCCTGATGAGATGGAGGAAATTAATTGGGATCTGACCCCAATTAACCAATTAAATGCGGTTGAAATCGAAAGCAGCTTTTTCGCCTTTGCCGTAAACCTTCAAGGCACCTTTGTCGCCAACGGCGTTGGGGCGGTTGAAGATCCAGTTTTGCCAAGCCGACAAGCGGCCAAAAATACGGGTCTCCATGGATTCCTTTTGGCTGAAGCGCAAATTCGCTTCCAAGCCGGTGAGCGAGTCAGGCGACATGGCGGCACGCTCTTCGATGGCGATGCGTAATTCGTCAGTCCAGTCAATATCGTCCGGCGCAGCAGTGACCAGTCCCAAAGCCAGCGCTTGGTCAGCATCCAAGGCTTGACCCAAAGCAGCACGCACAGCCTCGAGTGGCGCGGTTTCTTCATAGAAGCGGCGCTGCAAACGTGACTGGTGGTTCACCATGGGGAAGAAACCCATGTTCAATTCATTCAACACCACACGAGGCGCTGTGTCTGGCGCATCGGGCAGGGCCAGCATGTAGGCGCGGTCAGCGCACAGCGCCAACTCGGCCAAGGTGCCTGCAAAACAAGAACCCTCGTCGATCAGCGCAAACATCGAGCGTGAAGACACATCCAATCGCGCCAAGGTGCGGCGCAGCAAGCCGATGGTTTCGTTCACCAACCAATGCGCTTGGTGTTGCAGCAGCACCGCATCCGATTGCAAAGCCAGAGCTTGGTCGCCGCTGGTCTTCAGCAGCCATGTACCGATGTCCAATTCATTGGTTCGCAAACACAAAATCGCATCATCCAACTCACGCGCCATTTGCAGCGGATACCAGTTATCCCCTGCGTGGTGAATCGCCTCGATGGTGCTTGGCACAGCGGTGTTGGGTGCTGACACGGTGAGGGTGGCGGTGCGCTTGGCGCGGTCAATCGCCACATTCACATGTGTGTAGCTCAAACTGTCAGCCGTGGTGGTTTTGTGCAAAGGCTTGAGTTCCACGCCCTGACCTCGTGCCGCCATGCCCACCCGTTTGCTGTGAGAAGGCAAGTCTTGTGCGTGCTTGGCCACCACTTGGTCAAACTGCGCAGGCTTGGCAATGGCGTCCACCAAGCGCCAGTCGACAGCTTTTTGGCCACGCACACCTTCCACGCTGGTGCAAAAAATATCGGCATGATCATGGCGCACATGGCGCTTATCGGTGATGCGGGTCAAGCCACCCGTGCCGGGCAAGACGCCCAACAAAGGCACTTCAGGCAGCGACACGCTGCTGGAGCGGTCATCCACCAACACAATCTCGTCACAGGCCAGCGCCAATTCGTAGCCACCACCTGCACACGCACCGTTGACCGCTGCGACGAATTTCAAACCACTGTGGCGGCTGCTGTCTTCGATGCCATTGCGTGTTTCATTGGTGAATTTACAAAAATTCACCTTCCATGCATGGGTGGACAAGCCCAACATGAAGATGTTGGCGCCAGAGCAAAAAATGCGGTCCTTCAAACTGGTGACCACCACAGACTTGACCTCGGGATGTTCAAAACGTACCCGCTGCAAGGCGTCGTGTAATTCAATGTCAACACCCAAGTCGTAGGAGTTGAGTTTCAACTTGTAGCCAGGCAAGATGCCGCCGTCTTCTTGGATGTCCAGTGACAAGGTGGCGACCTCGCCCTCCACCTTCAAAGACCAATGGCGGTATTGGCCTGGGTGGGTTTGGTAATCAACCGTGAAATCAGACATGCGGGCACTCCTGCGAAGCCGTGCATCATCGTGCAGAAATTCTCTTGATTAATGCAATATATTGCACATATTTACAACTGAGCCAACCAAGCCTTTTTCAAGGACTGAAAGCTTTGCTCCTCGGACTGGGCGCTGGTGTCGATATGCACATCGGCCTTGGCGTAAAACGGGCTGCGGTTGCTGAGGATGCGCTGTAAATCTTGCATGGCTTCGGTGCTGGCGGCCATGGGACGGGTATCGCCTTGGGCCAAGACCCGCGCCATATGGTCTTCGGGCGTGGCTTGCAACCAGATGGTGAAGCACTGCGCCAGCAGCATGGTGAAGGTGGTGTCCTCAGACACCAAACCGCCAGGCGTGGCCAACACCACATGGGTGTGGTTCGCCAAGCTGTCTTCCAATGCGCGGCGCTCATAGCGGCGGTAAGCCTCGGGTCCATAAAGACCATGAATTTCGCTGATGCTGCAGCCGGCCAGTTGCTCGATCACGCGGCTGAGTTCGATGAACACATAGCCCAACTCTTTGGCCAAGCGCTGGCCTAGGGTGGACTTACCCGCACCGCGCAAACCAATCAAGGCGATGTGCTGCCGCCGCAAGCTACCAGCCGCTGGCGCTTCTTGCAGCAAAGTCACCAAATCGCATTGCAAGGCCTTGGCCACTTGCAAAAGCACCAACACGGATGCGTTGCCGGTGCCCGATTCCAAATTCGCCCAATGCCGCTCAGACACCTGCGCACGGGCCGATGCAGCTTTGCGCGACAGACCACGGCGAGCGCGCAGGGCTCGCACACGTTCTCCCAAAGCGATCAGAAAGGGGTGTTTGTCCTCAGCAAGGGTGTGGCGCATCCATGCACTTTAATGCATCTTGGATGCTGCTCGGCTTCAGGTGTCTTTGGACACCTTGATGGTGGGGAACTTAGAAGAAAAATCTTTGGCTTTGGCAGCCACGGCCACAGCCAGCTGACGTGCCACCGCTTTGTAAATGCCGGTGACCTCGCCATCGGGGTCAGCCACCACGCTGGGCAAACCGCTGTCGGCTTGCACGCGTATGGCCATGCTCAAAGGCAGTGCGCCCAAATACGCCATGCCTTCGGCATTGGCCATTTTTTTGCCACCCTCCACACCAAAGATATGCTCGGCATGACCACATTGGCTGCACACATGGACCGCCATGTTTTCCACGATGCCCAAAATCGGCACACCCACTTTTTGGAACATACGTATGCCCTTCAAAGCGTCTATCAAGGCAATGTCTTGCGGCGTGGTGACGATGATCGCGCCGGTCAGCGGCACCCGTTGGCTCAGCGTCAACTGAATGTCCCCGGTGCCAGGAGGCATGTCGACGATGAGGTAATCCAAATCCCGCCAGTTGGTTTGGCGCAGCAACTGCTCCAAGGCTTGCGTGGCCATGGGACCGCGCCACACCATGGCTTGGTCTTGCGCCACCAAAAAGCCAATCGACATCACCTGCACACCGTGGGCTTCGAGTGGTTGCATGGTTTTGCCATC
>CAMDKR010000109.1 GCA_945901225.1 Bordetella parapertussis | reverse complement strand
GGCAGTGCCACCCACTCATCAACCGACTTGATGTAGTCGTCGCTGTCATGGTTGACCGTTCCGTCTCTGTCCAAAATCACCAGTGGGGTGTGCATGCGTGTGCCTTGTCAGTTTGCCAAGCGGGATAAATCTGCGACGCGGTTCATGCTGTCGTGAAGTTGGCTCAAAAGACCTAAGCGATTGCGCCGAATGTCTTCATCGGGATCATTGACCATGACATCATTGAAAAATATATCCACAGGCTCGCGCAGCGCTGCCAAAGTCTTCAATGAATCGGTGTAGTTTTTTTGCGCGTAAAAATCGTCGGCTTGGGTGACGTTTTGCGCCATGGACAAATGCAAGTTTTTTTCCGCAGCGAGTGTCATTTTTGCTGCGGAAAACTGACTGCTGTCTGCTTTGGGCGCTTTCTTCAAAATATTGCCTATGCGCTTATTGGCAGCGGCCAAGGCCTCAGCTTGCGGCATCGCTGCAAACGCCCTGACCGCCTCCATACGCGCAGGTACATCGCCCAAGCATTGGGGACGCAATGCAAGTACAGCATCCACTTCAAAAGCGCTATAGCCTTGGTCTTTCAAATTGACAGCGAAGCGATCAAGTATGAATTGGTAGAGCTCAGACTTTGCTTTGTCAGCATCGATGTCACACTCTTTGGCCAGAATGCCCAGACCGCTCTCTAGCAAATGGTCTAGGTGCATGGTGTCAAAGGGAGCACGCAGCAAAATGCGAATGACCCCCAACGCTTGTCGGCGCAAAGCGAAGGGGTCTTTATCGCCGGTCGGCAAATTACCAATGCCAAACATGCCAGTCAAAGTCTCGAGTTTGTCCGCTAAGGCTAGCAAACAACCCACATCACTGCGCGGCAAACTGTCGCCAGCAAAACGTGGCTTGTAATGGTCTTCAATGGCCTGCGCCACTTGCTGTGAGTGTCCATCATGCAAAGCGTAATAAGCGCCCATGGTTCCCTGTAGCTCAGGGAATTCACCCACCATATCGGTCAGCAAATCTGTTTTGGCCAGTTGCGCTGCGGTAATAGCATCGGCTTTCTCTTCTGCCGTGCTTAAAACAATTGAGAGTTGTTGGACCAGTGCACTGACACGCAACATGCGTTGCTGCTGAGTGCCGAGTTGGTTGTGATAGACCACTTTGCCCAAACGATCAACTCTTGAAGCCAAAGTGTGTTGACGGTCTTGGTTGAAGAAGAACTGCGCATCTGCAAGTCGAGGACGCACCACCCGCTCGTTACCAGTGATGACTGCGCTGGGGTCAAGCGGTGTGATGTTGCTGACCACCAAAAATTGATGGGTTAAATCACCCTTGGCGCTCAGGAGCGGAAAGTATTTTTGGTTGGCCTTCATGGTCAACACCAAGCACTCTGCGGGCACTTCCAGGAAAGCTTTGTCAAACTGGCAGAGCAACACATTGGGCTTTTCAACCAATCCCGTCACTTCCATCAACAAGGCTTCATCTTGGATGGGCTTTAAACCTTCTCCAGCAGCTTGAGCGACTTGAAGAAGCTGCTGTTGGATCAAAGCTTTGCGTTGATCGAAGCTGGCAATCACCGCGCCTTGTTCTAGCAAGGTTTGTTCGTAGTGGTCGGCATGGCTGATGTCTATCGATGCAGTACGGGCTTCAAAACGGTGACCCAGTGTTTTTCGACCGGCTTTCAAACCTAAAGCCTTGACTGCAAGAACCTGCTCATCAAACAAAGCCACTAGATGGTGAACAGGGCGCACAAAACTGACGCTGTCCCACCCTGGCATGGCACAGCCTTCGTGCAGTTGGTAAGTCATGAGCTTGGGGATGGGCAAGTGACTGATGCTGTGGTCTAAAGCCACTTGCAAGCCTTGCTCAATAGTCACACCGGCTTGTGTTTGCGCGACGAACAAAGCCATGGCTTTGCCATCCATCTTTTGCTCTAGCTGAGAAAGTTGCAGCGCATCCATGCCCAGCGCTTGTAGTTTTTTCAGCAATACAGGTGTGGCATTGCCTTGCGCATCCAAGCCGACGCTGACGGGCATCAGCTTGACTTGAATCAATTTGTCCGCGGCTTTTGCGGACACCTTGCTGATGTGCACCGCCAAACGCCTGGGTGTGGCAAAGGGGGTTACTTTGGATTCGCTGTCGAGCAAGCCTTGTTGTCCGAGGCTGTTCACAATGCCTTGCGTAAACGCAGCGGATAAAGCGGACAAGGCTTTGGGTGGCAACTCTTCGGCTTGTAACTCTAGCAATAAGCTTTGATTCATTTCAGGCAGCCGCTCCCTCAAGGTGAGCAACCCATTCTTTAGGCGCCATGGGGTAGCCAAGTGCTTCACGGCTCTTGACATAGCTTTGCGCAACATTGCGGGCTAAATTGCGAATGCGCCCAATGTAGGCGGCTCTTTCAGTGACACTGATCGCGCCTCGTGCATCGAGCAGGTTGAAGGTATGGGCTGCTTTTAAAACCTGCTCGTAGGCCGGCAAGGCCAGCGCTTGGGTCATCAAATAAAGGGCTTGTTTTTCATACGCAGCAAATGCTTCGAACAAAAAAGCGGCATCGCTGTGCTCAAAGTTGTAGGCTGACTGCTCTTGTTCATTTTGTAAATAGACATCGCCGTAACTCAAGGACTCCGTCCATTTCAAGTTGTAAACATTGTCTACCCCTTGCAAGTACATGGCCAAGCGTTCCAGGCCGTAGGTGATCTCGCCAGTGATGGGTTTGCAATCGATACCGCCAACTTGTTGAAAGTAAGTGAACTGCGTGACCTCCATGCCATTGAGCCATACCTCCCATCCCAAACCCCAAGCACCCAATGTGGGGTTTTCCCAATCGTCTTCCACAAATCGTATGTCGTTTGCTTTTAAATCAAAGCCCAGTGCTTCTAATGAACCTAAATACAATTCCAGGATGTTCGATGGCGCGGGCTTGAGTACCACCTGGTACTGGTAATAGTGTTGCAGGCGATTAGGATTTTCTCCATAACGACCATCCTTGGGACGTCTTGAGGGCTGAACGTAAGCCGCCTTCCATGGCTCAGGGCCAAGTGCACGCAAAAAAGTGGCTGTATGGGATGTGCCGGCACCCACTTCCATGTCCAAGGGCTGAAGCAAGGCACAGCCTTGCTTGTCCCAATAGTTTTGAAGTTGCAGAATAATTTGTTGGAATGTCAGCATAATTTCTTCAGATGAGTTGGTATTTTAGTGACTCTGTGTCGCCGACCTCAGCCTGGTGCCTGTCACTGCAAAACCCAAAACAATCGCAGAGCAAAACACCCACATAGGCAACAAGCCCCAGCGCCCTGCCCATTGGGTAAACCAAGTCACACGGCCATCGCTGGCAGGTACATTGCCAACCAAAATGGTTTGCGTGTAAGGTTTTGCAACGGCTTGAACTTTTCCACTGGCATCGATGATCGCCGTCCCCCCCGAATTGGTGGCGCGAATGGTGGGACGGTTTAGCTCAATGCTACGCATGCGGGCAATATGCAAATGCTGCGGAATTACCACCGTGTTGCCAAACCAAGCAATATTGCTCATGTTGACCAAGAGTGAAGGAGTGTTGTCTTGCTCAACAGCGAATCTTTGCGCCAGTTCCTCGCCAAACAAATCTTCATAACAAATTTGGATGGCGATTTTTTGCCCATTCCAAACAAAGGGATCTGGCTTGAGTGGGCCGCGTATAAAGTCAGTGATTCCAAAATTGACCATCTGGTTGAACCATTTGAAGTATGTTGGAATGAATTCACCAAATGGCACCAAGTGATGTTTGTTGTACAGGTACTCATCTGCATTGGCTTTTAGCGCGATAGCGGAATTACCAAAACCCTTGTCTTTTTCAAAAGTGGGAATGCCGACGATGATGGCTTTTTTCCCTGTTGCGAAATGCGTGGATATTTTTTGCCATTCATCATTGGGTATGTCTTGGCGAAGATAGGGAATGGCGGTTTCTGGCATGACTACCAAGTCTGTTTCGGCTTGCACTGCTTTTTCGACATACCACTGAACAGCTTGCTCTCTCAGCTTCGTGTATTTCAAATCTTGTGGGATATTGCCTTGCAGCAAACTCACGCTGAAGTTTTTTTCATCAGAGCTTTTGTTGACATGCCATGGCACCATCAGCAATAACAAGACCACCAATGAATAGGCTGTGGACTTGGCTATTTTTTTATCTTTCTTATCCTTGGAAAGACTGGTTGCAATGCAGGCCGCTATGAATGCTGCTACCCAACCCACGCCATACACACCAACCCAGGGTGCAAATGTCACCAAGACGCTGTCAACATGGGCATAACCTATTGCGCCCCATGGGAAACCTGTAAAGAACTCTGCTCTGGCCATTTCTGCAAGCGTCCAGCATGATGCAAATAAACTTGCATGCCAGAAGGTAGCGTGAGATTTTTTTAATTTGACATAGAGTTGCACAGTCAAGGCGTAATAGATCGCCAAACCTCCGCACAACAAAAAGATAGCCACTATGGTTAAGACGACAGGCAATCCACCAAAATGATGAATGGATATGTACAACCACCACACAGAGGCAATAAGCCAACTGGTTGAAAAAACCCAAGCTTGAATAAATGTTTGCCTTGGTTTTTTGTTGTTTTGCTGATGCGTTAGGAATCCAGCCAAGGCGATGATTTGAAGCCACGCATTTGCTTCGCCACTCCACGGGGAAGCCAATGCATAGGCTTGCAGAATGCCTAATGCAATGAGCAGGCCATAGTTTGAAATTGAACTCAACACTTATTTAGCTGCTATTTTTTTACAGCCTTAAGCGAAACCATTTGACTGCTCCACCTTTGGCGTGCATGACTTCAAAGCGCAATCCGGCAATGGTGATGTTTTCTCCCTTTTGAGGCACATGCCCAATTTCATGCGCAATCAGACCGCCAATGGTGTCAAATTCTTCTTCTTTGTCTTGCATCAAGTTGACTGAAAAAGCTTTGTTCAACTCGTCGATTGAGCAATTACCTGCGATTCGGTAACTTTTATCGGCCAAGGTGTAGATATCGGTGGTGCTGGTTTCTGTGTCGAATTCATCTTCTATTTCACCGACAATTTCTTCAAGTACATCTTCAAGCGTAACCAAGCCTGCTATTTTGCCGAACTCATCAACCACCAATGCGAGATGGTTTCGACTTTTTTTAAATTCTCGGAGTAAATCGACAAGGCTTTTGGACTCGGGCACATACAGCGCATTGCGAAGCAAGCCTTTGAGATGGAAGTCCGGTGCTCTTTGCAGTTTCAGCAAGTCCTTGGAGTGCAGTACGCCAATGATGTTTTCTCGGTTATCTTCAAATACTGGGTAGCGCGAATGACCAATATCTATGACTTGGTGGAAGAGTTCGTCGCGCTCCATTTCAATGTCAATCATGTCAATACGCGGTCCTGCCACCATGATGTCTAAGGCTCGCATCTCACTGATGCGCAACACGCCTTCCATCATTAAACGGCTTTCGGGGCCTATCAAACTGTTTTTTTCAGCTTCGGACATGACCTCTAAGAGCATTGCCTTAGATTTAGGTCTGATTTGAAATGCTTTTAATAACTTACTGCGCCATTTCTTTGCGGCGCTATGTTTTTCTTGATTTGTGTGTGATGGAGCGTCCACGTGTTTGCAGGCAA
>CAMDKR010000108.1 GCA_945901225.1 Bordetella parapertussis | reverse complement strand
CACCTTGGTGCTGGGTTGCACCCATTACCCCTTTGCCCTGCCCTTGCTGCGATCCTTGGTGGGCGAGAACGTCACCATCTTGGAGACTGGCGAACCTGTGGCGAGGCATACCCAGCAGGTGCTGGCTGAGCGGGGTTTGCTGGCGGATGTGGACCGTGTTGGTCGTGTCACCTTGCTTGCGACAGGGGACTCGTTAATTGGGGTCAGATCCCAATTAATTGCAATGCTGCCTTATAGTGATATTCGGTTTAGTTAATTGGGGTCAGATCCCAATTAATTTCAATGCAGATGCCTTGGCCGCCGCCCACCATGTCCGCTGCCGCCACCGCCCTGACCTTTTGGCGGCTTGCTGATTTCAAGCGAACTGACCAGCGATTCGAAGCGCTTGCTGAACAGCTTGTCCACTTCGGTGACCACATCGCTAAGCTCTGAAGCCTCGAAGTGGCGTTCCATCAAGTTGACCAAATCTTGCACCAGCAAATCGCGTTGCACCTGCATGATGGCTGCAGGCGTGGGGCCCACAAACAGCATCACAAAATCGTCGCGTGAATCGCGGCCTTGTTGCTCGTCTTCTTCATCGAACTCGGCGTCGTAAAAGGTGACTTCCAACGCTGCGCCCGCAGAGGTGAGGTCATTCAAAGCCATGCACATCTCGTCCAAGGCTTGACGGAAATCGTCCTCACCCTTGACGGTCCAACATATTTGAAGAATATGGTCGTTGGCATCAAAGCGGATGCCGGGTTCTTCCTCGTAAAAGCTGTCGGCGCCTTCGCTCAGCGAACGAGCACCTGCATAAACCCAAACAGAGCGCAAAGCGTCTTGAATTTGCTCGAAAGTGACCTCTTCGCGCAGCGGGACAGCGCCGTGCACGTGGATCTCGAAAGTGGTGGTGAACTTGGACATGAAAGCATGATAGCAGTGGCTTTATGCCCTGGTGCCCGGGACCGGAATCGAACCGGTACGCCCCTTATGCAGGAAAGCGGCGGATTTTAAGTCCGCTGTGTCTACCAATTTCACCACCCGGGCGGTGCGCAGATGCCCTATTGTGGCAAATATTGAAATCAGTTTTGAAGTGCCTGCTCTTTCAGCACAATGCGTTGGCCAGCATCTTTGGGAATCATCACTTTAGAGCCTTGAAAATAGATTTGAAGAGTGTTGATTTGGGTAGAAGCAATCACCCAAGGGGAGGATCCATGGATACTTTTACCCTCGCCCGCTTTCAGGGTCACCACGGTTCGCACACGCTTGCCGTCATCGACACACACTTGTACATCCTTGGTGGGAAGCAAGTAGACATAGGTGCCTGTTTTGTTTATGGACACCGGCGCCGCAGGTGTGGGCTCCGCGGTTAAGGACTTACAGTCGCCAGCCACCTCCGCCACAGCAGGAACCGCCATAGCAGGAGCCGCAACGGGGGGTGTAAGCACTGGAGAGATATTTTCAGTGACCGTGCTGGCGGTCTCTACAGGCTTGGTTGGTACAGGCGCTTGAGGTGCAGGCTCTTCTTCCTTGGCCGGTTCAGCTTCAACCACTGGTTTGGCGTTGAAGGGTTCTATCCATTCCGTGAAAATTTGGGGCGTTGGGCTCTGGTTGGCTTGCCAATTCAACAGCATAAAGACCACCACCAAGGCCACGCCTACCACCAACAAAGCTTTGTAAGGACTGGACGGGCGACGCACCAGCGAGGTGTCGATGGTGCCTTTCAGGTTTGTTTCAGACAGCCTGATGATGTCATCGATAACATTCACCGACTTGGGTGTTTGTTCTAGCGCTGCTTGGGCAGCAGCGTCTTCTGCACTGGGCTGGTTTTGCAACAGCCGGAGTACGCGACGCATGCTTTGCGCCTTGATTTGAGGCGAGTAAAAATTCGAGTCCCCTCCCTCTTCCAATTGACGCACCTGACCCAGAGACAAGTTGGCCATGGCTGCCAATTGCGCCAGATCCAAACCAGCGGCTTCACGCAAGGTCCTCAGGATTTCCGCGTCATTTTCAGAAGTTGGGGCCATGGAGAAAAAGGTTTATTTGTCAAAACCGTTGAATGTACTGACAAATTATGACTGCGTCTATGAGGTATTGTGCGGGTATGGAAGTTCTTCAAATCCCAGGCCCAAGCACCCGCGCCCCCTTGGTTTTCCTGCATGAGGGGCTGGGTTCGGTCGCCATGTGGCAAGGCCGTGCGGGCGACTGGCCAAAACAAGTCTGCCAAGCCGCTGGGCGGGCCGGTTGGGTGTATTCCCGCCGCGGCTATGGACAGTCCCCTGCCATCGCCGATGTGCGCGGCAGCGGTCGCTTGGGGGCGGACTATATGCACCGCGAAGCGTGGGAGGTATTGCCCGCCTTGCTACGCGAGTGGGGCGTGGAGCAACCCGTGCTGATCGGCCACTCGGATGGCGGCACCATCGCGTTGCTGCACGCAGCGCGATATGCCGTGGCGGGCTGCATGGTGATGGCGCCGCACCTGATGGTGGAAGACATGACTGTCAGCGCCATCGAAGCAGCCAAGCAAGCTTATGAAACAGGGGATTTACGCCAAAAGCTGCTGCGCTACCACGCCGATGTGGACTGCGCTTTTTGGCAATGGAACGATGTCTGGCTGTCGCAGGCGTTCCGCAGCTTTTACATTCGCGAGGAATGCAAAGCCATTAAAGCACCGGTGATGGCGCTGCAAGGGGTGGATGACGCTTATGGCAGCTTGCGTCACATTAATGAGCTGCACACGGCGGGCACAGTAGAGCGCCATGTGCTGCAAGCTTGCGGCCATTCGCCGCACAAAGACCAAGCGCAAAAGAGCTTGGAATTGGTGGTGGGGTTTTTAAAGGGCTTGGCTTGAGCGAATGGTTTGTGCCAAACTTTTTATATCAGCAGCACTGACACCTGCTTGTGCAAAATGCTGTTGCCATTGGGAAGTGACCCCCTTGACTTGATCCACCAAGGCCTTGGCTTCTTGCAGATGCAAGCCAAAGCTCAAGTGATCTGACAAAGCATTAGCCAGGGAAGCTACCGAGCCTTCTTTGCCTACCCGAATGGACTGGTAGCCAAAGCCTTGGTTGGTGGGCAGCACATCAAACGCAGGGGTCAATACCAACGCATGCTGTTGCCATAAAAATGCATGGTTTTTTTCATGATCGTCGGTGTTGTCCATCAAGATATTAAAGACCATACGCTTGAACAACTGCTCTGCATTCGTTTTGATGTGGGAAGCCACGCCCAAGCGGCGCAACAGCAAAGCCATCTCGGGGTACCCATAGTCAAGGCCTGCGGCTCGCAAGGCCACATGGGCAGACACGGCGTGTAAACGTTGTTCGTTGTGGCGGTCAAAACGTTTGATCGCCAAAGCATGACGTCTGTGTTGCCCTGCTTGGTATGCCAAGGGTCGGGTTTCACACACCTCAATACCTGCCAGAGCAGCCAAGCGCATACAAGCATGCTCAACCAAGCCCATGTCCAGATGGTCATTGGCATCGGCAAACTTTAAAACCCACTCAGCGCCATGCATATGAAGCAAGGCCTTGGGTTTGGCACCTCCCAAGGTAGCCCCAGGCGAGACCAACCTCGCCAAATGTTGAGGCACTTGACCACCTGCCTCGACTTGTCGCACCAATTCATGGATAGCCTGTACATCCTCCAAAACTGGCAATGCACCATGCGCATAAGGCACATAAGCTTGCTGCAACAAGGACACACCCAGCGCACCAAAACGCTGGTCGCCTGCAAAGAATAAAAAATCTAAAGTGGAGAGGCGTTGCGGGTTGATCAGGTAGCGAATGACTCGCTCACCCCAGCGGTCTGGGCGGGCATCATCGACCGCGCCCACCGCTTGATCAGGTACCGTGGGTAAAAACTCCAGGTCACGTAAGGGCAGGTCTTCGCTCAATGCAAAGCCGGTTTGAAGCCAATCGCTGCCGTAGCGCAAAGCCACGCCGGTTGATTGCGTTTGCGCTTTGCGTACCAAGCGCAGCGTCCCTATGCAACGTGGATGTTGTGGGTCGGTCAGCCACCACAGATAGAGCGTGTCGCCCAAGGCCTCGGCTCTCATGGCGATACCGCGCTTTTGGGGCGACCGCGCTTGGAGGCGACAGCCAATTCAAGATCCAAGGCGGCCATGTCCAACTCGGGTAAGGCCATACCAGCCAAAGCATCTGTGCGCCCCATCAACCACAACGCCACCGCGTAAATGCCCATGCCCACACCGGGATCGCCCTGTTCCATGCGCTGCACCGTGCGCACCGATACGCCCATGCGCTGGGCCCATTCACGCAAGGATTGCTTGCGCCGCTTACGAGCCAGGGCCAAATGCTCGCCCAAAGCCAGCAGCGCTTGCTGGGCTTGGGGCGGCAGGAATGCGTTATGGGATGAGGACTTAGCCATGCCTTATTTTGGCATGAAAGTCGGTATTTGTTCTAAATAATGGCGTAATTTAAAATTGAGCCAATTCATGCGGCCCCAACCACCGCCACTGCCCAGAGGCTAAATCTGCTGGCAAAACTAGCCCACCTATGCGCGAGCGGTGAAGTCCAACCACCTTGTGGCCCACAGCGCCCAACATTCGTTTGACTTGGTGGTATTTACCCTCGGTCAGGGTCAGGTGCAGTTGGTGGGTGCCCATTTGTTCGCAAGCTGCGGCCTTCACAGGCCGCGGGTCGTCATTCAGCACCACACCCGCCAGCAGCTTTTGGCACACCTTGTCGTCCAGCGCATCGGCGGTGGTCAGCTCATACAGCTTGGGCATATGGTGCTTGGGCGAACTCATGCGGTGAATGAACTGGCCATCGTCACTCAGCAGCAACATGCCGGTGGTGTCTTGGTCCAAACGCCCAACAGCTTGCACACCTTGCAAGCCAGTTTTGGCAGGACGTTGGCGCAAAGGAGCAGGCAGCAGGCTGTAGACGCTTGGCCACACCGAGGGCTTGTGCGAGCACTCGGTGCCTGCCGGTTTATTCAGCAGGATATAGGCCTTGGTGTGGAATTGCCAAAGAGCGCCCTGCACTTCGTAATGCATACCGTCTGTTGGATTGATGTCAATGTCCTCGTCCATCAGTTGCAAGCCGTTGCCGGTATCGACTTTGACGAGGCCTTGCTGCACGAGTCCAGCGCAAATGCGGCGAGTGCCAAAGCCTTGGGAGAAGAGAAGGTCTGAGAGGTACATGAAGGTGTACCTTAGCTTGGTGCAGAACTGTCTTGCGCTTTGAGAAACCACTGAGCGGTTTCAGCTAAGCCCTGCTGCATTGAAAAAGGAGGTGTCCAACTCAGCTCCTGCCTTATCTTGGCACTGTCTAGGAAAAGAGAGCCATACAAGCGATCAACAGCGCTTGATTTCCCTAAAGCACTTGATGCTAGACGAAGCATGCCTTGCGGCAGAGAAAACAAACGCGGGGTTTTATTCAGGGCCTGTGCCATGCGTTCAACCAACTGGCTGGTTGAAACATCTTGACCATCCGACAACAAATAGAGCTTGTTAGCTGCATCGGGGTGTTCAAGCGCGACAAGCATTGCGTTCACCAAATTGCCGACATACAAAAGACTTCGGCGGTTAGCGATACCCCCCAAGGGGAGTGGCCAACCTTTGTTGACTGTTTGGAAAAGTTGCAAGAAGTTGGCACCGACGCCTGGCCCGTA
>CAMDKR010000107.1 GCA_945901225.1 Bordetella parapertussis | reverse complement strand
AGATTGAATTCACCCCTGTTACCAGCCGCAGCGACGCCAAACCCTTTGTCAATACCCAAGGCCTCGAGTTGCCGCCTTTAACCGTATGGCACTTGCCGCCCCCCGAGAACGCCAAGTATTGGAGCGTGCCGCTGCAGTTGCACCACTTGTCACACGGCTTTGCCGCGCAAATAGTGGCCTTGTTGCGCCAGCAACCCGAGGTGCAACCGCGTGACATGGCTGTGTTGGTACGCACCCATGTACAAGCCAAGGCCATGCAAAAAGCTTTGCAAAAGTTGGGCTTACCCAGTGTCTTCATGTCGGACCACGCCAATGTGTTCCAAAGCGAAGAAGCCCAAGACCTGTGGAGGGTGCTCAGAGCCATCGGTTCTCCGCGTCAAACCACTTGGCTGCGCAGCGCGGTGGCCTGCCGTGTTTGGGGTTTGGACATGCCGCAGTTACAGGCTTTTTTGCAAGACGACGCCATGACCGATGCGTTGGCCGAATCGTGCCAACGCTGGCTGCAGCAATGGCAGCAGCAAGGCGTCTTGCCCATGCTCTACAGCTGGCTGCACGAGCAACATATTGCGACCCGTTTGCTGGCTTTGCCTGATGGCGAGCGCCGCTTGACCAACCTGCTGCACTTGGGCGAACTGCTGCAAAACGCCAGCCAAGGCTTGCAAGGCCCCGCCGCTTTGTTGCAGCATTTGGCAGACCGGCTGCAGTCCAGCAGCGACAGTCCTGAAGCGCAAAAAATGCGCCTTGAAACCGACGACCAATGCGTGCAAATCGTGACCTTCCACAAGAGCAAAGGGCTGGAGTACCCCTTGGTGTTTGTGCCGTTCTTGGGTAGCTTTAAAACACCGCCCAAAGAGGATGCCAAAGAAGCCGCCGAAGCTGAAGACGAAGAAGGGCAGGAACTCGACATCACCGAGTCCAATGTCGATGAAGACATGCGCTTGTTGTATGTCGCGCTCACCCGTGCCAAACGCGCCCTGTGGCTGGGCGTGGCCAGCAGCCGAGACAGCTTGGCCGGCGAAAAGGGCAAAGACTTGCGCCTGAGTGCTGTTTCGCGCTTATTAAAACGCGAATCCCACACAGACTTGGCCGAGCGTCTGCAAAGCCTTTGGGGCAGCTGTGAGCACATTGCCATCCAAACACTGCCCAGCCCCAACGGTGAACCTTACCAAGCACCGCGTCGCACTGCTTTGCCGCAATCGGCTTTGCTGCCCCAAAGGCAAACCCACCAGCTTTGGTGGACCGCCAGTTTCAGCAGTCTCACGCGGGGCCTTGAAGCCGGCACGCCCCATGAAGAAGCGCTGCTGGACGCCGACACAGATGCTGATATGGACGCGCCATCAGCCGTGCCAACACCTGTGCCTTTCAGTTCACCAGCAACCGTTTCTGCATGGCAACACTTTCCAGCCGGTGCGCGCTATGGCACTTTGCTGCACGACTTACTGCAGTACCAAGCCGAGCAGGATTGGCCGCTTGCGCACTCTGGGGTCAAGGGGCAAGACATGGCTTGGCAACAACTGCTGCAACGCAAAGCCGATTGGCTGCAACTGACAAGCGATGCCCAAGACCTGCTGCAACCATGGCTTACCAACATCCTCTCTAAACCTTTGCCTTTGTTCGCAGCTGATGCGCCAACCCAGTCGCTTGCCTCACATCTGGTCTTACAAACACTGCCTGCCAATGCGCTCTGGGCAGAAATGGAATTCAGCCTGCCTGTGGGTCAACTCAGCAGCACCGAGCTAGATACGCATATTCAGCGTCATGTCTTGCCCGGCCTTGAGCGCCCCAGTCTGCAAAACAATGTCTTGCAAGGCATGCTCAGCGGCTTCATGGATTTGGTGCTGCAACACGATGGCCGCTATTGGGTGCTGGACTACAAATCCAACCTGCTCACAGACTACCAAGCGCCCCAGCTGAGCGCGGCCATCTTGGCCAAACGCTACGAGGTGCAGTATGTGCTGTACACCCTTGCTTTGCACCGTTTGCTCAAATCCCGCTTACCCAACTACGACTACGAGCAACACATGGGTGGGGCGGTCTACCTGTTTTTGCGTGGTGTCGACACGCCCAGCGCTGGGGTGCACGCCCTGCGTCCCCCGTGGGCCTTGATAGACCTGCTCGACCAACGCTTTGCCAAGGCCTTGCCATGAAGATGTCAAATCTGCTTGCCAGCGGTTGGCGCGGCACCAAACAGACACCCTTGAGCGATTTGGACATCGCCTTGGCGCACCTTTTGCAAAACTTGCAACCCAGCACCGATGAGCGCCATCTGTGGTTGGCTGCTTTGGCCAGCCACCAGTGGGGGCGTGGCCATGCCTGCCTCGATCTGAATCAGTGGCCTGACAACGCAGGTTTTTTACTCGCTTGGTCACCTCAAGCTTTGGCCGCACTGCCCGCCAAGCTGGCCCTTGGCTTGTCAGATATCCCCTGGGCGCAAGGCGAGCACTCGCCCTTGGTCGTGCAAGACAAGCGCCTGTATTTGCGACGCGCTTGGGCGGCAGAGCAAGACATTCGCGCCAGGCTTGTTGCCTTGCAGCAAAGCCGTGCAGCACCACCTGATTTGACGCAGCAGCTTGACCATCTTTTTGGTACTGACCAAAGCGATGGGCAGCGCCTCGCTTGCGCCCATGCCGCACAAAACGCCCTCACCCTCATCACCGGTGGACCAGGTACGGGCAAAACCACCACGGTGGTCAAGTTGCTGCGTTTGTTGCAGTCGGGTGCAACCACGCCTTTGCGCACCCTGCTGGCTGCGCCCACAGGCAAGGCTGCAGCGCGTTTAGCTCAGGCCATGGTGCAAGCACGTGCCACACTCAGCGACAGCGATGCAGCGTGTTTGCCCAACACTGCGCACACTTTGCACAAACTGCTCTACACAAGCCACGGCAATGCACCTGTTTTGCAAGCCGATGTGATCGTGGTTGATGAAGCCTCGATGATCGACTTGGAATTGATGGCCCGCTTGCTCAAAGCTGTGCCAGATCAGTCGCGTTTGGTGCTCTTGGGCGATAAAGACCAACTCGCCTCTGTCGAAGCCGGTGCCGTGATGTCCCAACTTTGCCAAGCGCCTTGGCTGCAAGCGCACACCATGGTATTGACACACAGCCACCGCTTTGATCCGGACCAAGGCATAGGCGCATGGGCCAAAGCTTGCAACACGGGCGACAGCGCAGGATTGCAAGCCCTTTGGCAAACAGCGCCGCAGGCTTGCTGGTCCAAGGTGGCCTCGGTCACCAAACTCAGCAGCGCAAACAGCAACAGCGCAGACACCTTGCAAGCCCTTGCTTTGGCTTGGGCGCCTTGGTGCAAGTTACTCGCACCGTTGCAGCAGGGACAAACTTGTGACGACGCACAAGCCTTGGCCTTGTTACACAGCTTTGTCTGCATCGGCGTGTTGTGCGGCTTGCGCGAGGGGCCTTGGGGAGTGAAACACTTCAACCAACAAATACAACAAGCCATGGGTTTTGCCAATACCGACTGGTTTGTGGGTCGCCCCGTGATGGCACGGCGCAACGACTATGCACTCGGGTTGATGAACGGCGACTTAGGGATGTGTTTGCCGGTGGTGGTCGATGGCGACATCCGCTTGCGGGTGGCGTTTCCCGATGGTCAAGGGGGCGTTCGCTGGTTGGTGCCTAGCCGCTTACAGGCTATTGAGACGGTGTTTGCGATGACGGTTCACCAATCACAAGGCTCCGAGTTTGAGCATGTGCTGCTGATCCTGCCCGAGATTGACACCCCTTTGCTCAAGCGTGAACTGGTCTATACCGGCATCACCCGCGCGCGCAGCAGCCTGTGCGTTTGGGCACCCTCCCCACCCCTGCTGATGCACGCCATCACCCAAGGCGTGGTGCGAAGTGGCGGCTTGAGTGAGCCGCTTCGCTAGCGCTTGTTGGCTTCAGTGGCAAAATCCTTCAAGTTGTTTGCTTGAAGTACCCAAAGGATGTCCTATGCGCTTTATGAAATGGATGCTTTTGCTGTGGTTAGTTGTTCAGCCATGGTTGGCCTTGGCCGATTGGGAAGCCGTTGATGAAAACTTCCTTGCGGTGGTCTATATCGACCCCGATAAAGTACGCGCAAGCAGTGTCTACCCTCAAGCGTGGCACTTGATTGATCTGCGCGAACGCGCCAAGACTGGCGCCATGTCGCGCTTGGCATTGATGGAATACGACTGTCATGACCAACGTCGACGCACACTGGCGTTTGCCTCCAAGTCCGAGGCCATGGGCGAAGGCAAGACCTTGTTCACCAGCGCGGTGTCAACACCTTGGAAGCCCGTCTCTGGTGATACCGTGGCCGAAAAGGTACTGGGCATGCTGTGCGGTCACAATGCTGGCAAAGGAGCTAAAGGCCACAAAGGCAAGGAAAGCAAAGAAACCGCTGCCCCTGCCCCCGCCAAAAGCGACCATTGAACATCACAGGAATCTTTCATGCAAGTCACCCAACACAACGCCAATTTCTCCACTGCCCCACAACTCGCGCCTGAGCACATGACGGCGATTGCCAGTCATGGTTTTCGCACCGTCATCAACAACCGCCCTGACATGGAGGGTGGCCCAGATCAACCCACCTCCGCACAAATGCAAGCGGCGGCAGAAGCGGCTGGCCTGACCTACCACTACCTGCCTGTCATCAGCGGCAGCATCACTGCCGAACAAGTGCAGCACATGGCTGAGTTGGTCAAGTCTGCCCCCAGCCCGGTGCTGGCGTTTTGCCGCAGCGGTGCACGCTCAACCCAGCTGTGGATGATGGGCGCTGCCAGCGATTGACCCCCCTGCTATGGGACTGCGCCTACAAATCAACCTGATCATGGGCGTGCTCTTGGCCGCATTTGCGTCCTTGCTGATTTATTTACAACTCGATAACACCCGCCAAAGCGTTCGCGAGGAGATGGAAGGCGCCAGCATCGTCGCCACGCAACTGCTGTCGCGCTTGCAAGCCGGTTCTCGCAACAGTTCGCTGGAAGACATGGCGCAATTTCTCGACACAGTAGGCCGTGTACGCGCCAACGATATTGAACTTCGAAACACGCAAGACGCTGTGGTTTACCGCTCGCCCCCCCCTGTCTACAAAGCCGGACGCGATGCCCCTGACTGGTACACAGGCATTGTTTCGCCCTTGGTGAATACCCGCGAAATACCTGTCTCTGATGGCGTCTTGTTGCTGCGCGCCGACCCCTCCAGAGCCATTTTGGATGGCTGGGACGACTTTAAACCCATGGTCCTGACCGTCATTGCAGGGTTTTTGTTGGGCAATTTACTGGTGTTTGTGTTGGTGGGGCGGGCTATGCAACCGTTGCAAAAGGTCGTGCAAGGTCTGCAAGCCATGGAGGGTGGCAGTTACGACACCCGACTGCCCCCGATGCTTGGCAAAGAAGCCAAGGTCATGGGGGAAGCCTTCAACGCCATGGCGCAGTCGGTACAAGAGGGTATTTCAGCGCAAAGCCAAGCGCGTGAAGCCACCTTGGCGCTGGCGCAAAACCGCGAACTCACCCAAGTCATACAAACTCGCATTGAAGAAGTGCGTGGTCAAATCGCCAGAGAACTGCACGACGAACTTGGCCAACAGGTTACGGCCATCAAAAGCTTGGGCCAGGCCATGGTGCTGCGAGCCCAGGGCGTGGATGCACATACCGAACAAGCGGC
>CAMDKR010000106.1 GCA_945901225.1 Bordetella parapertussis | reverse complement strand
CACGAATGAACGCGGCTTCACCTTGTTGGCCGGTATCCGGGCTAGCGAAAACAACCCTGTCCGCCTTCCCAGTTGCTTGTTCAAGGCAACCAGTGGCTATGTGGGACAGGACGGAAACACCCAAGGGCATTTCGTTCGCTTGACCGTTGCGGGGGCAGCGCAGGCTGGTTTGTGGCCAAGCCATGTACAAAAAAGATGTACTAAGTAGGCCAAAAAACTTCTGCTTCCCGTTGAACTGCGGTATGTGAACCACACCGCGAGCACCAACCAGCGCATTCTAGCCACAATCCTATTTAGCCCCCTAAAATGCGTCCATGTCGGAAAATTCATCCCTAGACCCCGTTCTGGAGCGCGTTGAACGTTTGCTGTTGCGTTACGAAGAACTGCGCCGCACCAACGACCTGCTCATCGCCCAAGTTGAAACACTTGCCCAAGAACGCGATTCACTCAAATCACGTTTACAAGCCGCACGAAGCCGCATTGATGGTTTGCTCGATCGCTTGCCCCTTGAAGTCAAGGACAGCGCATGAACCAGCTAGAGGTTCAACTCATGGGACAAAGTTACATCTTGGGCTGCCCTGTGGGCGCTGAAGAACGTTTTCATGCAGCGGTCAAGCGGGTCGATGACGCGATGTGCAAGATTCGCGATGCTGGAAAAATCAAAGCACGTGACCGCATTGCCGTGTTGGCAGCGCTGAACTTGGCATTCGAGTTGTCCGACTTCTCTGGTGCGCCCAGCGAACCCAGTTCATCCAACCACAATCTGAATAATTTGCTCTACCGCCTAGACACCGCCTTAGGCCACGATGGCCACTTGCTCTAAGCCTCCTACAATGCGCTGGTCTGCAAGTCTGCTGGGTTTTATATTTCTTGAACCAATGCTCTCTGGAGCCCCGGGCTTGGAAATTGGCTGGTGAGCGTGAACATCTCGCGTTAGATGAACCCAACACCTTTCTGACCTCGCCCACCTGAACCTTTCGTTCAGGATGACGATCCAGCGGCCCTTGCAGACACTTTTACTTTTACACATCTCTCTTATGTCGACTTCTCTTATCTTTTCGTCATGTCTTTGCGCATAGCCATTGTTGGTGCAGGAGCCATTGGCGGCTACCTCGCAGTCAAACTTAGCTTGGCAGGTCACGACGTCACCTGCATCGCCCGTGGCGACAATCTTCGTGCCATCCAAAGCCACGGTATGAAGTTGGTGACAGAGGACGGCACCGAGTTGGTTGCCCCTGTCAAAGCTTGCAGCGTCGACGGTGCTGAAACTTACGACTATGTGTTTTTAACCCTGAAATCCCATCAAGTAGCAGCAGTTGCACAAGACATTGACCGCTTGTGCCATGACACCACCGCCGTGGTGACCATGCAAAACGGTTTGCCTTGGTGGTACTTCCACCAACTTGTAGGCGCTTACCAAGGCACTCAACTCAAGACACTCGACCCCGATGGAACGCTTTGGCAGCAACTCAAACCCGAACGCGTCATTGGTGCGGTTGTCTACCCTGCGGCAGAGTTGATTGCCCCTGGTGTGGTCAAGCTGATTGAAGGCAACCGCTTCACCTTGGGTGAGCCCAGTGGAGAGAAATCTGAACGGGTTACTTTGTTGGCGCAAGCCATGATTGGCGCTGGTTTCAAAGTGCCGGTGTCGGCAGATATTCGCAGTGAGTTGTGGGTGAAATTGTGGGGAAACTTGTGCTTTAACCCCATCTCGGCTTTAACCCACGCCACACTGGAACAAATTGCCTTGCATCCGCTAAGCCACCTACTGGCCAGCCAAATGATGCAAGAGGCCCAAGCGGTTGGCGAAAAAACTGGCGCACAGTTCAAGATCAGTATTGAAAAGCGCATTGCAGGCGCACAAGCTGTGGGTGCACACAAAACCTCTATGTTGCAAGACATCGAACAAGGCAAAGCGCTAGAGTTGGATGCGATTTTGGGTGGGGTGATTGAGCTGGGTCGCGTGGTGGGCATCCCTACCCCCACTTTGCAGACGGTCTACAGCCTGACACGTTTGCTGGAACAAAGCGTGCTGCAAAGCCAGCACGGATTGAAATTGAAAACTTAAAGGACAGAGATGCAAACCCTTCAAGAATGGATGGCCCAAGGCCAAGCGAATGCCGTGTGTTTAAGTGCTGCAGGTGCAGCACCTTTGAGCTACCAAGGCTTGCGCGATTTAAGTGGCCATGTGCAGCAGTCGCTCAATGCTGTCGGCATTGGCCGCAATGACCGCGTCGCCATTGTGTTGCCCAACGGTGCAGAAATGGCTGTAGCATTTGTGGCCGTGGCGGCTTGCTGCACGTCTGCACCGCTGAACCCGTCTTACCGTGCGGATGAGTTCGAGTTTTATTTGAACGATTTGAACGCCAAAGCGCTGATCGTTGAAAAGGGCTCCGCTTCCCCTGCAGTTGCCGTAGCTGAAAAATTGGGCGTGTCAATTGTGTATGTCTTGCCTACACCGTCTGAAGGTGCTGGGTCGTTCGCACTGGACACATCTTCACGCCAAGCTGCAACTGCTGCCTTGCCGGGCATGGCGCAAGCTGACGATGTGGCCTTGGTGTTACACACTTCTGGCACCACCTCACGCCCCAAAATTGTTCCACTGACACATCGCAATGTGTGTGCCTCTGCCCAGCACATTGCGCACAGCACAGCCTTCACAGCCAGCGATCGCGGCTTGAACGTGATGCCCTTGTTTCATATACATGGCCTGATTGCAGGCATCTTGGCCCCTCTCTCGCAAGGCGGCGAAGTGCATTGCACCAGCGGTTTCAATGCGCTGAAATTCTTCTCGCAAATGGAAGAAGTCAAGCCCACTTGGTACACCGCTGTGCCCACCATGCACCAAGCGATTTTGTCGCGTTCAGCGAATAACAAAGAGGTAATTGCCAAGGTGCCTTTGCGTTTCATTCGTTCTTCTTCCTCATCGTTGCCACCCCAAGTGTTGGCCGAACTGGAAGACACCTTTCATGCGCCTGTGATTGAAGCCTATGGCATGACCGAGGCGGCCCACCAAATGGCCTGCAACCCCTTGCCGCCTGGCAAACGCAAACCGGGCACCGTGGGTTTGTCAGCTGGTCCCGAAGTGGCCATCATGGACACCGAAGGCCAACTGCTGGCGACTGGTAGCACTGGCGAGATTGTGATTCGTGGCCCCAACGTTACCCCTGGCTATGAGAACAACGACAAAGCCAATGCGGAAAACTTCACCAACGGGTGGTTTCGCACCGGCGACCAAGGCGTGATTGACAGCGAGGGCTACATCAGCATCACGGGGCGCTTGAAAGAAATCATCAACCGTGGGGGTGAAAAAATCAGCCCACGTGAAATCGATGAAATATTGATGGACCACCCCGCTGTGGGTCAGGTGGTGTGCTTTGGCATTCCCCATGAAAAATTGGGTGAGGAAGTGGGTGCCGCAGTGGTGCTGCGTGAAGGCCAAACAGCCACTGAAAAAGAACTGCGCGACTATGTCGCCACCCGTGTGGCTGACTTCAAGGTGCCGCGCAAAATCTTGCTGCTCGAAGAAATTCCCAAAGGCGCAACCGGCAAACTTCAACGCATAGGCATGGCCCAAAAGCTCGGTTTGGCCTGATGCACCTGTCATTTGCGGATGTGCTCGTGGCCTTGGTGCTCTTGGGCACGGTAGCGGGGTTTTTGGCTGGTTTGCTGGGTGTGGGTGGGGCGCTGATGATGATTCCTTTCATCACTTTTTTACTCAGCACCCAAGGCGTGGACCCAGACTCGGCGGTGAAGATGGCGATTGCCACCGGCATGTCCACCATTGTGGTGACCTCGCTGGCCAGTACCCGTGCGCACCACAAACTGGGTGCGGTGCGTTGGGACTTGGTCAAAGGCTTAGCGCCTGGCATATTGCTCGGCAGTGCCTTGTCAAGCCTGTGGTTGTTTGCGGTTTTGAGAGGCTCTGTGCTTGCCTTGTTCTTTGCAGGCTTCACCGCGTTTTCAGCCACTCAAATGGTGTTGGATAAAAAGCCCAAGCCTTCGCGGCAAATGCCGGGACCACTGGGTCAAACTGTCGTAGGAACAGTCATTGGAACCTTGTCAGGCTTGGTGGGCGCAGGTGGTGCATTTGTCAGCATCCCCTTCATGACTTGGTGCAACATTCCCCTGCGCAATGCAGTGGCCACCAGCGCGGCGATTGGCTTTCCCGTGGCCTTGGCCAATGCTCTGGGCTATGTGGTGAGCGGTTGGGATGCGCCCCACAACGTCGATTGGAGTTTTGGCTACATCTGGTTGCCGGGCTTGGTGGTCATTGGACTGTGCACCATGGTGACGGCCCCTGTAGGTGCACGCATGGCGCACACCATGCCTGTGCTCAAACTCAAGCGCGGCTTTGCATTGCTGCTGTTTCTTTTAGCCAGCTATATGCTTTACCGCGGCTTGCACAGTTAACGCAGAACCAACACAGGCACTTCTGAGTGCGTGAGCACATTCTGGGTTTCGCTGCCCAGCAATACACGCTTGATCCCTTTGCGGCCGTGAGAGGCCATGACAATCAAATCTACTTTCATTTTGTTGGCGGCTTTGACCAAACCATCAGAAATATCGTCTGACTTGATGACCGAGGTTTTGACGATCACACCTTTGGCCGCAGCGCTTGTGGCTATTTTGTCCAGCACCTGTTGCGCACCGGCTGCCCACTGTGCCTCGATGCTTTTGACATCGATATCTGCCACTGTGAAAGAGCCCTCAAAGTAAGTTTGAACATAGCGGGGAATGACCTTCACAGCCACCAATTCAGCATTGAATTTGGATGCCATGTCGATGGCGCTTTTCACCGCTTTTTGCGATAACTTCGAGCCGTCTGTGGCCAACATGATGCGTGTAAACATATTATTTACTCTTGGATAAGTGACATACCGACAGGGTATGTTTCAAAAGAGGAGCTTAAGTAAAGCTTGGACTTCACACATTGATATGCATCAATAGTCTGTCATTGCGATAAGCCGTCATTGCGAGCGCAGCGAAGCAATCCCCCCGTCATTGCGAGCGCAGCGAAGCAATCCCTCAGCCCGCACCGCAGGCTCGGCCTCGCCTCCATGCTGTCACAACGTCGGCTACGGCCGACCTGCGATCCGCGCCTTTTTAGGAATGTGAAGGTGCAAAATGCATTCAATGCATCGTCTTTACGAGGTGCAATTAGTAGAAGCAATCTAGGCCAGCGCTAAGAGGAATCAACAAAGCAAATTTGAGATTGCTTCAGGGCTAAGCCCTTCGCAATGACGGACAACTGCAATGACGGACAACTGTAATGAAGACTAGTCGCTTTGACGTGTTGTATACCTGCTAAGGCACGTGGCGCAGGTCGGCCGCAGCCGACGTTGTGACAGCATGGAGGCGAGGCCGAGCCTGCGGTGCGGGCCTAGTGATTGCTTCGCTTCGCTCGCAATGACGGCTCATCGCAATGACGAAAGCGCCCAAACGATGTGCTCCCGCACCACCTCGCTGGGATGGTCCTGCCAACGCTGCAAGGCTTGACGCAAAGCGTTTGCATCAGCGTTGGGCAGGGTTTGGCGCAAAGCATTGCCCGCGGCCACCGCTAAATTGCGCAGCCAGCGTATGTGGCCAATGCGGCGTATGGCGCTGCCCTCGGTCAGTCGCAAAAAGCTGTCTTCATCCCATTGAAGCAATTGCAGCAGCGAAGATGCACCTAAGCCATGGCGCTCATCAAAGTCCGCCAAGGGCGA
>CAMDKR010000105.1 GCA_945901225.1 Bordetella parapertussis | reverse complement strand
GCGCGGGCCATGGAAGACGAAGGCCATGCCGCCGTCTTGGTGGTCTCGCCGCTGATTCGCAGCTGGCTGTCTAAAGCTGTGCGTTTTCGCGTCAGCGACTTGACCGTCTTGTCCTACAGCGAAATTCCAGATGACCAAGCCGTCAAAGTGATTCACACCGTGAACGCTACCAACCGCGGCTGATCCCCACCCATTTATTTGACCAACGAGAAACACCATGGAACTCAAGCGAATCATTGCCCGTGACACCCGGGCGGCCAACGAAAAGGCAGTTGCCTTGTACGGCCCCGACGTGCTTGTCATCTCTACCAGCAAGGTGAGAGGCAAAACCGAGTTGATCGTGGCCGTTGATGTCGAACCCATGAACGCCGAGGTCGCACTGGCAGAGACCTTTGTGCCTACCGAGAAAACCTACAGTTTGTCTGCGACGCCTGTCAGTGAAGAAGCGCCCTTGGTTCAAGAAGAGCCAGCCAGTTTTGGCAAAGTGCTTGATGACACCATGGCCATGCACAAGCGCCAAACCAAACCGGCCAAAGCCGATGCCACAGGTTTCGTGTCTGCAGCAAGCCTCAAAAAAGCCGCACAAGAGAAAACAGCATCCATCCAAGAAGAAGCCTTGCCCGTGCAAGCGCTTGCGGCTGTTGCCCCGCCCGCGCAGCAAAGCGTGGTGCCACCACAAGTTGCGGCGCCAACACACGACGTGGCCGAAGAGCGCGACGCCATGCGAGGTCGAGAAATCGTTCAAATGGTGCGCGAAGAGCTCGCCACTTTGAGAAAAGAATTCAAGCTCAGCCAGCAAATGGCTTGGCAAGGCACGGGCTTGGCCCGCAACCTCATGCCTTTGCGCAACGCCTTGCAAGAAGCGGCCATTCCCGTGGCTTTGCGTGCCTTGCTGATTGACAGCATCCAAAGTTTTGAAGACGTGGAACCTGCTATGGACGAAATCCGCCGCCAGCTTTGCCATTCCATGCAACACAGCAGCGTGACAGCCCCTGATCAAGGGGTGCATGCACTCGCGGGCCCCTCCGGTGCAGGTAAATCCTTGATGGTGGCGCGTTTGGCCCAACACGCCAGCGTCAACTGGGGCAGCGAGCAAGTTGCCGTGATCAGTTACAGCGACCAGCGGGCTGGCGCTTGGAACCAAACCCAGTTGCTCAGCGCCCAGTCCGGTGTTGATTGCTTCCGTGCCACCAATGTCACCACCTTGAAACTCTTGCTTGAAGAGCATGGCCAACGCAAGTTCATCATCATTGACACCCCAGGTGTTCAAATGGCCGAGCGAGTGAGCGAAATTGCCGCTATCTGCAAAGAGGCACAATTCCACGTGGTTCTTCCTGCCGATGCTTCCCAATCTTCTTTGCGCAGAATGCTTTCAACCCCCCATATTCAATGGCAAAGCCTGATGATTTCTAAGTTAGACGAAGCCAGCCAACCTTGGGCGCTGATCCAAGTGCTGACCGAAGGCCATGTGGGCGTGAGTGGCGCCAGCCGCGGCGAGCGCATCGGCGAATGGTCGCTGCAAATGCAAGCTGAAGAGTTGGTGACTGTGGCATTGGCGAATTTGTCGCTGGGCTACACCGACGCTCCCCAAGAAGACATGAGCAGCACGCTGGCCATGGCTTCTGCCAGAATTTCGCGTCTGGCCGCGCAACACACAAGGTCTACCCATGAGTAACAACAAAACCACTGAGGTCATCGGCATTGCCAGCGGCAAAGGCGGTGTGGGCAAGACCACCGTGTCGATCAACTTGGCTGTGGCCTTAGCCCAGCGAGGTCATGATGTCATGTTGTTTGACGCTGACTTAGGTTTAGCAAATGCACAAATCGCTTTGGGTGCAAGGGCCGAGTACAACCTCAGCCATTTTTTAGCGGGTCAAAAAACCCTCGAAGAAATCACTATCACCACCCGCCAAGGTATTCAACTCATCCCAGGTGCCTCGGGTGTACAAGAGTTGGCGGCATTAAGCCAGTTGCAAGCGTCCAGCATCGTGCAGGCATTCAGCAACTTGGGTAAAAAAATTGACTACCTCATCGTCGATGTAGCGGCTGGTATCTCTCCCTCGGTGTTGGCTTTTTTGGCTGCTTGCCAGCGCCGCTTCATCGTGGTGCAAGACGATCCGTCCTCCATCGCTGACGCCTACGGCACCATCAAAGTGCTCACGCAAGAGATGAAGCTGGACGAAATTTACTTGGTCCCCAATTTGGTAGACACCCAAACCCAAGGCTGGAAGCTTTACCAACGCTTGAATGATGTGTGCGTGCGCTTCCTGGGTGAGTCGATTCACTATTTGACCTCCATCGAAAACGATGAAATGGTCTTGGCCGCATTGAAAAAATACCAGTCGGTGATGGAGATGGCGCCGGGCACAGCTGCTGCGCGTGACTTTCGCCGCTTGGCCGAGTTGTCAACCCAGTTACGACCCATCGACCACCCCTCAGGTGGCCTGCAGTTTTTCATGGAGCGTTTGCTGCAAAGCAATACGAAGAGTACATGAGAGCCATTTCACCAATGAAGATGTACCAGCAGAACCGCCCGCAAGGCGAGGAGCTGGTGTTAGGCCACCTTGGTTTGGTCAAACGCGTGGCTTTGCACTTGAAAGCCCGGGTACCTGCCTATATGGAGCTCGACGAGCTGATCCAGGTCGGCATGATGGGTTTGCTCGAAGCCTCGCGGGTGTTTGATCCCAGCAAAGGCGTGGATTTTGAAAACTTCGCCCACAGCCGTGTGCGTGGCGCCATGCTCGACGAGGTGCGCCGTTTATCGTTTTTACCGCGTTCTGCCGTGGCCTTCAACAAAGAACACAACGAAAGCCTGCATGTCTTGTCAGCCGAGTTGGGCCGAGCGCCCACCCAGGCTGAAATGGCGGAGTACATGGGCAAGGAGTTGGACGATTTCCAAAAAGAGCGCGGCAAAGCGCGTCGCTTTGAAACCTATTCGCTCGAAGTGGTTACCGAAGAGGTGATGAGTATTGCCGATGATGCCTCGCACCAACCCGATGTGATGGTGGAAGAGGCCGAGTTCATGGACGCTGTGACCAGCGCTATCGGTAAATTGCCCGAGCGCGAACAACTGGTGATGCAGCTTTATTACGTGGAAGAGCTCAACCTGAGGGAAATCGGCGAAGTTTTAGAGGTGAGCGAGTCTCGCATCAGTCAAATTTTGTCTTCGGTGGTGAAAAAGCTGCGTGTGCAGCTGCAAATTGCACCTGAGGATATTTTCAAAACCTCTAGGAGCGTCACATGAACAGCTTCTTTCAATTGTTTTTGGTGTGGGGCGTGTTGTTGGTTTTCTTGCTCGTTTTGTATGTGATCGACAAAGTCAACGTCATCTACCAAGGTTATTCGCGCACAGAAGTGCCTGCCACTTACGATGATGGCTTGTTTGGCGAATTGGCCGGCAAAACCCTGTGGGACGCCATGAGCGGTATTCCATTGCCAGGCGTGGACGCCAAGCATGTGTCCGACTTGAAACCGCACTACGAACCCATCTTGCGCCAGCACATTGAACAAGTGTTCATGGAAGGCTACAGCCATGGCAAAGCCGGCACGGTGGGTGTGCCCACCAACAACCGCCAAGTACCGACGCCGCGTGGCTCGGTGGTGTCTTGGCTGCCTATGCACCATTTGGCCAGTCTTTACCAAGCTGGGGCCGATTTCGCCACCAGCAAACCCGACGATGTCTTGCGCATTCAGCAGTCCTTGGACCAAGTCACTGGCATGATTTACGCCCGCATTGGCCTGGGACTGGGTGAGCCTTATTCCGCCACTTTGTTGATCCATCCTGTGAGCTCTGAAGAAGAGGCGATGTTGCCGCCCGCTGAAGAAGAGCTGGCCCCAGCTGCTGCGCCAGCCGTGGCTGCCCCCGCTTTGCCGCAAATGGCCGTGGCGCAAGTCAGCGATCCCATGGGCGAGGTGTTGCAACCCGATTTGTCGCAACTCAACAGCCGTCTACCATCGCAAGACCTGCAAGAAGAAACAGTGCAAGTGCCTGTTTCTGAAAATGCAAGCCAAGAAAAGGCGGTTCCCGTTGCTGCCTGATCTCAAGTTCACCCGCATGGCGCCGATCTATCCATGGTCAACGATTGAACACAGGAGAACTTGATCATGCGAGCCAATTCCAGAGCCATTGAAAGTTACGGCGACGTCAAGGTCACCACCGGCGTTTCTAAAGCCAACAATGTCGAACTCATTCAAATGCTGTTTGACGGCTTGATTGAAAGCTTGGCCACCACCAAAGGCCATATCCAGCACAACAATATTGCTGAAAAAGGCAAATCGATTGCCCGCGCCAGCCGCATTGTGTTGGGTTTGCAAGGCGCCTTGGACTTTGAAAAAGGCGGCGAACTCGCTGGCAATTTGAACGAACTTTATAACTACATCACGCGTCGTTTGCTGCATGTGAACGCACGCAATGATTTGGCGGCTTTGGATGAAATCCATGGCCTGATGACTGAAATTCGCAGCGCATGGGAATCCGTGCCTGCATTGATCCCGCGCGCTACCCCCAGCCGTGAATTTGTTAATTGAAAAATCTGTCTTAAATCGACAAATTTATCAGTTAATCTAGGGGCAGTTTGGCGAGGCATGTTGGCGCATTTGCGTCAGCATGCTTTAACACTTGGAGCTTGCAATGGCAGCAATAGGTTTAGTTGTTTTGATGATCGCCGTGTTCGGTGTGTTCGTTGCCCACGGTGGCGATATGACGCCTGTGATCAAGGCCGCGCCTTGGGAGTTTGCCCAGATTTTTGGCGCGGCGTGTGCTGCCGCCATGATCAGTAACAGTGGTGCTGCGGTTGGCACGGGTTTTGGTGCTGTGGGTAAAGTATTCAAAGGACCCAAGTACCACAAGGACGATTATTTGGCCGTGATTTTGGTGGTTTCCAAAATACTGAAAACCCTCAAAGCCGAGGGTGCTGTGGCGCTAGAGCCGCACATTGAAAACCCCGAGTCCAGCGCGATTTTTGCGGAATACCCACCGATGCTGCAAGACCACGCTTTGATGGGATTGATTTGTGACACCATTCGTTTGATGGTGGTGTCCTCGGGCAACTTAAGCCCTTACGCAGTTGAAGACGTGATGACCGCTTCCATTAAAAACCACCACCACCACGAAATGGCCAACGCCACTTTTTGGTCGAGCATGGAAGGTGCCTTGCCTGCTTTGGGCATTGTGGCCTGTGTGTTGGGTGTGGTGAAAACCATGGGCGCGATTGACCAACCCCCACCTGTGCTGGGTGCTTTGATTGGTTCTGCGCTGGTGGGTACCTTCATGGGTGTGTTGTTGGCTTACGGTGTCGCCGGTCCATTCGCGGTGCGTATTGGGCAGGTGATCGAAGAAGACAATGAAATGTACAAATGCGTTCAACAAATCATCGTTGCCAATTTGCATGGCCACCCCATGCCGCTCGTGATTGAAGCGGCCAGGTCGGTCATCAACAGCCACAATAAACCGTCGTTTGGAGAAATCTTTGACGGCATGCGAGGCAAATAACCATGGCTGATGCAGCTGTCGCCGAAGCCGAAGTAGACGCAGACGCGCCTGCCGAGGCTGCGCCCGAGGCGCCTGCAGCGGCGCCGGGTGGCGAGGCGCTGGCGCCCGTCATCATCATCAAGAAAATTGAAGATGGCCACGGCGGTGCCCACGGCGGCGCTTGGAAGATTGCGCTGGCCGACATGATGACCGCCATGATGGCGTTCTTTTTGTTGATGTGGTTG
>CAMDKR010000104.1 GCA_945901225.1 Bordetella parapertussis | reverse complement strand
ACCACCTGTACCGCTTGGCGCAGGGGCAAATCAGTGGCGGCTTTGGATGACCAGGCCTTGCCGTCTACAGTCAGACTGCCACTAAAGGAAATCAAGTTTAAAACCGCCAAAGCCAAAGACGATTTGCCAGAACCAGATTCACCAATGATGCCCAGGGTTTGCCCCGCACGCAATTCAAAGTCCATGCCGTGCAAAGCCACGAATTCAGCACTGCCAAACCAACCGCGCCAACCCTTGCGCGGCACGGGGTAGCTCACGCGTATGCCTTTGGCTTGAATCACTAGGGGAGCCAGCGGATTGGCCTCGAGGACATTGCGGGTAGGTTGGCTGTTGACAAGCTTCATGGTGTAAGGGTGAACAGGCTTGGATAACACCTGCGACACCTCGCCTTGCTCCACCACATAGCCGCCCTCGAGCACCACCACCTTGTCGGCAAAACGGCGCACCATGTTCAGGTCATGGGTGATGAGCAAAATCGCCATGCCGTGCTTTTGCTGCAAGCTATCGAGCAAATCCAAAATTTGCTGACGCAGAGAAACATCCAAGGCGGTGGTGGGTTCGTCGGCCAGCAGCAACTTGGGTTTTCCAGCCAAAGCCATGGCGATCATGGCGCGTTGGCGCTGTCCCCCTGACAACTGGTGAGGAAAACTGCTCGCCCGTCGCTCGGGTTCAGGAATACCAGTGTCAGTCAACAGTTCGATGGTGTGTTGCCACGCATCCGCAGCAGTCATGCCGCGCTTGAGTTGCAAGACCTCGGCAATTTGGTCACCGATAGAAAACAGCGGGTTAAGCGCGGTCATGGGCTCTTGGAAAATCATGGCGATGTCGCCGCCGCGCACTTCGCGCAGTTGCGCCTCGTTCATGCTCAGCAAATCTGCATCTTCAAACACTGCTTTGCCGCGCACCCAAGCGCCTCTGGCCAAACACAACAAGCTTAAAGCGGTAACGGTTTTGCCAGACCCCGACTCGCCCACCAGCGCGAGTTTTTCGCCAGCCTTGATCTCAAAAGACACGCCATGCACCACCTCGCGTCCTTGAAAGGACATGTGCAAACCTTCGACCTTCAGAAGCGAACTCATGGCTGAGTCTCCTGATGCAGTTTGCGGGGGTCTAGTGCATCACGCAAGGCGTCGCCCATGAAGGTCAGCAGCAGCAAGGTAATAACCAAGACCGCAAAAGTGGAGAGCGATATCCACCAAGCATCAATATTGGTTTTGCCTTGCGAAAGCAACTCACCCAAGCTAGGCGTTCCAGGCGGTACGCCCAGGCCTAAAAAATCCAGGCTGGTCAAAGCCAAAATCGCCGCACTCATGCGAAACGGTAAAAACGTGACGACAGGCGTCATGCTGTTGGGCAAGATGTGGCGCCAAATGATGGCCCAGTTGGACAAACCCAAAGCACGGGCAGCCCGCACATAGTCCAGCTGTCGATTACGTAAAAACTCGGCACGTACATAGTCGGACAAACCCATCCATCCAAACATGCTGAGCAAAATCAGCAGCAAGGCAATGCTGGGCTCGAACACCGCAGAAAAAATGATCAGCAAATACAACTCGGGCATGGCGCCCCAAATTTCAATGAAGCGCTGAAAAGCTAAATCGGTTTTGCCGGCAAAAAAACCTTGGATGGCACCCGTCACCACACCCAGTATGGTGCCCGTGATGGTCAAGGCCAAAGCAAACAAAACCGACACCCGAAAACCGTAAAGCAGCCTGGCAAACAAATCACGGCCTCGGTCATCGGTACCCAAAACATTATCCTCTGAGGGTGCTGCAGGATTGGGTTCTTTGGCAAAGTAGTTCAGCGTGCTGTGGTGGTAGGGGTTGGGCGGGTAAACCGCCCAATTGCCCGCTTGGGCGAACTGCTGGCGAATGAAGGGGTCGAGGTAGTCGGTGGGGGTTTGAAAGTCGCCACCAAACTCGGTCTCGGGTGGGTTCTTCACAATAGGGAAATACAACTTGCCTTGGTAGCTGGCGATCAAGGGTTTGTCGTTGCTGACCAACTCGGCCGCCAAACTCATGACAAACAACACCACAAACAAAATAAGGCTGACAAAACCCAAGCGGTTGCGCTTGAAGCGCTTCCACGCAATGGCTGAAGGGGAAAGAGAAACAGTCGCCATGGGGGTCAATCAAACTTCACGCGGGGGTCCACCCACACGTAACACAGGTCGCTGATGAGTTTGGTGACCAAACCAATCAGGGTGAACAAATACAAAGTGCCCAGCACCACGGGGTAGTCGCGCCGCATCACACTCTCGAAGCTGAGCAAGCCCAAGCCGTCAAGAGAAAAAAGTGTTTCGATCAACAACGAGCCAGTGAAAAAAGAGCCAATAAACGCTGCCGGAAAACCAGTCACCAGGGGAATCAAGGCGTTGCGCATCACATGCTTCCACAGCACCTTGTTTTCACTCAAACCTTTGGCACGGGCCGTCAAGACATATTGCTTGCCGATTTCTTCGAGGAATGCATTTTTCGTCAGCATGGTGGTGACCGCAAATGCGCCCAGCACGCTGGCGGTGATGGGCATGGCGATGTGCCACAAATAATCCACTACTTTGGCGCTCCAGCTCAAGGTTTCCCAATTGGCCGAGGTGAGTCCGCGCAAGGGGAACCATTGCAACTGGCCACCAAACACCACCAACAAGGCCACACCCAGCACAAAGCCAGGAATGGCGTAGCCCACCAACACCACCAAAGTGGTGAGCGTGTCAAAACGGGTACCCGCACGAACTGCCTTGGCGATGCCCAGCGGCACCGACACCAAATAACTCAAGAAAAACGTCCACAGCCCCAAGCTGATGGAGACGGGGAGTTTTTCTTTCACCAGTTGCCAAACGTCTTTGGGATAGAAAAAACTTTTACCTAAATCGAAACGGGCAAATTGGCCCAGCATTTGCACAAAGCGTTCGTGGGCGGGTTTGTCAAAGCCGTAGAGTTGTTTGATCTCTTCAATGCGTGCAGCATCCACGCCTTGGCGACCTCGGTAACCCGCGCCACTGGCGGCCGCGCCCTCGCCGCCGCTGTCACGCCCTTGGAGTTGCGCCACCATTTGCTCAACCGGTCCACCGGGTACAAATTGAATCACCGCAAACGTCAGCAACAAAATGCCAAACAAAGTGGGGATCATCAGCAACAAGCGTTTCACGATATACAAAAACATGTCAACGCACTCCAGCAAAGTTGGCGGGTGTGGCCCACCAAGTGGATTGAATCCAACTCTCGGGCTGGTAAAAACGCGGCGTGATATTGGGCTGCTCAAAGCGTCCTGCCCGCCATGACACGCGGTGAACGCTGCCGTACCAATGCGGCACACTGTAATGGCCGTGGCGCAGCACACGGTCTAGGGCTTTGCAAGCCGCGACCAACTGACCACGGGTTTGCGCCGCAACGACTTTGTCCAGCAAGGCATCGACCGCAGGGTCTTTCACGCCAATGATGTTGCTAGACCCCTCTGTGTCTGCCGACTTGGAACCAAAGCGCTCGAGCAACTCGGTGCCAGGCGCTTCGCTGCCGCCAATGCGGTTGCTGATCAACTCGAAATCAAAAACGTCCATGCGCTTTTGCAGCACCGCGAAGTCCACCACTTTGTAGACCACTTTGAAGCCCAGCTTTTCAAGATTTTTTGCGTAAGGCGTCACAACCCGCCCCATGGAGCCGGAGTTGTCCAAAAACTCGATGGTGAAAGGCTCGCCTTTGTCGTTGCGCAAAGCGCCGTCGCGGTAGGTCCAACCGGCTTGGGTCAACAAGTCGCGGGCTAGTCGCAAATGGTGACGCAAGGTGTGACCGGATGCGGGGTCTAGGCTGGTGACGGGCGGCAAGGGCACGGCTTGGGTGAAGATGGCCGGGTCAAGCTTGTCACGCATGGGTTCTAGCAAGTTCAGCTCGTCGGTGTCAGGCAGGTCTTTGGCTTCAAAGTCGCTGCCGACAAAATAGCCACGAACACGGGTATAGGCTTGGTAGAACAGTTGGCGGTTCATCCATTCGTAGTCCATGGCCAAGCCAATGGCTTGGCGCACCCGCGCATCTTTGAATTTGGGCAAACGGGTGTTGAACATAAAGCCTTGAAAGTCGCCGGCATTGCCATGCTCCAACTCTTTTTTGATGAGGGTGCCGTTGTCAAACAATTTGCCCTTGTAGCCCCTTGCCCATTCACGGGCCACAAAGGCTTGGATGTAGTCGAACTCGCCGGCTTTGAAACCTTCAAACTGCGCGGTGGTGTCTTTGTAGAGCCGGTAGCTGATGCGGTCGAAATTGAACATGCCTTTGCGCACATTCAGGTTTTTCGCCCAGTAGTTGTTGTCGCGCACATACTGAATGTCTTTGCCAAAGTCGACTTGTCCGAGCTTGTAGGGACCAGAGCCGATAGGTACATCGGTGATGACCTTGTCCAAGGGCTTGTCTGCGCCCCACTTGTGGCTGAACACCGCCATGCTGCCCACAATCAAGGGCAATTCAGCGTTGGCACGTTTGAAATTGAAGCGCACCTCGCGTTCCGAGACCACCACCACGCTGGCCACTTCGCTGAAATAGGTACGAAATTGAGGTGCGGCTTCCTTGCTGGTGAGGCGGTCGAAGGAATACTTCACGTCCATTGCCAGCACGGGGTCGCCATTGTGAAATTTCGCCAAAGGGTTGAGGCGAAAGGTGACGGAAAGCTTGTCTTTGGCCACGCTCACGTCTTGGGCTAACAAGCCATAAGCGGTGGTGGGTTCGTCGCTGTTGCCAGTCAGCAAAGTCTCCAGCATCAGGCTGCCCAGTCCTGGGGGCGCATTGCCTTTCAAGGTGAAGGGGTTGTATTTGTCAAAGCTGGAGGCGCGACTGGGCGAGACCATGGAAATCTCACCGCCCTTGGGGGCAGTGGGGTTGACATAGCTGAAATGACTGAAGCCCTCGGGGTATTTGATATCCCCAAACTGGGCATAGGCATGGGCCGCCCAAACGCTGGGTGAGAACGCAAGCCCTAGGCAAAGTAAAAAAGTTCGCATGAGACAATTCTGCAAGATTTTTCAGGAGTGCTTGAAATGCAGCCAAAAACAGGGTTTTTAGCCGGTAAGAAATTGTTGATCACCGGCGTGTTGTCCAACCGGTCCATCGCCTATGGCATTGCAAGGTCCTGCCATGCGCAAGGTGCAGAGCTGGCCTTCAGCTACCAAGGCGAACGCTTCAAAGAGCGTATCACTGAATTCGCCGCCGATTTTGGCTCGCAGCTGGTGTTTGATTGTGATGTGTCAAGTGACGAGCAAATCGCCGCCATGGTCAAGGGATTGACTGACGTTTGGCCCAAGTTCGATGGCTTTGTGCATGCCATTGGCTTTGCGCCGCGTGAAGCGATTGCGGGCGATTTTTTGGACGGCTTGAGCCGCGAAGCTTTTGCCATCGCCCACGACATCAGCGCTTACAGCTTTCCCGCCATGGCCAAAGCGTTTTTGCCGCATTTGAACGACAACGCCGCCTTGCTGACCCTCAGCTATTTGGGCGCATTGCGAACCGTTCCCAACTACAACACCATGGGGCTGGCCAAAGCGTCACTGGAAGCCTCGGTGCGCTATTTGGCTGAGTCATTGGGCAGCCACAAGCGCGGTTTGCGGGCCAACGGCATCAGCGCGGGTCCCATCAAAACTTTGGCCGCTTCAGGTATCAAAGGCTTTGGCAAGATTTTGGAGGTGGTGGCCGCCAACGCCCCTATTCGCCGCAACGTCACCATTGACGATGTGGGCAATGTGGCGGCGTTTTTGCTCTCCGATTTGGCTGCCGGCGTGAGCGCTGAAATCACCTATGTGGATGGCGGTTTCAGCCAAGTGGTGGGTGGCATCGCCGACTGACGTCATTGCGAGCGCAAGCGAAGCAATCCCCG
>CAMDKR010000103.1 GCA_945901225.1 Bordetella parapertussis | reverse complement strand
ACAGGGATTGCTTCGGCCTTTGGCCTCGCAATGACGAACTTGGACATGACGAAAAAAAGCCCGCATGAAGCGGGCCTTGAACCATTGGGCTGCGTTTGCAGCGCCAAAGATTACTTCTTGCCTTTGCCTTTGGCGGGTGCCGCAGCAGGTGCGGCTGCTTCAGGGGCAACTTCTTCAGCAACGGACACCACGCTCACCAACACGGGGTTGTTTTTGCCATGGACCACAGCTTTGACGCCCTTGGGCAAGCTGATGTCATTGACGTGCAGTGAATGACCTTTTTTCAAGTCGCTCAAATCGACAGCGATGAATTCAGGTAAGTCTGCTGGCAAGCAGGTGATTTCCAACTCGTTGATGACAGCATTGACCAAACAAGCATCTGCTTTGACGGCGGGCGAATTTTCTTGGCCGCTGTAGTGCAAAGGCACTTTCATGTGTAGCACGGTATCGACTTCTACGCGTTGGAAATCAATGTGCAGCACAAGTTGTTTGAAGGGGTGGTACTGAACGTCGCGCAGCAACACTTTGGAGGTTTTGCCAGCCAATTCCATCTCGAGAATGGTGGCGTGGAAAGCCTCTTTTTTCAGTGCATGCCACAGTGCATTGTGGTCGAGTTCGATGGACTGGGGCTGATGCGCCTTGCCACCATAAACGATACCGGGTGTGCGACCGGTGATGCGCAGACGGCGGCTCGCACCCGTACCCTGCTTAGAGCGCTCAAAAGCGACAAATTTCATTTTCTTCTCCTGATGAAGTCCACCGCGACCAGTGTGACTTCGGTTTTAAAAAGGACTGCGAACAGTCCCGCTGTGTCGTTTTCTGACTGGGTTCAAGCTTAAAAAAGCTGATCTTGATCAGAGAACAAACTCATGACCGACTCTCCTTTGGCGATGCGCTGAATCGTCTCTGCGATCAGTGGCGCCACCGAGAGTTGGCGAATCTTGGAACATGCCAACGCTTGCGCATTGAGCGGAATGGTGTTGGTGACCACAACTTCATCCAAAGCCGCGCCTTCGCTGATGCGTTGAATGGCAGGTCCTGAAAAAATGGGGTGGGTGCAGTAGGCGTAGACTTTTTTGGCACCACGCAGCTTGAGCACTTCGGCAGCTTTGAGCAAGGTACCTGCGGTGTCAATCATGTCGTCCATGACCACGCAGTTGCGGTCTTCAATGTCGCCAATCACGTGCATCACCTCGGACACATTGGCCCTGGGTCGGCGTTTGTCAATGATGGCCAAATCGCAATCCAGTTGCTTGGCCAAAGCTCGTGCCCTGACCACACCGCCCACATCAGGGGAGACCACAATCAGGTCGTCGTAATTTTGCAAACGCAAATCGCCCAGCAGCACAGGGGAAGCGTAAATATTGTCTACAGGGATATCGAAAAAACCTTGGATTTGGTCGGCATGCAAGTCCATGGTCAGCACCCGCGCAACACCCACGGTTTGCAGCAAATCAGCCACGATCTTGGCGGAAATGGGCACACGCGAGGAACGGGGGCGACGGTCTTGACGGGCGTAACCGAAATAGGGGATGACAGCGCTGATGCGTTCGGCCGAGGCACGCTTTAAGGCGTCGACCATGATCAGCAATTCCATCAGATTTTCATTGGTGGGGTAGCAGGTGGACTGCACCACAAACACATCGCGAGCACGCACGTTTTGGTTGATTTCGACGGTAACTTCACCGTCGGAGAAACGACCCACCTGAGCCGCGCCAAGCTTGATGCCCAGGTGCTCTGCGATTTCGGCGGCCAAGACAGGGTTGGCGTTGCCGGTGAAGACCATGAAATCGGAGGGAGCGTTTGACATGGCTGACTTGAGTTTGGGACAAAAAGAAGGACAGTCAGCCAGCAAATCTGCAGAAATGCCGCTGAACGTCACTTCCGGCGAAGTGCAAAAAAGGTGGCAGGGGAAGAAGGATTCGAACCTTCGCATGCTGGAATCAAAATCCAGTGCCTTAACCAACTTGGCGACTCCCCTACACGGGAAACTTGTCTTTCAACACGCTTCCAGCTAATCGTCGCAGGAGACCCATCGGTGCAAAGGATGAACCTCCAAATTGCTGCAAATCCGCCAAGTCCATCCTTCGGGGGGGTGGGCTAACACCGTCGAAGGCTCGATTTTGGCAAACACCGCACTACCTGAACCTGTCATCCTTGGTTGCAAACTTTGGTTTTCCAGCCATTTGAGGGCTTGGTTGACCTCGGGACACAGCCTTTGGGCGACAGCTTGCAAGTCATTGCGCCCGAAAGCGTAAGGCTGTGCAGCAAAGTCGAGCATTGTAGCAGGCTGAGAATCTCGAACCAGCGCTGGGTCTTGAAAAATCGCAGCGGTAGACAGTCCCTGTTGAGGTTTGAGCACCACAAACCGCGCGGGCGGCAATTCAATGGGTTGCAGCTGCTCGCCAATGCCTTGCACCCAAGCGTTACGACCGCCTAAAAAAAATGGCACATCTGCGCCCAGTTGTTGTCCCAAGGGGAGCAAGCGTGAGAGCGGCCAGTTCAGCCCCCAAAGCCGGTTCAAAGCCAGCAAGGTGCTTGCTGCGTCTGAGGATCCGCCGCCCAAACCCGCTTCGGCGGGCAGGTTTTTTTGCACACGGATCAGTGCGCCCAAGGAGGTACCACTGGCTTGTTGCAAGGCATGTGCGGCTTGCAAGCTCAGGTCAAGTGCTGGCAGCGACGGCCCAAGGTCTTGGCGCAAAAGTTGACCATCTTCAAGCAGGTCAAAGTGCAGCACATCCCACCAGTCGATCAGCATGAAAGTCGATTGGAGCAAGTGATAGCCGTCGCTTCGACGACCGGTGACATGCAAAAACAAATTCAATTTGCCTGGCGCGGGAACATGGTGCAAGGACTTCATGGCATCAAAAGAGCTCAGGGGTTGGGGTCGAGCAGCACAGTCAATTGCAAAGTGGGCAAAGGTTGTTGTCGATCTGCCAGCACACGGCGACCTGACTTCAAAGCTTGTGCGTGTATTTGCCAGCCTTGGACTGGTGGTCCAGTGCGGTCAAGCCATGCCATCAATTGTGGCAAAGGCAAGGCCGCGCCGGTGAGACGCAGGGTTAACTCGTCCATAGAGACAAAATGTTGCACATCCGAGCCCTGCTGCAAGCTCGCCCCTTGCGGGTTCCAACGCACCATTGCCAAGGTAGTGCCCAAGGGCGACAACAAGCTGAGTTGGCCTTGTTCGGGACGACCTGTCATTTCAAAACTGGTGCTGAATTGTTCAGGCGGGTTTTTTGCTACCCGCAGGGTTAAACGCCCCTCCCAGTGGCCTGTCGCCTCGGGATTCGTGGGGTCCACCGCCACATGGCGGGGAGCATGACTGCAAGCGGTTAGCAAAACAAGCAGGGCACAAGCAAGCGTATGCCAGCATTGTTTGCTGCAAAGCATCAGAGCTTGACTTTCAAGCGCTTCAAGGTCTGTTGCAACAGTTCGTTGGATTGGTCCAGTCGCATAGCCTCACGCCAGATTTTTTTAGCCTTGTCTTGCTGACCCAAGCTCCAATGCACTTCGCCTAAATGTGCGGCGATTTCCACATCTGGCCGATTGGCATAGGCACGCTCCAAAATGGCCAGAGCTGAGAGTTTGTTGCCCAAGCGAAATTCCACCCAACCCAAACTGTCGACGATGTAGGGGTCTTCAGGCGCAAATTCCAAAGCTTTGACAATCAGTTCACGCGCTTCAGACAAGCGGATATTGCGGTCTGCCAATGAAAAGCCAAGGGCGTTGTAGGCGTGTTGAAAGTCCGGTTTGGCAGCGATGATGCTGCGCAAGAGTTTTTCCATTTCGTCCAAGCGCCCCAACTTCTCAGACATCATGGCCACTTCATAGCGCAGGTCGAGGTCGTCGGGTTCGTCTTTGCTGGCCTTGGTCAATACTTGGTAAGCATCGTCGTATTTTTTGTAGTCGCGCAGTAATTTGACCTCGGCTTGCAACCTGGCCCGCTTGGCTTGGGGTGTGTTGGTCGGTAACTGGGCGATCAAAGCACGGGCTTTGGTGATATCGCCTTTGCTTGCGATCAGATTGGCTCTTTGCACCTGCACTTGCGTCAGTTGCTCGGGGTCTTCAATTTTGTTTAGCCACGACTCCGCTTCTTGGCTGTTTTTGGCTTTGAAGGCGATTTGGGAAAGCATCAGGTAGGCCTGCGACAGGCCTCGCACTTCTTGTTTGTCTTTTTCCAGTTCCAAGAAACGCAGCAGCGAAGCTTTGGCCTGATCGTCTTGTGATTGCTCAACCTGCACAGCGCCCAAGAGCAACCACACATCAGAGAAATTGGGCATGTCTTGCGAAAGCTTTTGCAGTTGCACCAAGGCATCATTCAAACGCTGGGCGTCAATCAAAACTCGGGCGTAGCTGAGTTGTAGATTAGGTTGACCGTTCTTTTTCAGCGCTTGCAAAACCAGTTCTTCCGCTTGCGATTCACCTAGCGACAACAACTCCAAGGCCAACATGGCAGGTTCTGGGGAATCGGGCGATTTGGCAAGCGCCAATTTGGCCGCTTCCACTGCTTGGGGGAGTTTTTTCGCCCAGATTCGCATACGCCCAATGGTTGCCCAACTCACCGCGGCTGTGCTGGCCTGGTTGGTATAGGGCGTCAAGGCTTGCTCGACCACGGCATTGGCCAATTCTTTGTCCTGCACCTGTGAATAAATTTGGGGGATGCCGGTGATGCCTTCGGCCTGTTGTTCTGGCGGCAGCAAGCTGATACTTGAGCGCAGTGTGGTGACGCTTTCTGTCAGCTGGTTCAAGGCAATTTGGATTTGCAGCACATAGCCGTTGGCTTCATGCGATTTGGGGTGGGCTTTTTTCCAAGCTTTCGCACTTTCCAGCGCCGAGGGACCAGAGCGTGCTGCCAAGGCCACTTCAACCGAGCGTTTGTAAACCGTTTCATCGCCGCTTTTGCGAGCGGCTTCAAAAATCATGGAATAACCAGCACCAGGGTTGCCTTGGGTGACTTGCATTTCACCCAACAAGATCAGCAGCATCCATTCCGCATTGAGTTTGGAATTTTGAATAGCGGCTGAATCAGCTTCATTGGGGGTGGGTGATGGCTGTGCCCATGCAGTGTTGAGGGTGACGCTAAAGAGGGCCAAACTGGTTGCGCTAGCAAGCCAAGCACTGCGCAGTGCGGTTGTACGAAGGTAGAAGTTCATCGTGGAATGATAATCGCACCATTCCCAAGTTTGCTTGCCATGCCTGAATTACCCGAAGTTGAAGTGACCCGCCTGAGTTTCGCCTCGCGCATCGCTGGCGCGAAGATCGCGAATGTGGCCATGGGCAAAGCTTTGCGCTGGCCTTTGGGTTGTTCTCCTGACAGTTTGCAAGGGCTAGCGGTGTTGGGGGTTCGTCGGCGGGGCAAATACCTTTTGATGGATTTAAGCCAGGGTTTGTTGTTGATTCACCTCGGGATGTCGGGGTCTTTGTCTTTTGGCGAGGCTTTGAGTCCACCTGGCCCGCACGACCACTTCAACTGTCTCACCAGCAAAGGCTTGTTGCGTCTGCATGATCCGCGCCGCTTTGGCGCTGTGGTGTATGCCCCCAGCCAAGACAGCGCTGTTGCCCAAAAACTGCTGGGTGCTTTGGGCGTGGAGCCTTTGGAAGACAGTTTCGATCCTGAGTTGTTTGCCAAGGCACTGAAAACACGTCAAACCGCGATAAAGCAGTTATTGCTGGCAGGTGATGTGGTGGTCGGCGTTGGCAATATTTACGCCAGCGAAGCGCTTTTCATGGCGGGTATTCGCCCGACCACACGAGCCCATCGCATCAGCAAGCCTCGGGCCATCAAGCTTCACGCAGCCATTCGGCAGGTGCTGATGGCAGCCGTTGCCCAAGGTGGCAGCAGCTTGCGCGATTTTTCCAATGCGCA
>CAMDKR010000102.1 GCA_945901225.1 Bordetella parapertussis | reverse complement strand
GCGGCCAAGGCGCCTGTGGGACCGAAGTGTTTAGCGCCAAACATGACAGAAAGGTTCACCACATTCGGCCCTGGAATGGTTTGCGCCAGCGCCCATTCTTCAGCGAATTCGGACAGCGTCATCCATTGCTTGCGGTCAACCATTTCACGTTGCACCACAGCCAATACCCCGCCAAAGCCTTGCAGGCCCAGCCAAGTAAAGGACAAAAACAAGTCGGTGCGGGAGCGGGGGGCGTTTGAAATAACCAAGGGTTCGAAGGACATTGGGCGTATGTTAGGGGTAAAACGCTGCAGCCACATAGAATCAGGGGCTAATGAACGCTCCTCTCGACGTCTCCTTTTTCCAGCGCATTGCCAAACCCCTGACCAGTTACCGCAAATACTGGGCAGCGCGTTTTGGCACGGCCCCGTTTTTGCCGATGAGCCACGCCGAAATGGCGCAACTTGGCTGGGACAGTTGCGACATCATTTTGGTAACGGGCGACGCCTATGTGGACCACCCGAGCTTTGGCATGGCGGTCATTGGTCGCATGTTGGAGGCACAGGGTTTTCGTGTGGGCATCATTGCGCAACCCGAGTGGCAAAGCGCTGAGCCGTTTCAGGCTTTAGGCAAACCTAATTTGTTTTATGGCGTGACAGCAGGAAACATGGATTCCATGATCAACCGCTACACCGCTGATCGGAAAATCCGCAGTGATGACGCTTACACCGCAGGTGGTGTGGGCGGCAAGCGACCCGATCGCAGTGTCTTGGTGTACAGCCAACGCTGCCGTGAGGCTTACCCTGATGTGCCCATCATCATTGGTGGCATTGAAGCGTCTTTGCGCCGCATTGCGCATTACGACTATTGGCAAGACAAGGTGCGCCGCGCCATTTTGATTGACGCTAAAGCAGATTTGCTGCTGTATGGCAACGCCGAACGCGCCTTGGTGGAAGTGGCGCATCGCTTGGCCGCCAAAGAAGCCATCACCGAGATCACCGATGTGCGCGGTACAGCTTTCATGGTGCGCCACACCCCCGAGGGTTGGTTCGAAATCGACTCCACCGAGGTGGATATGCCTGGTCGGGTGGAGTCGCATGTCAACCCCTATTTGATGGTGAGCGAGCAGGCCTTGGCGCAAGGGGAGACTTGTGCCAGGCAAGACGAGTTGGATGCTGGCACGCCTAATGACGTCACTGCGAGGAGTAAGGCGATGAAGCAGCCTCAGGAGAGATTGCTTCACTTCGTTCGCAATGACGCTATTGGAACTCGCAATGACGCTATTGCCAGCAAGGTCAAAGTCCCGCCCCGCAACAAAAGCGTCATTCGCTTACCCAGCTACGAGCAGGTCAAAAGCGACCCCGTTCTTTACGCCCACGCCAACCGCGTGCTGCACTTGGAAACCAACCCTGGCAACGCCCGAGCTTTGGTGCAAGCGCATGGCGAGGGACACACCGCAAGAGATGTGTGGATCAACCCGCCGCCCATACCACTCACCACCGCCGAGATGGACCATGTGTTTGATCTGCCCTACGCCCGCAGCCCACACCCGGCTTATGCGGATGCCAAAGGCGGCCATGATGGCGAGACCAAAATCCCCGCGTGGGAGATGATTCGTTTCAGCGTCAACATCATGCGCGGTTGTTTTGGGGGATGCACGTTTTGCTCTATTACCGAGCACGAAGGCCGAATCATCCAAAGCCGAAGCGAAGGCTCCATCTTGCGCGAGATTGAAGACATCCGCGACAAAGTGCCCGGCTTTACCGGCGTGGTCAGCGACTTGGGTGGACCCACGGCGAACATGTACCGCATTGGTTGCAGAACACCTGAAATTGAAGCGGCTTGTCGCAAACCGAGTTGCGTCTACCCAGGCATTTGCCCCAACTTGAACACCAGCCACGAGGCGCTGATCCAGCTTTACCGCAAAGCACGGGCCATTCGTGGCGTGAAAAAAATCCTGATCGGTTCAGGCTTGCGTTACGACTTGGCAGTCGAAAGCCCCGAGTATGTGAAAGAGTTGGTGACCCACCATGTGGGCGGTTATTTGAAAATTGCGCCCGAACACACCGAGGGCAGTCCGCTGTCCATGATGATGAAGCCAGGCATTGGCTCGTATGACCGCTTCAAGCAGATGTTTGACAAATACAGCGCCGAGGCGGGAAAGAAGCAATACCTGATTCCGTATTTCATCGCGGCGCACCCAGGCACCCGCGACGAAGACATGATGCATTTGGCGGTGTGGTTGAAAAAGAATGGTTTTCGTGCAGATCAGGTGCAGACTTTTTACCCCAGCCCCATGGCAACCGCCACGGCCATGTACCACTCAGGCAAAAACCCGCTGCGTCGTGTGGGGCGTGAAAGTGAAGCGGTTGATATTGTGCGGGGCGACAAGCGCCGCCGCTTACACAAAGCGTTTTTGCGCTACCACGACGCCAACAACTGGCCGCTGTTGCGCGAAGCTTTGAAAGCCATGGGCCGCGCGGACCTGATTGGCAATGGCAAGCAGCATTTGATCCCGCGTTTTCAGCCCTTGAATACCGAGGGCTATACCAGCAGTCGGCGTAAAAACAGCACCTCAGTAGCGGCCAAAACTTCGCCCGTGACGCAGGGGCGGGTGAAGGCTGCACCCGGCAAGCTGCTGACGCAGCACACCGGCTTGCCACCGCGCAAAACCAAATAAGAGACTGCCGCGTCGCTACGCTCCTCGCAGTGACGGAGAAGTCATTGCGAGGCCTTTAGGCAGAAGCAATCTGAATAATCGGGATCTGACCCCAATTAACGATTAATTCGCGACAGCGGTATTGCTGCCCGACATTTGGTCTTTGTATGAGTTGATCCAATGGTTGAACGCTTGTTCGGCTTCGGAGGGGTGGTTTTGTTTTTGCAACAACCAACCGTAGTTGAACCACACAGAATATTTGCTGTGGGTTCGGTCATTTTTCAACCACTGACGGTACAGCTCCAAAGCTTCATGGGTTTGGCCAGCATGGTCCAATTGCTCAGCTTTGGTGATCAATTCCTGTGGTGAAACAGTGGCGTTGGGGATAACCAAGGTGGTGTAGGGTGTCATGTTGAATTTCCTCGAGTTGAAAGGTTCTGAGGAAAAGCAAAATAAATGCCAACCATTCCGACACCCACAGATCCACTTACTGGCGCGTGGGGGGCAAGCTCATCAAAGGCAAGTCGTGTTGTCGTGCCAGCGCATTGATCTGTTGGCGTGTGAGCTTGGCAAAGTAAGCGGCCAACTGGGTTTTGGTGCCAGACCGCAGCATGGGGTCGCGCGATGGCGAAGCTGTCTTAACTACGCCAGCCAATTCAAGCAATTTGGCCGCAAAGTGCGGCTCCAGCGCAGCCACGGCGACACGGCCGTTGGCACATGCATAAACTTGGTATCCCGCGTGGGCACCGCCCACTGAGCCCTTGGGCACGGTCAGACCCCAGTGTCGGGGAAGTGCCAGATAAGCCGCCGCGTCTTCCAATGCCACCTCATGAAACACGCCCTTGCCATTTGAGCGACCTGGTTTGGCGCGTTGCCATAAAACCTTGAGAACCGCTTCACTGGCTTGTACCGAACCGGCCATGTCGGCAAACAAGGTGGCGGGAAGGTTGAGCCCTGTCACCAAGCCATGGGCGGCCAAATAGGTAAGGTCATGACCGGGTATTTCTGCACCTGCCCCAGTTGAGCCGACGATGCTCACCATGTTCAATGTGGGAAATTGGCCATGCAAATCAGCCCAAGCCAATCCCAGCTTTTTCAAGGCAGACGGGCGAAAAGAGGTCAGCAGCACATCGGTGCTGGCCAAGAGCTTATGCAATTGGGCTTGGCCTTTCTCGGTTTTCAAGTCGGCCTGCACCACCTTCACCCCCTGGTGAAGTTGATCGTAGGCATGCGGGGCATAAAGTCCCATGGGGTCAGCGGTAGACTTTTGGGGCATGCCCTTGGCTGGAAGCGGCTCGAGCTTGCTACATTTGGCGCCCATGTCTGCCAAGCGCATCAAGGCGGCAGGGCCGGGCAGGTTAAGTGCCACGCTCAAAATGCGAACGCCTGTGAGAGTCTTGTCAGAAGGTTTCAAGGTGGTCAATTTCATTGCCTTAAGGTTGCCCAAACTCCAGCGGCAAGCCGACATAGTTTTCGGCCAATGATGTTGACAAGGCATGGCTGTTCACCAAATAGTCCAGCTCAGCTTCTTGCATTTTTTGGCCAAAGCCTTCGCTGTCAGAAAAGCGGTGCATCAAGGAGGTGAGCCACCATGAAAAGCGTTCGGCTCGCCAAATGCGAGCCAAAGCACGTTGCGAATAATGGTCAATGCCTGCAGCGCTTTTGTCTTTGAAAAAATCAATGAAAGCGCTGCTGAGGTATTTCACATCGCTGGCGGCCAAGTTCAAACCTTTGGCTCCCGTAGGCGGCACGATGTGGGCTGCGTCCCCTGCCAAGAACAAGCGTCCAAAGCGCATGGGTTCTGCCACAAAGCTGCGCAGCGGCGCAATGCTTTTTTCAATGGAGGCACCAATGACCATGCGCTCGGCCATCTCGGGGTCTAGACGTCGTCGAATCTCATCCCAAAAACGCTGATCGCTCCAGTCTTCGACCTTGTCACTCAAGGGGCATTGAACGTAATAACGACTGCGTGTCATGCTGCGCATGGAGCACAGCGCAAAACCACGGTCGCTGTTGGCATACACGATGGCGTGTGTAGATACAGGCGGTACATCGGCCAACACGCCCAGCCAGCCAAAAGGGTAAACCTTCTCAAATTCGGTGATGGCGTTCTTAGGCACACTGGCTCGGGCCACGCCGTGAAAGCCGTCACAACCTGCGATGAATTCACAGTTCAAAACATGCGACACGCCGTCTTTCAGATAGCGCACTTGTGGATGCAAGCTGTCAAAGTCGTGCAGGCTGACATCGCTGGCCTCGTAAACGGTGCTAAGCCCCAATCGTTTTCGCTGGTCAATTAGGTCCTTGGTGACCTCGGTTTGGCCGTAGGCTGTCACGACCTTGCCGCCAGTGAGTTGTGTCACCTCAATAGGGTGACGGGTATTTTTGAAAACCAATTCGATGCTGTGGTGAACCGTGCCGCCTTGGGTCACTCCTGCACCCACACCGGCTTCGTGCAGCAAATCAACGGTGACCTGCTCCAAGATGCCTGCACGAATGCGTCCCAACACGTAATCGGGACTTTGTCGCTCGACGATGACATGGTCTATACCGGCTTTGTGCAGCAGTGCCCCTAACAACAATCCTGAGGGTCCTGCACCGATGATGACAACTTGTGTACTGCTGGTGGACATTTTCAAACCCCGAGGTGTTGATTCAACACATCTGGCTGCGATAGCAAAGTGGCACTTGTTCCTTGGAACACCACTTCGCCTTTCACCAGAATCACATTGTGCTGAGTAATTTGGGTCACGTGCTGCCAGTTTTTGTCCACGATCACCGTGCTGATGCCCGACTTGGCCACCAAGGCGCATATGCGCCAAATTTCCAAAGCGATGAGTGGCGCCAAGCCTTCGGTGGCTTCGTCCAACAGCAGCAAATCAGGGTTGGTCATCAAGGCACGGCCAATGCTGAGCATTTGCTGCTCGCCGCCGCTGAGTTGTTGTCCACCGTGGTTCAAGCGCTCACCCAAACGCGGAAAGGTGTCGAGCACACGTTGGTAGGTCCAGTCTTGTTGACCACGCACACCTGGTCTGGCAGCCATCACTAAATTTTCGTGAACACTCAGGTTGCCAAAAATACCGCGACCTTCAGGCACATAGGCCATGCCCATGTTAGCGATGGCATAGGGTGTGTGACCTTGGATGGCTTGGCCTTGAAACGCAATATCGCCGCTGCGGGGCTTGACCAACCCCACCATACTTTTAAGCAGTGTGGATTTACCCATGCCATTGCGCCCCATCAGGCCCACGGTTTGTCCACGCTCCACATTGAAATCCAGGTTGCGCAGCACATGGCTGGCACCGTAAAAGGTATTGAGTCCCTGCACT
>CAMDKR010000101.1 GCA_945901225.1 Bordetella parapertussis | reverse complement strand
ATGGCTTTACCGTCATCCATTTATTGATTCCGGTCACCTTGGTCAGCTTATGGGTCGCTTTTCGTGCCATCGCCAGAAAAGACTACGTCACCCACCGCATCACCATGCAATCTCTGTATGTCAGCGCTTGTCTGATTGCGGGCGGGTTTACTTTGCTGCCCTCACGCTCTTTAGGAAACTTGATTTGGCATGAGTGGCTTGGGTGGCTTTAACTGCACAAAGGCGCCCCCTAAAATCTCCGCATGACCAAACCCGCCTCCCCTGCCACACCCGAAGAACACAAAGTCAGCAACTTTCTGCGCCAGATCATCGAAAACGATTTGGACAAAGGCACTTACGCTAACCGCCGCTGGGCGGGCAGCCCTGGGGACGCGGCGCACCATGCCGCAGGCGCAGCCGATACTGCCAAGATCCGCACCCGCTTTCCGCCCGAGCCCAATGGCTATTTGCATGTGGGCCACGCCAAAAGCATTTACATCAACTTTGGCCTGGCAAAAGAGTACGGTGGCGTGTGCCACTTGCGCTTTGACGACACCAACCCCGAAAAAGAAGATACCGAATACGTCAACGCCATCATCGACGCGGTGAAGTGGCTGGGCTTCAGCTGGAGCCAAGCGGGCAACGACGCGCCCTACCAAGCCAGCGACTATTTCGACTTCATGTACCGCGCCGCCGAGGCTTTGATTGAAGCGGGTCACGCCTATGTGGACGAGCAAACACCTGAAGAGATGCGCAACAACCGTGGCGACTTTGGCAAGCCCGGCATCAACAGCCCGTTTCGCTCCCGCACCGCTGCCGAAAACCTGGCCCGCTTTCGTGAAATGCGTGACGGCAAGCTCGTAGACGGTGCCGCTGTGCTGCGTGCCAAGATCGACATGGCCTCGCCCAACATCAATATGCGCGACCCGGCCATCTACCGCATCCGCCGCGCCACCCACCACCACACCGGCGACAAATGGTGCATCTACCCGATGTACACCTTTGCACATCCCATCGAAGATGCGCTGGAGCAAATCACCCACAGCATTTGCACGCTGGAGTTTGAGGACCAGCGCCCGTTTTACGACTGGCTGATGGAGCGCCTCTGCGAAGGTGGCTTGTTGGCTGCACCCTCACCCAAACAGTATGAATTTGCCCGCCTCAACCTCACCTACGTCATCACCAGCAAACGCAAGCTGGCGCAATTAGTGAACGAAGGCAAAGTCAGCGGTTGGGACGATCCGCGCATGCCCACCATCGTGGGACTGCGCCGCCGCGGCTACACGCCCGAGAGCCTTCGCCTGTTTGCCGACCGCATTGGCGTGACCAAATCGGACAGCTGGATCGACTACAGCACCTTAGAGGGCTGCTTACGCGAAGACTTGGAACTCAAAGCCCACCGCGCCATGGCGGTGCTGGATCCCATCAAACTGGTGCTCACCAATTGGGACGAAGCATTTGGCGCTGGCCATTTGGAGCCCTGCACCCTGCCCGCTTTGCCGCACCCGCCCGAAGGCCAGCCCGAACCTGCTGCGCGGCAATTCACCATCGGCAAAGAGGTGTGGATTGAGCGCGAAGATTTTGAAGAAGTGCCGCCCAAGGGCTACAAGCGTTTATCTCCTGGCGCAGTGGTGCGTTTGAAAGGCGGCTTTGTGGTCGAGTGCATAGGCTGCAGCAAAGACGCCCAAGGCGCGGTGACCGAAGTCCATGCCAAGGTGTTTCCTGAAACCAAGAGCGGCACGGCAGGGTCTGACAGCGTCAAAGCCAAAGGTGTGATTACCTGGGTGGGCGTGGCCGATGGTGTGAAAGCCGAGGTGCGTTTGTACGACCGCCTCTTCAGCGACCCGCAGCCCGATGCAGGCGGCAAAGATTTCTTGGAAGCCCTCAACCCCCACAGCCTCAAGGTTGTGCAGGCCATCGTAGAGCCTTCATTGCGCAAGGCCATGCCCGATGACAAATTTCAGTTTGAGCGCTTGGGCTACTTTGTGGCGGACCGGGTGGACCATTCGGCCACGCACCTGGTGTTCAATCAAGCGGTGGGTTTGAAGGACAGTTGGGGAAAGCCGTGACCCCACTCACCGCCGCCTTGGACCAACTGCACCACGCTTTGGAACAACTGCGCGATGGTTCTTTGCAGACCCGAGACTTTTGTCACTTGGCCAGAGCCCAAGAGGTGTTGCTGGGCGCTTTGCCTGAGCGCTACCAAACCGTTTGGCTGGGCCTGATAGACAGGATGGAGTCCAGCGCCTTGTTCACCGAAGAGAGTTGCTCTTTTAGCCAAACGGAGTTGATCGACAGCTTATCCATCTGGTTGGACAAGGCGCAGCAGTTGCTGGAGGTGTGATGTCAGCGCCTGCGGAAAAAAATTGATCATCCAAATGATTTAAGCTCGACAACACCCATTCCCATTTCAGGAAATAACATGAACACCACAGAATTTTTTTTCCTCAAAGGCCGCGTCGCACTTGTGACTGGTGGCTCCCGTGGCATTGGTCGCATGATCGCCAAAGGCTTGTTGTGCCAAGGTGCGAAGGTCTATATCACCGCTCGCAAAGCGGCAGTTTGCGACGCTACTGCGCAGGAACTTTCCGCGTTCGGCACATGCATCTCCATGCCCTTGGATGTCTCGCACAAAGAAGGCATACAAGAACTGGTCAAGCGCTTGAGCGAAAAAGAAAAGCACTTAGATATTTTGGTCAACAACGCTGGGGCTGCATGGGGTGCGCCGTTCGATGAGTTTCCCGAAAGTGGTTGGGACAAGGTGGTTGACCTCAATATGAAAACTCCCTTCTTCCTCACCCAAGCTTTGGCGCCCATGTTGCGTCTTGCCGCCAAGAAGCACATGGCCAAGGTCATCAACATCGCATCGATTGACGGCATCTCGGTCAACCCATGGGAAACCTACTCCTATTCCGCCAGCAAAGCAGGTGTCATACACCTTACCAAGCGCATGTCGTTAGAGATGATCAAAGACGGCATTTGCGTCAACGCCATCGCACCTGGCGCATTTGCTTCCGAGATGAACCGCGAAGCGCGGGACCATGGTGACGCCACAGCGCAAAGCATTCCTGCAAAGCGTATTGGCAAAGACGAAGACATGGCAGCTGCGGCCATCTATTTGTCCAGCAATGCCAGCGACTATGTGGTGGGTCATACCTTGGTGGTTGACGGTGGCGTCACCTTGGCCCGAGGCTAAGGCGATAATGGCCATCAAAGGAAAAAAGATGTCCCTACTTCTAGACAAAATGCAATGGCGCTATGCAGCCAAAAAAATGGACGCTTCCAAGGCCGTCCCCCAAGACAAAGTAGATCGCATCATTGAAGCTGCTCGCTTGGCCCCAACCTCCAGCGGCCTGCAACCCTTTGAAATCATCTTGGTCACCAACAAAGATATCCGCACACAAATTCAAGCCGCAGCAAACAACCAAGCGCAAATCACCGAAGGCTCACACCTGCTGGTGTTCGCCGCTTGGAACACCTACACCCCCGAGCGCATCAACCATATGTTTGACCTCACCAACGCAGAACGTGGCGGCACCAACGAGGGCTGGGAAAACTACCGCCAAATGCTGTTGAAGAACTACCCTGCTCGCGACGCTCAAGTGAACTTTGAACACGCGGCTCGGCAAGCTTATATTGCTCTGGGTGCATCCCTGATTGCAGCTGCGTTTGAAGAAGTTGACAGCACACCCATGGAAGGCTTTAACCCCAAGTCGGTCGACGATATCTTGGGGCTAGGCGCTAAAGGCTTGCGCAGTGTTGCCCTCATGCCTTTGGGTTACCGTGCAAAAGGTCAAGATTGGTTAGAGACTTTGAAAAAAATTCGCCGACCTGTCAGCGAATTTGTCACCGAAGTCAAATAAAACATAAAGGGGTAAGTCATGGCAAAAGGCGATCAAAAAAGCAACAAGATGTCTAAGAAACCCAAAAAGGACACTTCTCCCGCTAAACCCATTATTCCTGGTGACCGCCCTACACCGCCCGTCACCTTTGTGGCGCCCCGCGGCAAGCTGAAAAATAAATAATCCCTTCCCGAAAAGGTAGGGCTTTATTGAACAGGGCCTTTGATAGCCGCTGGCATTGGCAAAGGCATGACTTGTATGCCTTCTTCCAGCAAGGCGCTGGTTTCTTCGCGGGACACTTGCCCGCGTATGGCTCGCTCAGGCGTTTCGCCGTAGTGCATTTTGCGGGCCTCTTCAGCAAACTGCCCCCCCACATCTTCGGTGTTTGAAATCACATGCTGAACCATATGCATCCATGCTTGTTGAGCCTCTACGGGCATCAAAGCAGCCGAGGAAGAAGTGGTGGTGGTCACCGCATTTGAATCTGTTTGTTCGGACCTTGTTGAGTTGTCAGAGTGAGAGTGCGATTGAGATGCACCCGACAAATTCAGCCTAGGGGCACTCAGCATTTTGGTGATCTGGTGGTCGCCGCAAAAAGGGCACTCCACCAATAAACGGGCATTTTGCGACTGAAAATCATCCTCAGACCCAAACCAGCCCTCAAAGCTATGGTGGTGTTGGCATTGGAGATCGAGAACTTTCATGACACCATTATGTCAAAGACTTAACTTCCAAGTGCTTGCACTACCGCATTGGCACACAAAGCCATCAGGCCACCGGGCAAAAGACCTAACACCAGAACCAAACCACCATTCAGGGCCAAGACAAAGCGAACATCAGCACCGGCAGATACCGTGGTGGCAGTCAAAGGCGGATCAAAGTACATGACCTTGATAACCCGCAGATAGTAAAAAGCCCCAATCAATGACATGGCGACTGCAAAAATAGCCAAGCCTATCGCTACAGGTTGAGCCGTGGCCACCAAGGCCTGAATGACCGACAACTTGGCAAAAAACCCGACCAGTGGTGGCACACCTGCCAGCGAGAACAAACAAATGGCCATCACACCGGCAAACAAGGGACTGCGTTGGTTAAGACCTGCCAAGTCTGAAATTTCCTCGCTCTCAAAGCCTTCACGGGCCAGCAACAAAATCACACCAAACACACCCAGCGTCGTCAAGACATAGCTGATCATGTAGAACATGGCCGAGCTATAGGCATTAGCTGCAGAAAGCGTGTTGCCATTCACCACACCCGACAACATACCGATGAGCACAAAACCCATTTGTGCGATAGCTGAAAAAGCCAACATGCGCTTGAAGTTGGTTTGCGCAATGGCAGACAGGTTTCCAATCAGCAGTGTGACCACAGCAAGCACCATCAGCATTTGTTGCCAGTCAATGGCCAAGGGCAACAAGCCATCGACCAGCAAGCGCATCATCATGGCAAACACGGCCAACTTGGGAGCGCCACCAATCATCAGCGCCACAGCGGTCGGTGCACCTTGGTAGACATCGGGAACCCACATGTGAAAAGGTGCTGCACCTAACTTGAAGGCAAGGCCGCTGACCACAAAGACCACGCCCAACACCAGCACCTGATGCTTCACATGGCCAGTTGCAACTGCCGTGAAGACCGCGTTAAGGTCTAAGCTGCCTGTTGCGCCGTAGAGCATGGACAAGCCATAAAGTAAGAAGCCACTGGCCAAAGCGCCCAACACAAAATACTTCATGGCCGCTTCTGTTGCATTGCCGTCGTCGCGGCGCAATGCCACCAAGGCATAGCTGGAGAGGGTGAGCAACTCAAGGCCTAAATAAATGACCAAGAAATTGTTGCCAGAAATCATGACGAACATTCCCAGCAAAGCAAACAGCGAGAGAACGAACCATTCCCCGCCTTTGAGCATTTGCCGATCAGCCACATAGGGTCTGCCGTAAATCAGCGTCACCATCACAGCCAAGGTTGCAAAACATTTGAGCCAATTGCCCATGGCGTCCGACACCACCATATTGCCAAAGCTGTACAGCGTGGTGCCAGTACTGGCATAAAGCGCTTGAATGATGGCCACACTGGCCAAAGTCAGCATCGATAAGCCATAAGTCAAGTTTCGCTTAGGCGAGGTCACCCACAAGTCCACCATGGCAATGACACAGGCCATGATGAGCAAAACGATTTCTGGGTAAAC
>CAMDKR010000100.1 GCA_945901225.1 Bordetella parapertussis | reverse complement strand
ACCCGAGGCGAGGGCTACGCGGTTCAGCAAGCCTTGTTTGAAGCCACGGGCGACAAAGCCATAGGCTGGAAGATTGCGGCCACCAGCACGGCTGGCCAAGCACATATTGGTGTCAGCGGCCCCTTGGCTGGACGTTTGCTGGCCTCGCGTTGCTTGGCCGATGGCGCAACGGTTTCCATGCTTGGCAATGTCATGCATGTGATCGAAGCCGAATTTGCTTTTCGCATGGGTGCTGATGTGCTGGCTGTGGGCGATGCGCCTCTGACCGTTCAGCAGGTCATGGCGCAGGTGGCTGAACTGCATCTGGCAATTGAAATCCCCAACTCCCGTTACCAAGACTTTGTCACCGCAGGTGAAGCGCAGCTGATTGCCGACTTTGCGTGTGCCAGCTACATGGTGCTCGGGTCCGCTGTGACGACCGACTGGCGCAGCGTGGACCTGGCCGCCCAAGCGGTGCAGGTCAGCTGTGGCGGCGAGGTGGTGGCGCTTGGCAAAGGCTCTAACGCACTGGGCGACCCCCGTGTGGCGCTCACCTGGCTGGCCAACGAGCTGCTCAGCCATGGCACGTGCCTGCGCCAAGGCGAGGTGGTCATCACGGGGACCTGTGTGGTGCCCGTGCCGGTTGAGCAAGGCCAGCAACTGGCTGCACAGTTTCCCGGCTTGGGCGAGGTTTCTGTTGCCATAGCGTTGTGACCGAACCCGAAGCCTTCGATCCCGAGCTGTTGTCGCAGGTGGCTGCCTTGCCCCCTTTGCCCGGGGTCTACCGGTATTACGACGCCGAGGGACAGGTCTTGTATGTGGGCAAGGCCAACCACCTTAAAAAACGGGTCAGCAGCTATTTTCAAAAAAGCCATGGCGGCACGCGTATCGGCCATATGGTCGGCAAGATTGCCCGTCTGGAGACCACGGTGGTGCGCTCCGAGGCCGAGGCCTTGCTGCTGGAAAACAACCTCATCAAGAGCCTCAAGCCGCGCTACAACATTTTGTTTCGCGATGACAAAAGTTACCCCTATTTGAAAATCACCCGTGCGCAACAAGGCGCCCCCGATGCTTTGGGTCATCCGCATCCCAAAGCTGCGCCCCGGGTGGTGTACTACCGTGGTGCAGTGGACAAGCACCACGATTACTTTGGCCCTTACCCGAGCGTTTGGGCGGTGCGTGAAGCCATTCAGTTGATTCAAAAAGTGTTTCGCTTGCGCACTTGCGAGGACACGGTGTTTCGCAACCGCCATCGCCCCTGTTTGCTGCACCAGATCAAGCGCTGCTCGGCACCCTGCGTGGGCATGGTCAGTCTGGAGGACTATCAGCGCGATGTGCAAAGCGCCTGTGAACTGCTGCAAGGCCACACCCAAGACGTGATGCAGTCGCTGGAAAAGCGCATGTTGGCCTACGCTGAACGCTTAGAGTTTGAACAAGCTGCCGAGGTACGCAACCAAATCAGCGCCTTGTCCAAGGTGCTGCACCAGCAAGCGGTGGACACGGTGGACGACCGCGACGTGGACATCTTGGCGGTGGTGGTGCAAGGGGGCAAAGCTTGCGTCAATTTGGCCATGGTGCGTGGTGGTCGCCATTTGGGCGACAGCCCTTACTTTCCCACCCATGCCGAGGGTGCAGAACCTGTGGAGGTGCTCGAGGCGTTTTTAGGGCAGCACTATGTGGAAGTGCCACTCCCTCCCACGCTGATCACCAACCATGCGGTGGACAAAGAGTTAGTGGCTGCCTTGACTGCGCAGACTGGCGTGAAATTGCATGTCATCCACCAACCCCGTGAGCAGCGCAAGGTGTGGCTGGAGATGGCGCAGCATAACGCTGCCTTGAAGCTGGCTCGCTTGCTGGCCGAGGAAGGCTCGCAGCAGTCACGTACCCGTTCCTTGGTAGATGCGCTGGACATGGCGGTGGAAGACTTGGACAGCCTGCGTATCGAGTGTTTTGATATTTCACATACGGCGGGCGAGGCCACGCAAGCCTCCTGCGTGGTGTTTCACCACCACAAAATGCAGGCCAGTGAATACCGCCGCTACAACATTGACGGCATCACCGGTGGCGACGATTACGCTGCCATGCGCCAAGTGCTGACGCGCCGCTACAGCAAGCTGGCTGAAGCCGTTCGTTTGGGTGAAGCCAAGTTTCCCGACTTGGTGCTGATTGACGGCGGCAAAGGCCAAATCAGCATGGCCCGTGAAGTGTTTGTGGCGCTGGATTTGGATGTGTCGCGATTGGTGGGCGTGGAAAAAGGCGAGGGCCGCAAGGTCGGCTTGGAAGAACTGGTGTTTGCCGACGAGCGACCCAAGCTCAGCTTGCCAGCGGATTCGGCGGCGCTGATGTTGGTGGCGCAAATCCGCGACGAGGCGCACCGTTTTGCCATCACCGGCATGCGAGCCAAGCGAGCCAAGGTACGCACAGGGGGCAGCAGCTTGGAGGACATCCCTGGTGTAGGGCCAAAGAAGCGAGCCAAGTTGTTGCAACGCTTTGGCGGTGTGCGCGGTGTGGCCGACGCCAGTGTGCAGGACCTGTGTACCGTCGAGGGCATTTCCCCTGAGCTTGCCCAAGCCATTTACGCCGCGCTCAGATAGCGTCATCGCGAGGCCGAAGGCCGTTAATTGGGGTCAGATCCCAATTAAATCAGGCGAACAATTCCAGCAAGCGGTCTAAACCACCTTGCTCAATCGCCACATGGGCGGCCTCACGCACTTTGGGCTTGGCGTAATAAGCCACCGACAACCCCGCCACCGACATCATGGGCAGGTCGTTCGCGCCGTCTCCCATGGCGATGGCTTGCTGGGCAGATATACCTAAAGCATCACAGGTGGCCAGTACCATGCGGCGCTTTTCTTCGCCATCGCAGATGTCGCCCCATGCTTGGTCAACCATGCGTCCCGTCAGTTGACTGTTTTCGATTTCAAACACATTGCTGCGGGTGAAATCCATATGCAGCAAGTCCCGCACACGGTCGGTGAAAAAGGTGAAGCCGCCGCTGACCAGAAGCGTTTTCAATCCCGCCTGTTGGCAGGCTTGCACCAAGGTTTGGGCGCCAGGGTTCAGACGAAGCCGTTCCTCATAGACCTGCGTCAGCGCCGTCACAGGCACACCGCGTAGCAGGGTCACTCTTTGGCGCAGACTTTCCTTGTAGTCAGCAATCTCGCCCCGCATGGCGGCCTCGGTGATGGCGGCGACCTCGGCTTTGCGCCCTGCAGCATCAGCCACCTCGTCAATGCACTCGATGTTGATCAGGGTGGAGTCCATGTCAAAGGCGATCAACTTGAAGTCCTGCCAACGCAAGGGCAAGCTCAAGTCCCTGAGCCAAAGCCCAGGTGCGTGCTCCTTCGCTGATAACTGGCTTGGGCTCACGAAGCCACCACTGCTTTGGCAGGTGCGACCGGTTCGCCTAAGGAACGCAAAATATCCCTGACCATCTGCGCACGGTCTTTCACCTCGGGCAAGGCACGCTCAATGCGCAGTTTGTCGTTACCCGCCAGCTTGATATGTTTGTTTTTTTGCACCAATTGAATGATGCGCATACCGTCAATCGGGGCGTGCGGTTTGAAGCTGATGAGGATGACGCCCGGCGCTGCGTCCACCTTGGCCACGCCATAGGGCTTGGCCAACACCCGCAGTCTGTGCGTGTCGATCAGGGTTTGGGCTTGGGCAGGCAACTTGCCAAAACGGTCAACCAACTCTTCAAGCAAGGCGTCCACTTGGTCTTGGTTTTTGGCGGTTGCAAGTTTTTTGTAAAAAGACAGCCGCAGATGCACATCGCCGCAATAGTCGTCGGGCAAGAGTGCAGGAGCGTGCAAATTGATTTCGGTGGTGGCTTGCAAAGGGCTGAGCAAATCGGGTTCTTCGCCGTTTTTCAGCGCCCTGACGGCCTCGGAGAGCATTTCGTTGTAGAGCTGAAAACCTACCTCCAGCATATTACCGCTTTGGTTTTCGCCCAGCACTTCGCCCGCACCGCGAATTTCCAAGTCATGCATGGCCAAGTAAAAGCCCGAACCCAGCTCTTCCATTTGCTGAATGGCGTCCAGCCTTTGGGTGGCGTTTTTGCTGAGGCCCTGCAAATCGGGTACCAGCAAATAGGCATAGGCTTGGTGATGGCTGCGACCCACGCGGCCACGCAACTGGTGCAGTTGCGCCAAGCCAAATTTGTCGGCGCGGCTCATCAAAATCGTGTTGGCGGTGGGCACATCGATGCCGGTTTCGATGATGGTTGAGCACAGCAAAATATTGAAACGCTGTGCAACGAAGTCACGCATGACTTTTTCCAACTCTCTCTCGGGCATTTGCCCATGGGCCACTGCAATACGCGCTTCAGGAATCAGCTCTTGCAAACGCTCTTTGCGATTTTGGATGGTCTCGACTTCGTTGTGCAAAAAGTAGCACTGGCCGCCACGCTTCAATTCACGCAACACCGCTTCCCGAATGACACCGTTGTCTTCGGTTCGCACAAAGGTTTTGATGGCCAAGCGCCGTTGCGGCGCGGTGGCAATCACGCTCAAGTCGCGCAGACCCTCCAAGGCCATGCCCAAAGTACGAGGGATGGGCGTAGCGGTGAGGGTCAGCACATCCACCTCGGCTCGCATGGCTTTGATGGCCTCTTTATGGCGAACACCAAAACGGTGTTCCTCATCAATGACCAACAAGCCTAGGTCCTTGAACTTGACCGTGTCGCTGATGAGCTTGTGCGTGCCCACCACGATGTCAATTGAGCCTTCTTCCAAACCCAGCATGGCAGCTTTGATCTCCTTGGGCGAGCGAAAACGGCTCATCTCGGCAATCTTCACCGGCCATTTGGCAAAGCGGTCGGTCAGGGTTTGAAAATGTTGTTCTGCCAGCAAGGTGGTGGGTGCCAAGATGGCGACTTGCTTGCCACCCATCACCGCAATAAACGCGGCACGCAACGCCACCTCGGTTTTGCCAAAACCCACATCGCCACAAATAAGGCGGTCCATGGGGCGGGGGCTGATCATGTCTTGAATGACAGCGTGGATTGCGCCTCGTTGGTCGGCGGTTTCTTCAAAGCCAAAGTCGTTGGCAAACACCTCGTAGTCTTGTGGTGTGTAGCGAAACGGGTGGCCCTGTCGCGCAGCACGCCGCGCATAGATATTGAGCAACTCAGCCGCGGCGTCTCGGATTTGCTCGGCGGCACGGCGCTTGGCCTTGTCCCATTGGCCTGAACCCAAGCGATGCAGCGGTGCTTCATCGGGGCTCACACCGCTGTAGCGGCTGATCAGGTGCAACTGGCTGACCGGCACATACAAAGTCGCTTCGTCAGCGTATTCCAAATGCAAAAACTCTTGCAACAAGGGTTGGCCTTGGTCATCCACGCCTTGGCCCATGTCCATGTTAACCAGGCCTCGGTAGCGACCGATGCCGTGGGCGCTGTGCACCACGGGGTCGCCCACTTGCAATTCAGATAAATCTTTGATCAGTGATTCGACGTCACTCACCGCTTCTTGCTTGCGGCGACGGCGCACACTGGGGCTGGCAGCAAACAGCTCGGTTTCGGTCACCAGATCGATGCCAACGTCAGTCCATGCAAAGCCGGTGTGCAAACTGCTGGTGGCGATGCCAAAAGCCTCAGTGCTTTGGACGAATTCCTCGAGGGTGTCAAAACTTGGTGTGCTCAAACCGTTGGCGCGTAAAAAATCCAACAGGCTTTCACGCCGCCCATCGCTTTCGGCCAACACCAAGACACGTTGACCACTGTCGGTTTGGCGAGCTTTCAAGCGAATCAAGGGCGTGTCAGAACCTCGCTCGACCGTGAGGTCGGGAAGGGTAGTCACCCAATCCAAATCAGCAGAAGTCTGAGTGGAACGCAGCGCTAATTGAGGATGTTGATTGACCCGCGTAAAAAACTGCTCGGTGTTCAAAAACAAATGTGAGGGTGACAGCACAGGGCGTTCGGGGTCGCCTTGCGCCAAGCGAAAACGCTCTTGGGCATCTTGCGAAAAGCTTTGCAACACAGGTTCAAGGTCACCATGAAGCACCACCACCGAGGCCTCACCCAAGTAATCAAATACCGTGGCGGTCTCTTCAAAAAACAGCGGCAGGTAGTACTCAATGCCTGCAGTCGCCACGCCATTGCCCATGTCTTTGTAGAT
>CAMDKR010000099.1 GCA_945901225.1 Bordetella parapertussis | reverse complement strand
AACAAGGTTTGACGGGTCACATAAATGGAACCCTTGCCACCCAAGATGCCGGGCGCAAAAGGCGCGACCGGTCCTGAGGCATTGCCAAAACTCGCCATCAAGCCAAACGGCGATAAGCAATTGAGCGACTTCTCCCAAGTGTCTTTGCCCACCGAGTCGTAAACCACTTTCACGCCTTTGCCGCCGGTGATGTCCTTCACACGTGCTTCAAAATCTTCTTTGGCGTAGTTGATGACATGGGCGGCACCGTTGGCCTTGGCCAAAGCGCATTTTTCATCGCTGCCAGCGGTACCAATGAGTTGGTAGCCCAAGGCTTTGGCCCATTGGCAAGCAATCAGGCCAACGCCGCCAGCTGCCGCATGGAACAAGATAGGGTCACCGGCTTGCAAACCAGCTTGGGGCATGGTGCGCTTGAGCAAATACTGCACCGTCAAACCTTTGAGCATCATGGCCGCACCCGTCTCGAAATCGATGTTGTCAGGCAATTTGCAGACGTTTTTGGCGGGCATCACCCGCGCTTCGCAATAGCTTCCTGGAGGGGCGCTGGCGTAGGCGGCACGGTCGCCGGCCTTCAAATGCGTCACGCCTGCACCCACGGCTTCGACCACGCCCGAGGCTTCCATGCCCAGGCCATGGGGCATCTCAAGGGGATACAAGCCAGTGCGGTGGTAAACGTCAATAAAGTTCAAACCCACGGCTTTGTGGCGTATGCGGATTTCGCCGGGGCCGGGCTCGCCCACCGTCACATCGACGAGGTGCATTTCTTCAGGGCCCCCGGGTTTATTGAAATGAATGGCTTTGCTCATGATGATCTCCTAGGGACTAATGCAAAAAGAAAACCCACATCCTGCCATGAAATCGACGGGCTGTGGGTTAGAGTGTCACCCGCATGTCTGACAACACCCCCGCCCCAGCGTCTTTGCTCACGCCCGCCACCATTGGTCTATTGGTATTGCCACCTTTGATGTGGGCGGGTAACTCGATTTTGGGCAGGGTGGTAGCCGACATGGTGCCACCCATCACCTTGAATTTTTTCCGCTGGCTGCTGGCTTTTTTGCTGCTCTTGCCGTGGGGCTGGCGACTGCTGTTGCCCAGCAGCTCGCTGTGGCCACATTGGCGGCGCTACGCTGTGCTCAGTTTGTTGGGTGTGGGTTGCTACAACAGCTTTCAATATTTAGCGCTGCACACCTCCACCCCCATCAATGTCACCTTGGTGGCCTCCAGCGTGCCGGTGTTCATGCTGGCCATGGGCGCCTTGTGGTTCAAGCAGCGCATCACACCCAGGCAATTGTTGGGGGCGGTCATGTCCATCGCCGGTGTGCTGTGCGTACTTGGGCGAGGCGACTGGCAAACCTTGCTGCGGGTGGAATTGGTGATTGGCGACGTGTATGTGTTGATCGCGGTGCTGTGTTGGGCGCTGTACAGCTGGCTGCTGTCGCTGCCCAAAGACCCGCCCGATATTCGTGGCAACTGGGTAAATTTTTTAATGGCGCAAATGGTGTTTGGCTTGCTGTGGTGCGGCCTGTCAACCGCCTTGGAATGGCATTACAGCAGCAATCCACACATTGAATGGGGTTGGCCTCTGGCTGCGGCGCTTGTCTATGTGGCGCTGGGACCAGCCTTGCTGGCTTACCGCAGCTGGGGTTTGGGTATTCAGCGGGTAGGGCCCAATATTGCAGGGTTTTTTTCCAACCTCACGCCCTTGTTCGCCGCGGTGATGTCCACCGTGTTGCTGGGCGACGCGCCGCACATTTACCATGGTGTGGCGTTTGTGTTGATTGCGGGCGGCATTGTGGTGTCGTCACGCCAAGTACCCAAGACTTCGTAATAACGAGTTGTCATTGCGAAGCCCGTAGGGCTGAAGCAATCTACAGCACGAGATTGCTTCGCTTCGCTCGCAATGACGTTCAATGTGAACCAGGGTAAGCGCCGCCGTCGATCAAAATGTTTTGACCGGTAATAAAGCCAGCATGTTGGCTGCACAAGAAAGCGCAGGTTTGGCCAAACTCATCGGGGTGACCAAAACGCTGGGCAGGTGCCATTTTTTTGCGGGCTTCAGCCAAAGCTTCAATGCTTTGACCGGTTTTGCTGGCCGCACCTGCCAAGGTGGTTTTCAATCGGTCGGTGTCAAACGCCCCGGGCAAGAGGTTGTTGATGGTGACGTTATTTCCCGCCAAAGCCGTGGTGCGTGACAGACCCGCCACAAAACCCGTCAAGCCGCTGCGAGCGCCGTTGGACAAACCCAAAATATCGATGGGTGCTTTCACCGCGCTGGAGGTGATGTTGACGATGCGGCCAAAACCGCGTGAGGCCATGCCATCTACCGTGGCTTTGATGAGCTCGATGGGCGTGAGCATATTGCCGTCCACCGCTTTGATCCACGCCTCGCGGTCCCACTCACGAAAGTCGCCAGGGGGTGGGCCACCTGCATTGGTGATAACGATGTCATAGTTTTTGCCAGGTCCTCCAGCCACCGACCAAATCGCCGCACGACCTGCTTCGGTGGTGATGTCTTGCGCGACGGTGAGTACCGTCACACCCAAGGCACGCAACTTGGCAGCCGAGGCTTCCAAGGCTTCAGCGCCACGCGACACCATCACCACATGCACACCCGCTTGCGCCAACGCAGTGGCGCAGCCCAAGCCCAGTCCTTTGCTGGCGCCACCCACCAAGGCCCATTTATCTTTGATTCCTAAATCCATTATTTGTCTCCATATCTAGAAGCTAAGTACACACCGCTGAGCACCAACACCGTACCCAGCCCAATCCATGCATTGAACGGCTCGCCCAACACCCACACACCCAACAGCAGGGTGGACAAGGGCCCCACCATACCTGTTTGCGCGGTGAGTGCCGCGCCTATGCGCTCGATCGCCAGCATCACCATCAACACCGGCGCCACGGTGCAGGCAGTGGCGTTGAGCAAACCCCACCACCACACTTCCACAGGTATCACGGTATCGAGTGGCCGCAGCAAGGCAAATTGTGCCAAACAACATACACAGGCCACCGACGAGGCCCAACCAACCAAACGCATCGAGCCTATGCGCTTGACCACTTCCCCGCTGAACATCAAATACAAAGCGTAACTCAGCGCACTGGCCAGCACAAACAGACTGCCCTTGACGGCGTCAGGGCCGGCCAAACTCACCTCATGGCCAAACACCAGCAGCACACCGGCGTAGCTGATGGCCATGGCCACAGCCCGCAAAGGTCGTATGCGGTGCTTGTAAATCAATGCGCTCAAAAGAAGCACCAAGGTGGGGTTCAAATACAAAATCAAGCGCTCTAAGCTCGCACTGATGTACTGCAAACCTAAAAAATCTAAAAAGCTGGCCAAGTAATAACCCAGCACACCCAAGGCGATGATGATGGGTGCATCGCGCCACTGCAAAGGGTTGGCTTGGGCATGGGTGCTGCGCGAGGCCCACCATGCCAGCGCCACAAACATCGGCAGCGACCACAGCATGCGCACCATGATGACGCTGACCGCATCCACGCCATAGCGGTACGACAGCTTGACGATGATGGCCTTGCCGCTGAAGGTGATGGCACCGGCCAGCGCCAACAACAAACCCATGGCATGAGGAGACAGGCGGGGTTGAACCACCTGCGAAGCAGTGTTCACAGTTTAAAAACCTGCCACCAACCCATCGCGGCGGGAATCGCTGGCCGCCACATAGCCTTGTACTTTGGGGTCGCCCATGCGCCAAATGAACTGGCCTGAGCCAAAGTCTTGGTAGCTGTCATTGATGACTTCCATTTGGTGGCCCAAAGCCTGCAAGCCTTTGACTGTGTGTGGGTCCATGGCCGATTCGACGTTGATGACCAAGCCATCGTTGTAGCGCCAACGCGGCGCATCACATGCGGTTTGCGGGTTTTGTTGGTAGTCCAACATGCGCACCAAGGTTTGCACATGGCCTTGGGGTTGCATATTGGCACCCATCACGCCATAACTCATCACCGGCTGACCGTCTTTGGTGAGAAAAGCCGGAATGATGGTGTGGAAAGGTCGCTTGCCTGGGGCGACCAAATTGGCAGGGTTCAAACCACCAGTGCGAACCGCGAAAGCGTGCCCTCGGTTTTGCAAGCTGATGCCAAACGCTGGCTCGACACAGCCCGAGCCAAAGCCCATGTAATTGCTTTGGATGAAGCTGACCATCATGCCGTTTTCATCCGTGGCGGTGAGGTAAATCGTGCCGCCCTTGGCAGGGTTGCCGGCTTTGAAGTCTTGCGCCTTTTTCATGTCAATCAAAGCCGCACGTTGCTTCAAGTAAGACGGGTCCAACATCTGCTGAGCGGTGACTTCCATGCTGGCCTCATCGGCCACATAGCGGTAAACATCAGCAAACGCCAGCTTCATCGCCTCAATTTGCAAGTGCTGTGAATCCACACCGTCCAGCGCCAACGCGGCCAAATCGAAGTTGCCCAAAATACCCAAGCTGATGAGCGCCGCGATGCCTTGGCCATTCGGTGGAATTTCATGCAAGGTGTGGCCACGGTAGTTTTGCGAAATAGGCGTGACCCAATCGGCTGTGTAAGCCGCAAAGTCGCTGGATTTCAAACTGCCGCCGTGGGCGTTGGAAAACTTCTCCAACGCATGGGCGATTTCACCGCCGTAAAACGCTTGTCCCTTGGTGTTAGCAATGGCACGCAAGCCCCGCGCAGCCGCCGGAAACTGGAACAACTCGCCGACCTGCGGCGCACGGCCCTTGGGCAAAAAATGCTCGGTGAATCCGGGTTGAATGCGCAACTCCTCCACCGGCGCGGCCCATTTTTCTTGCACCACCACGCTCAGCAAATAGCCACGCTCGGCGATCTCAATGGCCGACTGCATCAAATCGGCAAAAGGCAGTTTGCCAAAACGCTCGCTCATGGCCACCCAACTTGCCACCGCACCCGGTACGGTGACGGAATCAATGCCGCGCTTGGGTGGCTGCATCGCATCAGGGCCGTATTTCTTTTGAAAGTAGTCTGGCGTCCACGCTTGCGGCGCACGGCCTGAGGCGTTCAAGCCATGCAGCGCTTTACCGTCCCACAAAATGCAAAACGCGTCCGACCCCAAACCACAGCTGACAGGCTCGACGATGGTCAGCACCGCCGCTGCGGCAATGGCGGCGTCCACCGCATTACCGCCTTGCCACAAGATGCGCAAACCCGCTTGGGCGGCCAAGGGGTGAGAGGTGGAAACGATGTTGCGGGCGAAAACCGGTAAACGGGTGCTGGTGTAGGGATTGGAATAGTTAAAGGTCATGGTTTATCTGTTTTAAGAACTTTGTAATGCAAACGACGGGTGATCCACCAAATCGCCAAAGCAATGAACGGCACGGCCACAGCGGTGGCCATCGCGGGGTCCGCAATCAAGCCCTTGGCTTGTAAACCTTCGGCCATGTAATGCACCAAGCCGGCGATGTAATAAGTGATGGCCGCCACCGACAAACCCTCGACCGTGGTTTGCAATTTCAATTGCATGCCTTGGCGTTTGTTCATCGCGGTGAGCAAGGCTTGGCTGCTTTGCTCTTGCTGGAAATCCACGCGGGTTCGCAACAAATTGCTCATGCGCGAGACGCGTTCAGACAAGGCAGTTTGGCGTTTGGCCACCCAGTCGCAGGTGCTGCGTGCAGGGCTTAAGCGCCGCTCCATGAACTCGCCCACCGATTGAAAGCCTGGCAAACGTGATTCGCGTATGTCTTTGATGCGTCTGTCCACCAACTCGAAGTAAGCCTTGCTGGCGGAAAAACGCGAATGCTGCGATGCATACAAACCTTCAACCTGCCCTGCCAAGCGCGTCAAGCGGTCTAACAGTTGGGCTTCTTGGTCATGGCTGGCGCTGCGAATGGCTTGCGCCAAATCGGCCAACTCTTGCTCGGCCGCGGCCAAGGCGGGTACCGCACTGCGGGCAATCGGCAAGCCCAGCAAAGCCATCATGCGGTAAGTCTCTATCTCTAGCAAGCGCTGCACCAAGCGACCCAAGCGCCGCTGGGTGAGTTGGCCCACACGTAACAACATGCGCGAGCAACCATTGGGGTCGATTTGAAAATCGGTATGCAGGGTCGCCGATCCTTCAGCGAGTTGGCAAGCCACCAAACTGTCTTCACGAAATTCCTGGTGAAGCTCGTCGCGGTCTGACAAATCTTTGGAGAGCTTGCCCCACAGCTGAATATGCGCCAA
>CAMDKR010000098.1 GCA_945901225.1 Bordetella parapertussis | reverse complement strand
TCCCACTTTCGCCAGCCTGATGAGGCGCGTATGTTGGCGCAAACGCGGCGCATTGAGTGTTTGCCCACCGCCGGTGAAATGGGGGCTTTGCTTTTAGAGTCACGTCTCATCAAAACCCGCCAACCTTTGTTCAATCAGCGGCTGCGGCGTACCAAGCACCTGCACTCTTGGCGACTCCGCGAAATAGCTGAAGGGCTTGGCAACGAACTTGTCAGCAGCGCATCGGTAGCGCTAGGACAAACGCCTCATGTGTATGGCTTGTTTTCTTCCCGCCATGCAGCACAGGAGAAACTGAGAAGCTTGGCTTTACAGCACAAATTGTGTTTGGCGACACTGGGTTTGGAGAAAACCACAGCCCGTGGTTGCTTTGGTTTGCAACTTCGCCAATGCGATGGGGTATGTATAGGCAAAGAGCCACGGGCGGGCCATGACGAACGGTTGCGTACCGCCTTGCAGCAACTGCAAGTGCATGTGTGGCCTTACGCCACGGCCATCGATGTGGTGGAGCAAGCCGGCGACTGGGTGCAAAAACACCGCGTCCTCAACTGGTCCTATCTGGGGACTTGGTGTTCCAAAGGCATGGCGACGCAGTCGCCGCAAGACACGGACAACGCAAGCTTTGATGCTGACACCTATGCGATATTGGTCAAGCCACTTTTAAAGGGTGAAGCTCTGGTAGAGGAAGTGTTCAGTCACTGAAGGCGAAGGCTGACAGCGTGGTTTCCATCACGCGGTCGGAAAACACTTTGCGGCCCACGGAGTTTCCTGCAGCACCTGCCACGGTCATCAAGGGCAACAAATGTTCTTCCGCACGGGGCGGATGACAGTCACGCGCTCTAGGCGCTTTCTCCCACTTCGCTAACCATTTATCTCGCTCTTGGGGTTCGGCTTGCACCGCTTGGGTGAGCCAATTGTCAAACTCGTCGGAGATGGGGGCGTACTGTGGGTTGCCATAGGCACGCATATTGTGAAAGCTCATGCCGCTGCCAATGATGAGCACATCCTCGTCGCGCAGCGCTTGCAGTGCGCGGCCTGTGTGGAGGTGATGTTCGGGATCCAACGAGCTATGTAAGGACAGTTGAACAACAGGAATATCCGCATCAGGAAACATCAACTTCATAGGTATGAACACGCCATGGTCAAAACCACGCTTGTCGTCTTGTTGCGCAGGAATGCCTTCTGCTTGCAATAAATCGACAATTCGTGCTGCCAAGGCAGGGGCACCGGGTGCGGGGTATTTCAGTTCGTAGGTGTGTGGCGGAAAGCCGTGGTAGTCGTAAATCAACTCAGGATGTGCGCCGCTGGTGACAGCGATGTGGGGTTCCAGCCAATGCGCAGACACCAACACAATCGCCTTGGGCTGACGCGGCAAGGTACTGGCCGCGGTTTTCAAATAATGCGCCATGCGGTCCCAGGCGTCGATGGGGTTCCAGTCCATGAAGAAGCATGGGCCGCCGCCGTGCGGGATGAACCAAGTGGGCATGCGGGAGGTAGAGGTCGTGGTCAAGGTGCTCATACAGACATTAGAACCAGCAGTACTTACGCCAAAGTTTCCACGGAGGACAAGCATGGCGATAATTCCCCATGGTCTCTTTGCTGACAAACCGCATCAAAGCTTGGGCGAAAAGCTTAAAGCGCGATGTGATGACGCTGTGGTTTGTGCTTAGGCACCCACATACCCCTTGGCTGGCCCGCGCTTTGGCCGCCATACTGACTGCCTATGCGCTGAGTCCCATTGACCTCATCCCCGACTTCATACCTGTCTTGGGTTACTTGGATGATTTAATCATTGTGCCCTTGGGCATTTGGCTGCTGCTGAAAATCATCCCTGAGCAGGTGCTGATGGAATGCAGAAACCAAGCCGATGATTGGTTTCGTCAAGACCAGCAAAAACCAAGAAGTTGGATGGGTTTGCTCATCATCCTGGGTTTGTGGGTGGGTGCCGCTTGGGCTGCTTACGCAGTCTTCTTCGCTTAAGCCTACTCACTCCACCGTGACACTCTTGGCGAGGTTGCGCGGCTTGTCCACATCGGTTCCCCTCGCACAAGCGGTGTGATACGCCAGCAATTGCAAGGGGACCACGTGCAGCAAGGGTGACAAATCGCCATAGTGCTCGGGCATGCGAATCACATGCAAGCCCTCGCCCGATTCGATGCGGGTGTCGGCGTCCGCCAGCACATACAGCACACCGCCTCGGGCGCGCACTTCTTGCAAATTGCTTTTGAGTTTTTCTAGCAGCGCATCGTTGGGGGCCACGGTGACCACGGGCATGGCGCTGGTCACCAAGGCGAGTGGGCCGTGTTTGAGCTCGCCAGCCGGGTAGGCCTCGGCATGGATGTAGCTGATCTCTTTGAGCTTCAACGCGCCTTCCAGGGCAATGGGGTAATGCAAGCCACGGCCCAAGAACAAAGCGTTTTCTTTGCTGGCGAAGTCTTGCGCCCAAGCAATGAGCTGCGGCTCCAAGGCCAACACGCTTTGCAGCGCCACAGGCAAGTGGCGCATGGCTTTGAGGTGCTGCGCCTCATTAGCCGCACTCAATCGTCCTTTAGCCTTGGCCAGTGCCAGGGTGAGCAAGAACAATCCAGCCAATTGCGTGGTGAACGCTTTGGTAGAGGCCACACCAATTTCCACACCCGCACGGGTGATGTAAGCCAAGTCGCATTCACGCACCATGGCCGAGGTGGCCACATTGCAAACAGTCAGGGTGTGTTGCATACCTAAGCTTTGGGCGTGGCGCAGTGCAGCCAAGGTGTCAGCGGTTTCGCCCGATTGGCTGATGGTGACCACCAAGCTGCGCGGGTTGGGTACCGTGGTGCGGTAGCGGTATTCGCTGGCCACTTCCACTTGGCAAGGGATGTGCGCAATGCCCTCCAACCAATACTTGGCCACGCAGCCGCTGTAGTAACTGGTGCCGCAAGCCAAGATCAGCACTGAATCTATCTGTTCAAACACCTTGGCGGCTTGACCCACTTGGGCCGAAGCAGGGTTGTCGAACAAGTCGGCCACGATGCCCTCAATGCCTTCGAGCGTGTCGGCAATAGCACGCGGTTGCTCGAAAATTTCTTTTTGCATGTAGTGGCTGTAAGGCCCCAACTCGGCCGCACCGCTGTGGGCGTTGACTGTCAGCACCTCACGTTGCACTGGTTGGTGTTGGGCATCGAATACTTGGAAAGTGTCCAACTGCATATCGACCACATCTCCTTCAGCCAAGTACAAGATTTGGTTGGTCACCCCCGCCAAAGCCATGGCGTCGCTGGCCAAAAAGTTTTGGCCTTCGCCTTTGCCAAAAATAAGCGGTGAGCCAGCACGTGCGCCAATGACACGGTGCGGCTCGTCCTTGGCCATGACAGCAATGGCGTATGCGCCGTGCAATTGTTGGGTAGCCTCAAACACCGCTTGAAGTACATCGCCTTGGAACAGCGAGTCGATGAGGTGCGCCATCACCTCGGTGTCGGTTTGGCTGACAAAAACGTAGCCCTTGGCTTGCAATGCTGCACGAAGTTCTTCGTGGTTTTCAATGATGCCGTTGTGAACCAAGGCAATGCGGTCGCGGCTGAAGTGCGGATGTGCGTTGTGCACCGCAGGTGCGCCATGCGTCGCCCAGCGGGTGTGGGCAATGCCGGTCAAGCCTTGCAAGCCATTGCTGTCGTCGTTGACTTGCGCCACCAACTCGGCCACCCGTGCGGTGCTGCGAGCACGTTGCAAGCCAGGCGCTTGACCCATTTGCGCTATGTCGCTGTTGACCGCCACGCCGCAGGAGTCATAGCCGCGGTATTCCAAACGCTGCAAGCCTTGCACAAGAACAGGAACGATGTTGCGCGTGGAAACCGCGCCGACGATGCCGCACATGAAGACTGTCCTTTATTGTTTTGTTTTGGTCGGGCGCTGCCAATTGGCAATGCTGGTTTGTTTGCCACGCGCCACCGTGAGTGCGCCAGCAGGTGTGTCCTTGGTGATGGTCGATCCGCCGCCAATCGTGCCACCAGCGCCCAAGGTGACCGGAGCCACCAACACGCTGTTGCTGCCCACATGCACATCGGCCTCGATGACGGTGCGGTGTTTGTGGGCACCGTCATAGTTGGCAGTAATGCTGCCTGCACCATAGTTGACACGCTCACCCACGGTGGCGTCGCCCAAATACGCCAAGTGGTTGGCTTTTGAGCCTTTGGCCAGGGTGGAATTTTTCACCTCGACGAAGTTGCCAATATGGACCTCGTCGCCCAAATCCGCACCAGGTCGCAAACGGGCAAACGGGCCGATGCGGGCATCCTGGCCAACGGTCACGCCCTGTTGTTCACCATCGATATGGCTAAACGCCTGAACAAAAGTACCTGCACCAATGTTGGCATTGGCAATGACGCAGTTGGGGCCTATGCGAACCCCATCGCCTAAGCTGACGTGTCCTTCAAACACGCAGTTCACATCGATCTCTACATCTTGGCCACAGATGAGACTGCCGCGCAAATCAAATCGTGCAGGGTCGGCCAAGCGCACACCATCGAGCATCAATCGCTGTGCTTGCATATGCTGGTAAGCACATTCAAGTGAGGCCAATTGCACCGGGTTGTTCACCCCTTCCACCTGCCACGCATCGCTGATGCAATACGCCTGCACTTGGCAACCATCGGCCACAGCGAACTTCACCACGTCGGTGAGGTAATACTCTTGTTGGGCGTTATGGTTGTCCAAACGCGCCAACCAAGCACGCAACAAACGGGTGGGCACGGCCATGATGCCGCTGTAAATTTCTTGGATCTGCCGTTGCTCGGGTGTGGCGTCTTTTTCTTCCACGATGGCCTGCACTTGCGCCTGAGGGTTGCGCAACAAGCGGCCGTAGCCCGTGGGGGTGGGGGTTTGGAGGGTGAGCAAGGCCAAATGCTGACCGTCACACATTGCCAGCAAGGCGCTCAAGGTATCGGCTTGAATCAAAGGCACATCGCCGGACAAGACCAAGGTCACACCATCATCAACCAACACGGGCACCGCTTGTTGCATGGCGTGTCCTGTGCCCAATTGCGGCATTTGGCGCACACATTGCACATGGTCGTTATGGACCAAGGTCGCTTCAACTTGCTCTGCACCATGGCCGGTGATGACCACCACTCTTCTGGCTTGGAGTTGCCCAGCGGTGTCAATCACGTGCTGCAACAAAGCCCTTCCACCCAAACGGTGTAAAACTTTGGGCATACTGCTCTTCATGCGGGTGCCCTTGCCCGCTGCCATGACCACCACATCAACAAATGCCATGAACTTGCTTCCTCGTGTTGCTCAGATTATCAATCAGCTTCCAACCCGCTTCGGTCTGTGCCTCAAACTCTTGGCTTTGGGCTTGTTGGCAAGCCTGAGTGCTTGCAGCTTGGTGGTGACTGGTTACAACCAAGCACCCAGTTTGTTGATATTCACATGGGTCAATCCCCATCTAGACCTCAACTCAGAGCAAGACAAGCTGCTGCGTACAGATTTACAGGCTTTGCACCAGTGGCACCGACAGCAGCAACTGCCCGTCTATGCGGATGTTTTGCAAAAAATGGCGACGCTCGCACCCCATGAAATAACGGGGCCGCAAATTTGTGCGCTGGTCGATGAGTTCAAAGAAACGCTGGCACCGCTGGCACAACAAATGTCGCCTGGCATTGCCCGCTTGGCCTTGAAGCTAACGCCTGCACAAATCCAGCGGCTTGGACAGCAATACGACAAAGACAATAAGGACTACCGCAAAGAATGGAAACTTGATGCCAGTGCCGACGCTCAGTTGCAGGTTCAGACCGACAAGGGCATAGAGAACGCAGAGCGCTTGTATGACCGATTGGATAAAAAGCAAAAAGCTTTGGTCAAGCAAATGGCGAAAGAGTCCCAGTTCGACTTGCCAAAGAGCTGGGGCGAACGCCTAAGGCGTCAGCAAGACACGGTCCGCACTTTGGAGGGCATCGTCAAATCACAACCAGGTTTTGCCTCCGCACAACAAGACAGTCTTGCCCTGCTGAACCGCAGTTTGTTGCACTCACCAGATGAGACTTACAGGGACTATGCCGAGATGCGCAAAACCATCAATTGCGAGGCTACAGCACAGTTGCACAACACCACCACGGCAACGCAAAGAGAGTTCGCGGTGAAAACACTCAAGACTTATGAAGCCGATTTACGGGCCTTGGCCAAAGTCAAAGCTTCTTGAATCACGCTTGCAG
>CAMDKR010000097.1 GCA_945901225.1 Bordetella parapertussis | reverse complement strand
TGGATTCCCTCCATGGGCAAAACTTTTGCCCAAATGCCAGAGGATGAAAAAAATGCCCTCAGTCACCGTGGACAAGCAGCCAAAGCCATGTTGGCATTGATGCAATCTCGCTGGTTTTCATGAAGTTGGATATTCAGCATTTGATGCGGCCGGGCACCTTGTCGCTGCCCTCGCTGCCGCCTTTGTCTTTGTATGTGCACCTGCCTTGGTGCTTAAAGAAATGCCCTTATTGCGATTTCAACTCGCATGAAATGCGTCAAGCTGAACTGCCCGAGCAAGCTTATTTGGACGCGGTGTGTGCTGACATTGAGGCAAGTTTGCCTTTGGTGTGGGGCAGGCAGGTGCACAGTGTGTTCATAGGTGGCGGAACGCCCAGCTTGTTTTCAACGCTAGGCATCGCTCGCTTGATCAGCGATGTGCGGGCGCGTTTGAATTTGGTGCCTGATTGCGAAATTACCTTGGAAGCCAACCCTGGCACCTTTGAGAAAGAGCGTTTTTATGCTTTCAGACAAGCGGGTGTGAATCGTTTGTCTGTGGGTGTGCAAAGTTTTAACGATACGCACCTGAAAGCTTTGGGGCGTGTACATAACGCTGATCAAGCCATCGCTGCGGTGCTGGAGGCTTCCCAAGCCTTTGAGACCTTCAATATTGATTTGATGTACGCCTTGCCCAGTCAAACCATGGTGCAACTCGATGAAGATTTGAAAGTCGCTTTAGCGCTGAAGCCTCCTCATCTGTCGATCTACCACCTGACGATAGAGCCCAACACAATGTTTGCCAAGTACCCACCCAAAGACCTGCCCGTTGAGGACTTGGCCTATGACATGTTTGACCGCATCACCGAGCAAACGCAAGCCACGGGTATGCAACGTTATGAAGTGTCAGCCTACGCCAAGGCAGGACACCGCTGTTGGCACAACACCAACTACTGGCAGTTTGGCGACTACCTAGGTGTGGGCGCTGGCGCGCACAGCAAGCTGAGCTTTGCCCACCGAGTGGTGCGCTTGGTCAAGCACCGCGATCCCAAGCTGTACATGGAAAAAGCCATAGGCGAGGGTGCAACTGCTTCGTTGGAAGAGGTGTCACGCGAACACCTGCCCTTTGAGTTCATGCTCAATGCCACTCGTTTGAAGGAGGGTTTTGAACTAAAGTGGTTCGCTGAGCGAACCGGTCTCCCCATGAGTGCAATTGCCTCGGCTTTGGACAAAGCACAGTTCTTGGGTTTGATAGAGCGCGATTTGCAAAAAGTGCGCCCAACTGAGCGTGGCTTTGATATGTTGAGTGATTTGCAGGCTTTGTTTTTGCCGCAGGAACCATTGAAGGCTTAGCCTTTCCAGCCTACAAAGCTGGTTAGAATCACCAGCGCTAAGACACACACGACTAGGAAGCGTGGCAGAGTGGTCGATTGCACCGGTCTTGAAAACCGGCAACGGGCAACCGTTCGTGAGTTCGAATCTCACCGCTTCCGCCAATTAGTAAGCAAAGACGCCCCTCACGGGGCGTTTTTAATTTATACATACCAAAAGACATACCAATAAAACATCGCTTGTTTCTTTGATGTTGTTCTGGATTAGGTAGCTAGAGTTCAAAAACTCCGCTGGGCGCAAAGTTACATATGACGGGCTTAGCAATAAAGGCAGCCGGGTGGGGTACCCCTTTCAAAATCCTACTTGCGCCGATCCCACCGTACCCCCACCCCCCTAAATCTGATTGGGTCCCTCTGCTTAGGGTTGCACTGAGTTTTGCTCAAAGGCCGCTGCCAACTGTCTTATTTGTGTGGGTTCTCAGAACCAACTCTAGTACAGGTGCATCTGGCAATGTCCAGTCTTGACGTTGCAAATCGAATGTTTGGTGATGTCTAACAAACTCTTGAAATAGAAACCTTGCTACTTAGTTGCAAGCAGATTTTTCTTTTTATGGCGCAAAAAGAGCCACGTTCAGCGCATGCAAGCAAAAACTTGAAATAATTTTGTAACAAAGTAAATAGAAAATTTATTATTTTATTGGAATAAAAATGTCATTTAAGTCAAAACTTCGACACACATCACATAGCGCATTGATTTTAAGCGCAGCCCTTATGCTTGCGGCCTGCGGAGGCAGTGGCGGTGGCGAAGCGCCTGCTGCTGCGTTCACTATGCAGTTGTTGCACGTTGCAGATGCGGACGGCTCAGACACAACCGCTCTTAACTCCGTTGCAAATCTCTCTGGGCTGGTCACAAAATTCAAAGCCGAATTTCCTAGCAACACTCTTGTGGTGAGTTCTGGTGACAACTACATTCCAGGCCCTCGCTTTAACGCCGCAGATGACAGTAGTTTGACTTCGTTGCTGGGTGTTGCTAGTGTAGGCAGAGCAGACATTGCATTTCTCAATGCTATTGATGTACAAGCCTCTGCAATCGGTAATCATGAATTAGATCTGAACACTAGGCAATTTACTGACATCATCAAGACCAGTGGCGCGTGGAAGGGTGCGCAATTTCCTTACTTGGCCTACAACGTCGACTTCACCAAGGACAGCAACACCACCGGCTCCAAAGTTAACAATGGCTTGGATGCCGCTACCCTAACTGGCGGCAAGCTGGCAGGCTGGACCAAAATCGTTGTGGGAACCGAAACAATTGGCGTTATCGGTGCTAGCTCACCGGTTTTTAAAAATATCACCAGCCCAGGCTCGTTAGAGTTCACACCCACCTTGACTGGCTCAGAGCCAAACGTTGACGCGCTGGCTGCCGAGATCCAAAAAGGGGTGGATGAAATGACGGCCGCAGGCATAAACAAAGTGGTTTTGTTGGCACACATGCAAACCATTACGATTGAGAAAGCACTTGCCACCAAACTAAAAAACGTAGACATCATTGTGGCCGGCGGCTCTAACACCCTCCTGAGCGACGAGACTGACAGCCTTCGCACCGGCGACACCTCAGCGGGCGCTTACCCATTTCAAGCCACCAGTGCGTCAGGCGCACCGGTGGTGGTGGTCAACGTGGATGCCGACTATAAATACCTGGGCCGCTTCATTGCCCCATTTGACAGCAACGGCGTACTCATACCAGGTCGTTTTAATACCAGCCTATCAGGCGCTTGGAAAACCAGCGACACTGGCGATACCGCAGGTGGGGTCACGCCCAACAGCACAGTTCAGGCCATCAGAGATGCGCTTAAGAATGTTCTTGCCATAAAGGATGGTTCTGTTTTTGGAAAAACTAACGTATTCCTAGACGGCCGTCGAGCCGCTGTTCGCAACCAAGAAACCAATTTCGGGAACATGACCGCCGATGCTAATCTGTGGTACGCGAAGTTGCACGACAGCACTGTCCAAATTTCGCTTAAAAACGGCGGCGGCATTCGCTCCGAGATTGGCGAGGTTGTAGCTGTGGCCGGTTCGACCTCTTCGGCCAGCCTAGAACCCCCTAAAGCCAACGCCAGCGTCAACAGAAAGGCAGGCGAAATCTCTCAACTGGCGATCGAAACCGCGCTGAAGTTCAACAACAAACTCGTGGTCATTGACGTAACCGCGAATGAACTTAAGTCTCTTTTGGAACACGGTGTTGCATCACTGGGAAACCAGGGGCGCTTTCCCCAAGTCGGCGGTTTAGCCTTCAGTTATGACGCTAGCAAAACTGCCCAGGTGCTAAACAGCAGCTTCGCGGTGACCACTGCAGGTGAGCGTATTCGTTCACTCAAGGTTGGGAATGATGTCGTGGTCAACAACGGCGTTATCGTTGGCAATGGCAGTCGAACCTTCAGGCTCGTGACTCTCGACTTCTTGTCTACGCGAGGCGATGGCTATCCATTCCCCTCAGCTCTGATCAACAAAACTGACTTGACAACCTTGACGAGTGCAAATTTAGGTGGTCCAGCCAGCACAGCGACGGCCACCTTCGGAGCTGAACAAGATGCTCTGATGAAATACCTGAAGTCGCAATTCGGCACAAATGCCTACAACATACCTGACACTGTTGAGGCCCTAGACCTGCGCATTCAGAATCTGGCAGTACGAGAAGATACCGTGCTTAAGTAAATTCGTTGCGCGTCCACTTCGCCATTTAGTCAGTAAAAATGCGCCCTCGGGCGCATTTTTCATTTCAACCCACCAATTCTCCACCATTAATTCCTTGCTTTTAAGCGTGTAGTTAAGAGTCGGAATGTTGGTGCCTTAGGCCCGTTCGCCTTTAGTGACCTGCCCCCTTTTGCCATACCACTCATTAGTTGGAAGCCCGTGTTAAGGTTAATCTAAATTTGAATTGATGGATTCACATTCATTGGCTGCGTGCTGCCGATGAATGTGGGCGAACTCAGTAGGTGGAATTCTTCCAACGCTGCTATGTGGTCTGACCTGGTTGTAATCCTGTTTCCGGATCGAGGCCGCATTGCTTGCTTGTTGCAATGTTCAAAATTGTCTGCTCCTGTTAGCCCACTAGATAGGTCACTCCAGAGTGAACTTGAACATACGCATTCACAACCCGTAGGTTTATGTATATAACACTAGCCCACATACAGCCTCCAGAGGTTGTTTAGAACATAGGGCTAAAACTGCAAGAACCTGGAATAGCGGTATTTGAAGTCTACATAATCATAGTTATCTTCTGATAAAAATAAGTGTTAAGTTGATCTGATGATGTTCAGAGTCGATGCAATATAAAATTTTTTTATCCCTATTTATTTTCTATTACCCGAGGCTTATTTTTTTTAAACAAGCCTTGTGTTTGCTCATTGATGAGTTCATATGCGCCAAAATAAATATTGGATTCTGGGTTTTCTGAACAGTGTTTGTCCATCCATGCATAAACTTGCTGAAACGAAATACCTTCTTTAAAGTTCCAAAATGGAATCTGTCTTCCTGCGCTTAAACCATCTAACAAACCAATTAAGTGGCTTTCAACTTCTTTTGATGCCTTACCCTTTCTTCCTTCAGTCCATCTGATGCAATACACATCAGAAACAACCATGACTGGCTCGGCTTTACTTAGTTCAGAAAAACCGATTGAAAAAATCAAAAGAAATAACGATAAGTTTTTTTTCATTTTTTGTTCCTCTCCTGCATCAGTTCACCAACGCCATACATGGCGGAGGAAAGTGGATTTGTCCGGCAATAGTTATCCATCCAAAGGTATATTTGATCAGTCGTTATGCCCCCAAAATAATTGAAGGGCTTGTGATCTGCGTCTAACGAAAACGCCATGTTTGCGCCGCTCAAAAATCCAATTAACCATGCTCTATTTTCAAGTTCACGCGCATTGTTTTCTGGTTTCACCCAGGCAGCACAGTTTGGGTCTCCACGAACCCATTCAGCAAAGGCGGATTGGCACAACAAACAAAGAAACAGGGAAATAAATTTTGTTTTCATTGGTCATTCAAAGAGATCGCGGCTTGAGTGTATTTGATATTGTGTAAGTAAAATCCCTGAATGAAAATCTGCACCTAGCATGGCAAACACCACAGAACTTCAGGATGTGCGTGAAGCGATTTCACACCTCAAGCGCGAACGTATTGTGGCGGCGGCTATCGACCTTTTCTACCACCAAGGCTATGGCAAAACCACCTTGGAGCAGGTCGCTAACGAACTGCAAGTCACCAAACCCTTTATCTATGCGCACTTTGCATCTAAAAATGAGTTGTTGGTAGAAATTTGCTCACGTGCTATCAATCTGGCCCATGAGTCCTTGAACCGAGCCATGGCCAAAGATGCGTCTGCCACTGAACGTCTAGAAACCGTGGTCCGCGATTTTTTGGCTGCCGTACTGACGCATCAACCTCACGCCATGATTTACAGCCGTGAAGAAAAAGAGTTGGAGCAAAAAGACCGTGATGCCATCAACCAACTGCGCCGTGGATTTGATAAGCGTTTAGTTGAGTTGATTGAGCTGGGCGTGAAATCGGGTGAGTTTCATGCAGACGACGTGCAACTCACCGCCTTGGCGATCGGTGGCATTGTGGGTTGGGCACCTGTGTGGTTTCGTGCCAATGGGCGATTGACTCTTGAACAAGTCACTGCCTATTTGGCGTCCTTGGCCTTGGCGATGGTGCGTGTCAAACCCAAAACACAATCTCATGGCCACTGATTCCCTAACACCTTCATTTTGATGAACTAAGATAGCCACCTTGATTTCGGAGTAGTAGATGGAATTTCACGAGCCAGATTGGTGCCAAGTGCTGGGCCGCGTGGAAAAACGCCTTTTTCACACCATGGCCTGGGGCCTGTTTGCC
>CAMDKR010000096.1 GCA_945901225.1 Bordetella parapertussis | reverse complement strand
ATTTATGTGCAACCCCAAACACAGGTGTTGGCCAACCCCGTCTATGTTCTGCCGTATTCGCCGCCCTACTATTACAGCCACCCCCTGCCATTTACCTTTAACTTTGGCCTAGGCTATTACCGCTGGCGGCGTTGAGACACTTTTGAAGGTCGAAAAAAAACCCGCCTAGGCGGGTTTTTATCAAAGACTGAATTACTTCAGCTTGATTTCTTTGTATTCCACATGCTTGCGAGCTTTGGGATCAAATTTCATGATCGACATTTTCTCGGGCATGGTTTTCTTGTTTTTACTGGTGGTATAGAAGTGACCGGTGCCAGCAGTTGATTCCAGCTTGATTTTTTCGCGTCCGCCTTTGGAAGCCATGATGAAGTCCTTTCGAAGTCGGTAAAAAAATTAAGCTTGACCGCGTGCGCGCATGTCTGCGAGCACGACGTCAATGCCTTTTTTGTCAATCAAGCGCAATGCAGCGCTGGAGACGCGCAAACGCACCCAACGGTTCTCGGTTTCCACCCAGAAACGGCGGTACTGCAAATTGGGCATGAAACGACGCTTGGTTTTGTTGTTGGCGTGGGAAACATTGTTTCCGACCATGGGGCCTTTGCCCGTGACTTCACATACGCGTGCCATTCAGACACTCCTTTATCTAACAGCCTGTCAACAAACAGTGTCAGGCTTGACCTCGCCAAATGGGGGGCGGTATCCCCTGGATGTTATCCACAGAGCCGGAAATTATAGCCCGAAAGCCAATCAGGGCTGAAACAGCGCTTTATTGCTCTAAAAAGCGCTGCGCATCCAAGGCCGCCATGCAACCCGTGCCCGCGCTGGTGATGGCTTGGCGGTAAATGTGGTCTTGCACATCGCCAGCCGCAAAAATCCCAGGCACACTGGTTTGGGTGGCCATGCCTTGCAAGCCGCTTTGGGTGATGATGTAACCATCTTTCATGGCCAGTTGGCCCTCAAAAATGCCGGTATTGGGCTGGTGGCCGATGGCAATAAAGCAGCCGTGTACTGCCAAGTCGCGGGTGCTGCTGTCTAAAGTGCTTTTCAAACGCACACCGGTCACACCAGAGGCGTCTCCCAAAACCTCGTCCAACACGCTATGGACTTCCAACACAATCTTGCCTGCTTGAACCTTGTCCATGAGCTTGTCGATCATGATGGCCTCCGCCTTGAATTTGTCGCGGCGGTGAATCAGGTGCACTTTGGTCGCAATATTGGAGAGGTAGAGAGCTTCTTCCACAGCGGTGTTGCCCCCGCCGACCACGCAACATACTTGGTCACGGTAGAAAAAACCATCGCAGGTGGCGCAACCTGACACTCCCCGGCCCATGAAGGTTTGCTCTGAGGGCAGTCCAAGGTATTTGGCTGAGGCGCCCGTGGCGATGATGAGCGCGTCACAGGTGTAGGTGCCGCTGTCACCGATCAAAGTGAAAGGACGTTTTGAAAAATCTACCTTGTTGATGTGATCAAACACCATCTGGGTGTTAAAGCGCTCTGCGTGTTCCAAAAAACGCTGCATCAGGTCGGGACCTTGAACGCCGTGCACATCGGCCGGCCAGTTGTCGACCTCGGTGGTGGTCATGAGTTGCCCTCCTTGGGCCATGCCGGTGATGAGCGTGGGTTTAAGGTTAGCGCGGGCTGCGTAAACGGCGGCGGTGTAGCCGGCAGGGCCGGAGCCCAAAATAAGTACTTTGCTGTGTTGGGGGGAGGTCATGGGGTGGATGGGTAATAGCTTAGAGCGTGTGCAAAAATGCGTCACGAGAAGTCCTAATTTTAGGGCTAGCCGTCATTGCCTGCTTGGACGCTCCTGTTAAGCTTCGTTCCTGTCATGACTTATTCGTTAAATACTCTCAACAATACGCGTGAAAAACCACCCGAGATGACGGGCTGGCAGCGATTTATCCAAGAAATTGCTTTGGCTGTTGGGTTTGTGGTTTTGCTTTTTTGGCTGTTGGCCATCGTTAGCCATTCTGCGCTGGACCCCGCATGGACGACCTCAGGTTCAAACCCCCATATTCGCAACTGGGGCGGGCGTATAGGCGCCGCTGTCAGCGACTTGTCTTTTTTCTTGCTGGGTTATTCGGTGTTTTGGTGCTATTTGGCAGGCTTGGTCAGTTGGTTGTCTGCCTTGGCCAATCGTTTGCGCAGCGAAGAAGACGTGGTGGCGGACCCCCACATTTGGCGATTGACACGCTGGGCATTTTGGAGCGGCTTGGTGATGCTGCTGCTCTCCAGCACAGGTTTGGAATTCACCCGCCTTTACCGCTTTGAAAGTCAATTGCCCGGCCACCATGCAGGTGGTGTGTTGGGTTACTTGGTGGGCAGTACCGCCAACAGTTGGCTAGGTTTCAATGGTTCTGGCCTGGTGTTCATCGTCTTCATGGTCATTGGTTTGTCGTGGGTGTTTCGTTTTTCTTGGATTGAACTCGCTGAAAAAATGGGCTCGGCGATTGATGGTTTGATTCAACAGCAGCGCGAGAAGCGAGAGATTGCCCAAGACTTAGCCCTTGGCGAAGCAGCAGCCCGTGCGCGTGAAAAAGACATGGTCTGGGAGCGTGATGAGAACGCAGACATGCCCGCTCACCCTGTGCGTATCGTGGTCGAACCCGAACCTGCGCCTACCAAAAGTGAGCGTGTTGCGCGAGAGCGGCAAAAACCCTTGTTCAATGATTTACCCGACTCCCGCTTGCCGCAGGTGGAGTTGCTCGACGCATCGCAACTCAAGCTAGACCCCGTGGACGCCGAAACGATTGAGTTCACCAGTCGCTTGATAGAGAAGAAATTACGTGACTTTGGCGTAGAGGTCAAAGTGCTGGCTGCCGCCCCTGGCCCTGTGGTCACTCGCTACGAGATCGAGCCTGCCACGGGCGTCAAAGGCTCGCAAGTGGTGAACTTGGCCAAGGATTTGGCGCGATCGCTGAGCATGGTGTCCATACGCGTGGTGGAGACCATACCGGGTAAAAACTTCATGGCTTTGGAGTTGCCCAACAGCAAACGTCAAACCATTCGCTTGAGCGAAATTTTGGGCTCATCGGTGTACAACGAGGCCAAGTCCATGCTCACCATGGGTCTGGGCAAAGACATTGGTGGCAATCCTGTGGTGGCTGATTTGGCCAAGATGCCGCATGTGTTGGTGGCTGGTACCACGGGTTCGGGCAAGTCGGTCGGTATTAACGCCATGATTTTGTCGCTGCTCTACAAGGCTGAAGCGCGCGATGTGCGTATGTTGATGATCGACCCCAAGATGCTGGAGATGTCGGTCTATGAGGGCATACCGCATTTGTTGGCACCGGTTGTCACCGACATGAGGCAAGCTGCCAATGGCTTGAATTGGTGTGTTGGCGAAATGGAGCGACGCTACAAACTGATGAGCAAGCTCGGTGTCCGCAACTTGGCAGGCTACAACCACAAACTGGATGAAGCCAAAGAGCTAGGGCAGTCCTTAACGAACCCGTTCAGCCTCACGCCCGACGACCCCGAGCCGCTGGACCGTTTGCCCCACATCGTGGTGGTGATCGATGAGTTGGCCGACCTGATGATGGTGGTGGGTAAAAAGATTGAAGAGTTGATTGCGCGGTTGGCGCAAAAGGCCCGAGCGGCCGGTATCCATTTGATTCTCGCGACGCAGCGCCCAAGTGTCGATGTGATCACGGGTTTGATCAAAGCCAATATTCCTACGCGTATCGCGTTTCAGGTGAGCAGCAAAATCGACAGCCGCACCATCCTTGACCAAATGGGCGCAGAAGCATTGCTCGGCATGGGTGATATGTTGTACCTGCCCAGTGGCACTGGCTTTCCCATACGTGTGCATGGCGCTTTTGTCAGCGATGACGAAGTACACCGTGTTGTCAGCTATTTGAAAACCCAAGGTGAGCCCAATTACATCGAAGGTGTGCTTGAAGGTGGCACGGTGGATGGCGGCTCAGAAGGCCCCGATTTGTTTGGCGATATTGCAGGCGAAAAAGACCCGCTGTATGACCAAGCGGTAGAGGTGGTGTTGAAGAACCGCAAGGCGAGCATCTCGCTGGTGCAGCGCCATTTGAAAATTGGCTATAACCGTGCTGCCCGTTTGGTAGAAGACATGGAAAAAGCTGGCTTGGTCAGCTCAATGAGCACCAACGGGCAGCGCGAAATTTTGGTGCCTACACGCGCAGAATGAGTATCTCAATTCGCCTCACCATCACAGCTGCCTTCTGTTTTGCCGTGGGCGTGGCGCATGCCGACAGCATGGAGTCCTTGGCGCAATTTTTGAAGTCCACCCGCAGTTGGCGGGCCGATTTTGTGCAAGTGGTTACTGCACCCGCCAAAGAAGGCAGGCCCGCCCGACCCAAAACTTCTTCAGGTGTTTTCGCTTTCATCCGCCCCAGTGTTTTCCGTTTTGATTACAACAAACCTTATGTGCAAAACATCGTCGCCGATGGTCAGCAACTTTGGTTGTTTGATACCGATTTAAACCAAGTCACGGTGCGTAACCAAGCGCAGACCTTGGGCAGCACACCGGCAGCTTTGATTGCCTCTGCGCAAGACATTGCCTCACTCAGCAAAGAGTTTTCTTTGAAGTCAGCGCCCTCAGAAGAGGGTGTGGATTGGGTGATAGCCACCCCGAAAATCAAAGATGCTGGCTTGCAAACCGTTCGCATTGGTTTGCGCATGGAAGCCGGGCAGGCGGTATTGAGCCAACTTGATATCGTGGACGCTTTTGGTAACCGTTCGCAAATTCGGTTCAACCGTGTCGAAGTCAATCCTGCCAACCTCAACATGGCGTATTTCACTTTTGTGCCACCCAAGGGGGTGGACGTGGTGCGACCTTGAACCACACGCCACTGGCCGAGCGGCTGCGCCCGCGCAGCTTGGGCGAGGTGATCGGTCAACAACAAGTCTTGGGCGAGGGCATGGCCCTGCGAGTAGCGTTTGAATCGGGCCAGCCCCACAGCTGCATTTTGTGGGGACCGCCAGGGGTGGGCAAAACCACCATCGCCCGTTTGATGGCCGATGCTTTTGATGCGCAGTTCTTGGCCATCAGCGCGGTGCTCGGTGGTGTGAAAGAAATCCGTGAAGCGGTGGACAAGGCGCTTGCCGAGCGTGATTCGCTGGCCCCCAAGCGCACCATTGTGTTTGTCGACGAGGTGCACCGCTTCAACAAAAGCCAGCAAGATGCTTTTTTGCCGCATGTCGAGTCGGGGTTGTTCACCTTCATTGGCGCGACCACCGAGAACCCTTCTTTTGAAGTGAACTCTGCGCTGTTGTCGCGGGCTGCGGTGTATGTGTTGCAGCCTTTGTCGGACATTGATTTGGCCCACATCATCGACAAAGCGCGCAGCATCAACGCTGTGCCTGCCTTGGACGACGATGCCCAAGCGCGATTGATTGCCTATGCCGATGGCGATGCACGCCGCTTGCTCAACACCTTGGAAACCTTGGCGGTGGCGGCTCAGCACGAAAAGCTCGAACAGGTGAGTGATGCGTGGCTCATGAAAGTGTTGGGCGAGCGCATGCGGCGCTACGACAAAGGGGGCGAGCAGTTTTACGACACCATCAGCGCCTTGCACAAATCGGTGCGTGGTTCCGACCCCGATGCCGCGCTGTACTGGTTGGTGCGCATGCTCGATGGCGGGGCCGAGCCCAAGTACATGGCGCGGCGCATGATCCGCATGGCCGCCGAAGACATTGGCTTGGCCGACCCGCGTGCACTGCGCTTGGCGCTGGACGCCGCCGAGGTTTATGAGCGTTTGGGCTCACCCGAGGGCGAGTTGGCCTTGGCCGAATGCCTTGTGTATTTGGCAGTGGCACCCAAGTCCAACGCGGTTTACAAGGCCTACAACAGCGTGCGCAAACTCATCAAGGCCGATGGCACTCTTCCTGTGCCACTGCACCTGCGCAATGCCCCCACCGCCTTGATGAAAGACCTGGACTACGGCAAAGCCTATCGCTATGCCCACGATGAACCCGATGCGTTTGCCGCCGGTGAAAGCTATTGGCCCGAGGGCATGACGCCGCCCACCCTGTACGAACCGGTGGAGCGGGGTTGGGAGATCAAAATCGCTGAAAAGTTGCGAGCTTTGCGAGAAACGAATCGCCAAGCCAGGGGCGCAAAAAAATAGCCACCCCAAAGCCAGGGCATTGACCCCGACACAGCACGGCGTGTCTAGAATGGTTTGCACCCGGGGAGCCGTCCAGCCCACTCCCGCTCACTTGCAGGCAAATACATTTAACCGGTCTCACACCGCTAACCCCCATTTCTGATAAGACCGAATGGATATTTTCCTGCAGCAAATCATCAACGGCTTGGTCATTGGCAGCA
>CAMDKR010000095.1 GCA_945901225.1 Bordetella parapertussis | reverse complement strand
TCCAGATCAGTGAAGCTACGCACCAAGCCTTGATTCATCCGTTTTCAGTTGAACACAGAGGCGTCATTGAAGTCAAAGGTAAAGGAGAGATGAGTACTTGGTTCTTGAACAATAGCGGGATCGCTCCCCCACTCTGCGCAGCATGAAAGTTAAAACTTGTCCCATAGCTGACGCACAACATAGTCAGCACCTCTGAGGCTCAGGTGATCATCATCCATGTAAAACAAGACCTCATTCTTTGAGCCGAAACACCATTCGTCATCGCACAATGCTTGGGCTAAATCAATCACTTTGATTTCAGGCCGTTGCGACAATATCTGATTCACCCCAGCCCTGTGTATCTGGGTTCTGGCCACAAAATCACTTTTTTTAACTGCACACGGGTCCATCACCTTGTTTGAAATAACAACTGGCCTGAAAGTAAAACAGCTTCGGATATCAAATCCAAGTTCAGGAACATCATGTAAGAAAGTTACATTTTTTTTGGTGGCAAGCAAAGCATCCAAGGTATTTGCCAAGCCCATTAGGAAAACCTCTTCATTGCTTCGCAGGCCACTGTCTTCACCCTCAAAGTGCAGAACCCAAGTTCCAAATTGTGTTGCCTCAATATCTCCAAAACCTTTTCCAGTTGTGTACATGGGCCCACGGCTGGTCAGTATCACTTCTTTGATGGCAGGATCCTCGATCACTCTTCTAATTGCTTGTGTACCTTTTTTTATACAGTTTCTGGTGTCACCGCCTAGGTCTTGTATGACCACATTTAAAAGGGGGGGACATCCATCACTTCCACCATAAAGACCTAGGGCCTGCCCTTTAGCTTTGAAACGCTCAACCAGGCCAGCGTAAATGGTCAGTGCATGGCTGTCTCCAATAACCACAGTCGTTGGGTCAGGTCCACTGCTAAGGCAGCGTGGCCCCTCATTACTTGAGTCGCTGCAATACCATTCGGTACTGGTTGGAATATCGAATGACAAGTCAGAGAGTTGTACGTCAATCGATTGGTTGGCAAATCTTGACTTGAATCCATCCGAAATATAAGTGGAGAACCCAATACCTGCAGTGATCACCATAAGTGTGATCAAAGTGTATGTTTTAGCCTTTTGATGGTTTCCAAAACGGATTGGGCGCTCAATAAAAAAATAGGTAAGCAAAGACAAAACAAATGCAATGGCGATACAGAAAAGACTTATGTGCCACTCTGGCTGACCACGTTCAACAATTCTTGCAAATGACAGCAACGGCCAATGCCATAAATACAAAGGGTAACTGATCAATCCAATGCCCATAAGGATTCGGTTGGAGAGAATCGATTGGTTAAACCATGCTTTGTTCCCTGCCAGAATGATCATCACGGTGCCCATCACGGGCAACAGCGCCCAGCTACCCGGAAAGAGTTGATCTTGATGGATAAATAGCAAGCCCAACGATAAGAGCAGCAGCCCCAAAATAGACAGCACCTGATTGAAGGCGGTGTTGCTTGAAAGCTTGGTTCTGAAAGAGCTATGTTTGAAGAAGTCTGCTTGAACACAGAAGGCTAACAAACTCCCTGCTAACAACTCCCATATTCTGGTGAAGGGCAAGAAGAATGTTGCGGATGTATTTTTCTCTATCAAGAACAGGTTTAACAAAAACGACCCCAGCAAAAGCAAAGAAGTTACTCTTATGGCGTTTAATTTATATTTGAATAGAAGGCAAAGAGTGAGAGGCCAGAATAAATAAAACTGCTCCTCAATACCAAGGCTCCAAAGATGCAAAAGTGGTTTTGTATTGGCGGCGTAATCAAAGTAGCCGCTTTCACTCCAAAAAATCCAATTTGGAATTAACAATGCAGTTGCCGATATGTGCTTACCCAGTGATTTGTATTCATCTGAAAGCAATGCGAACCAAGCAAATGTTTGACAGGCCAGCAACACCAAAATCAGTGATGGGAAAAGACGCCTTACTCTGCTTGCATAAAAAGCAAGGATACTGAAATTTTGTTCCCTAAGACGGACCTGAATAAGATTGGTTATCAAAAAACCCGAGATCACAAAGAAAACATCGACGCCAATAAACCCGCCAGAAACCCATTCGGGAAAAGCATGGAATGCAATAACTGCCAGTACAGCTATTGCGCGCAATCCGTCTATGTCGGGACGGTAGCTGGTGGCGTACACAGTTTTCAAACGCAATGGAAGCCCAAGCTGAAAAAAAGTTTTGTGGTCGACTTAAGAACCGGATCTGCCCTTTTCAAGCCGTTGTAAAACTTGCTGACCTGATTCAGCCACTTTTTGCATACTGGCTTCCAATAACGCCATTTCCCTCAAAGACTGCGATAAAGCTTGGTACTGGGCTGCCTGCGCCTTTGCTAACTCAGGCGAGGGTGATGCCTCTTTGACTGCATTGGTGATGGACGAAAAACTGCTCTGTAATTTCGCCAACTGAGCACGCAAAGGTGCAAGCTCATCGCGACGCTGAGAAGAATTGGACAAGTCATCCAAGGTTTGAACCAATACTTCAAATGCACCTGCCTCTCGAGCAGCAACAATTTGCATTGACAGGTTACGTTGACTTTCATTCCAACTGTTTTGAAATGTATCGTCGCGCATACCGTCTAACTGCTGCTCAAGGTGGCGGTTGAGAACACCAAGGCGAGAGCCCACAGCAACCACCTCGCTGAGAATGCCATCAAGGTCGTGCACAATTTGCTTGACTCGATCTAAGAAGTGATTGATGTCCTGCGCTAACTCTCCAAATTCATCATTTGAATTGACTTTGGTACGAGGAGACAAGTTCATCACGCCTTTGGCCAATGAAGCTGCTGTGGTGCGCAATGCCAACAAGGGCTCCATGCGAACTTTAAGTAAGAAAAACAGCACTATGGTGTGTATGACAATTTTGATACTCAAGGCGCTGGCAGTCACACGAACCTCTTGCCACCAAGTCGCCTCTTTACGCGACAAATAGCTTCTTACCGTCACTGTTCCGAGCACGTCACCCACTTTCGCCTTGACATGACAGCCTAGACAAAACTGTTCAGCCTTGAGTTGTACGGACGACTCGCTGTTATCCCCTTCTGGCCAGGGCTGTATCAAGCCAATTGGATTTAACTTAAAGGTTTGCTTGATAGACTCAACAGTGATGTCTGAAGGAGCAACTGCAATGGATAAACCCAAGCTGTCGTAGTTACGATTCAAAATTGGGTAGACCGTTTGAGCTGCTGTTGGTCCACCAGAATTCAGCATGATCGATTTGACGTCATCTGCCAGTAGCTGAGCTGCGCGCTCAACTCGCTGGGGTTCATAGCTTTTGAAGTCGTAGACAAGGACCGCGTAGCGAATGCCCAGTTCAAGGCCAGCAACTACAATCAAAAGCAAGAAGAAGTCCCGAATCATGTGAAACATGAAGGACTGCTCAAACCTGCCAAAACTGCTTTCTTTCATGGCTGCTCCTGTTTACTTCATTGGTAGTATATTGATTCAATACGAGCATGCCCTTGAACCTTGATCCTTATTCATTGGAATTAGCTCGCGCCCAATGGCGTTGGCGTGGGACGGACCGCCCTTTCTTTGCAGAGCCCCCGAAGCAAGGTCAAATTTCCGTGTGGGACTTCCCGCGCCCGCCAGAACTCATTCGTGATGAGCGCGAGATCGTGGTGCATTGGGGCAAGTCGCTGGTGGCCAGAACGTGTGGTGCTTGGGCGGTCAGGGAGACCTCGCACCCGCCCACCTTTTACCTTCCGATAGCGGATGTCATCCATACACTTTTGCGCCCTGCAGGTCGAGGCTCATTTTGCGAGTGGAAAGGCCCCGCACTTTATTGGGATCTGATGGATGGCGAACATCGTTTGCCCCGGGTTGCTTGGAGCTATCCGCAACCCTTGGCTGGAGCAGAGCCGCTGGCTGATTGCATTGCTTTTTATGCGCACCATCTTGAATGCACCATCAATGGGGAAAAGGTTGTTCCACAGTCAGGTGGGTTCTATGGAGGATGGATCACACCTGATCTGTCTGGTCCATTTAAAGGTGAACCCAACAGCAGCGACTGGTAACAAGGAATACTCGTCTTTAGTTATCAAGCACTGCCCTGGCCCTGCGTTGCAGCCAAGGGCGCAAGGGCAAGAATGCCTTGTATGCAAGCTCAAGCATGGATGTCACTGGCCAAAAGTTGGCAATATGTCCTGCATATTTCCATGCACCAGGCAGCAGTGTCCACATCAATGCGAAACCTGCCGCGCCTCTGAACATGCGGCCATCGGTTGTCCTCACATGAAAACGTCTAAGCAAGTCTTGCTGGCAATAGCCGTCGGGACAACTGGCATCATTGAGTGAAACATCCACCCATGCCAACTTGCGAGAAATATCAAGCCTTTGGTAGTAGGCAATATCTCGTCTGCACATCGGGCAAGAACCATCAAAGAATACCTCCAGTGAGGTGCTCATGGCCAAAACCCAGTCAGATGCCCAACATCTTTTTAGCCTCACCAAGCGCTTTCATGGATTCATCGTGCTTACCGGCTTTATGGAATTTTTCGCCCTCTTCGCGAAGTGCCTTGACCTTCACCAAATCTGAATCAGACAATTTCGCATTTGCCATCTTTGCATCAATGGCTTTCATTTCATTGGGACAGTTATGGGCAAATGCCATGCTTGTGACAAAAGCCAGTGATACGACGAGAAATTTTTTCATCATTTTTCCTTTGGTAAAGTTAACACTGCCAGTACACGCTTGAATGATGGCTCAAGCCCTTAACAAACTCAGACTTAATCTAGCACATCCCTCCACTTGTTTGTAACATTTACCCTATCATTCCAGCTAAACCTCCTCAAAACCTATTCAGTTTTTTCTTTTCAAACTTCCAATCAGTACGCTTAATGTCAGTTAGCAAATTCATTAAACACAAGGCCTTAACTGCAGGTGACATATCCCTTGTGATTCAAATGGCATGGGAAGACCGTACGTCCTTTGAGACGATCAAAGACCGCATGGGCTTGACAGAAGCCGAGGTCATTCGACTCATGAGGTCTGAATTGAAGCCCCAGTCTTTCAACTTGTGGAGAAGGCGGGTTGCGGGCAGAGTGACCAAACACCGCGCCTTGAGAGATCCGTCGATGAAGTTCAATGATCGCCATATTGCAGATCACCGCAGAGCCAATTGCTAACTCAACCCAGTGACGCAAAAGAGCGGCCATGTCAAATCACATCAATAAGCCTTCCTTGACTGCCCTGCTTCTCGGTTTTGGTGGATTGATTCCTTTTATCGGGCTGTCAGGTCTTTCAGTGCTCACTTCAGACACCCATCAGCAAACACTTTTGTTCAGTCTTTTGGCATATGGCGCAACCATCATCAGCTTTTTAGGCGCTATACATTGGGGACTAACGATGAGGGAACCTTCTCCACACAGTCTGCGACTTGTGTGGGGCGTGATACCAAGTCTGGTCGCTTGGCTAAGCTTGATTTTCAGTACGCAAGTGGGTCTTGCTATGGAGTGTTCTATCCTTTGGGTCTGTTTTCTTGTGGACTACAAAACTTACCCCCATTTCAATTTATCGGCTTGGCTAAAGTTGAGATTTGCATTGACGCTTATTGCAAGTGTGAGTTTGTTAGCGCCACTTGCTTTGATCAACATGCAATAAATTGAGAAACCATCAAACAGTACCATGAGCTACTCTTTGGTTTGGTTCAAACGTGACTTGCGCTGGCAAGACCATTCTGCGTTGGCCAATGCGAGTCGCAATGGTCCCGTCAGATGCATTTATGTCATTGAACCTGAACTGTGGCTACAACCTGACGCCGCACTTCAGCACTTCGAATTTGTGCGCGAGTCATTGCAAATATTGGACGCACATTTTCGCTCTCTAGAAGGGTGCATTGAAATTCATCATGGGGAATTGCCAGATGTTCTGAGTCGAATTTGGCAAGACGCGCCATTTGCAGGGTTGTACTCACATGAAGAAACAGGTAATGGATTCACTTATGCACGCGATCTGAAAGTTTCAGCATGGTGCAAATTGCACGGCGTTGATTGGCATGAAACCCCACAGTTTGGCGTTGTTCGGCGCTTGAAAAATCGCAACCTTTGGCAAAGCGCATGGGAGCGACATATGATGTCGCCTATTGAAAACACGGTTTCATTGCGCTTTTGGGGGAAACCTGCTGAGCGAGCTTTTTCAATGCTTGCCCCCAGTCATTTGAAACACGACCCGCCTATGCGGCAAATTGGAGGTCGTGTTAATGCCTTGAAAACATTACACAGTTTTCTCAACGCTCGAAGCATTGGATACAGAGGCGGTATTTCTTCACCTTTGACTGCTCCCGATGCATGCTCTAGGTTGTCGGTCTATTTGACCTATGGCTGCATCAGTATGCGCGAAGTGGTACAGCAAACACGCGCTCACATTGCAGAG
>CAMDKR010000094.1 GCA_945901225.1 Bordetella parapertussis | reverse complement strand
GTGATCTGGCCATGTGTTTGCTGCCAAATCTCGGGGCCTGTGGTTTCAAAATGGATGCGTGGGTTGTCCGAGTTAGCAAACTGATCCAGCACCAAACCTTTGCCATCGGCTTGCATCTTGTCTGCTAAATCACGTGCGCCCTCCATGCCAGTGGTTTTGGTCGTGAGTATGAGTTCAGCACCAAAGGCTTTCATGGTTTGGGCACGCTCAATTGACAAATCCTCGGGCATGATGAGCACCATGCGGTAGCCCTTGATGGCTGCAGCCATGGCCAAGGCGATGCCTGTGTTGCCGGAAGTCGCTTCAATGAGGGTGTCACCGGGGCGAATGTCGCCACGCTCCTCAGCGCGTTGGATCATGGACAAGGCTGGGCGGTCTTTGACCGAGCCCGCAGGATTGTTACCCTCTAACTTGCCCAACAGCACATTGCCGCGTTCTTTGTTGTCTGCTGCGCCAATGCGCTGCAAGGCGGCGATCGGGGTGTTCCCTATGGCCGATTCGATGGTTGGATAGTTCATCCCCACACTGTGCCATAATTCTTTTCCCCTCTTCTGCCGAAGTGGCGAAATTGGTAGACGCAGCAGATTCAAAATCTGCCGGTGCAAAACACCGTGCCGGTTCGATTCCGGCTTTCGGCACCACCTAAAAGCCCGCACTGTTCCACGACAGTGCGGGTTTTTTCTTTGTGTTCATGGGTTAGCTTGCAATACGCGCAGCACTTTGACGCCCGAGCGAATACCGGCATTGCCCTGGTACCCCTTGGCATCGCTGTACACAGGTGCCAGCACACCCACGCTGTTGCGCTGAGACATAGGACTGAAGTACAAATCGCTGTTGTTATTGGGTTTGCGCCACAGCAGCACAGAACCACCTGGATTCAAAACACACAAAAAACTGCCTAGCGATCGACCCAAAGGCGATGTTCCGCCCTTGTGTAAATTCGGTGGAAAGTTCACCTCGGCAGGCTTACCCGCCTTAGGAGGTTGGTGCCTGTACCAATCGTCGCCTCGGTCTTGCGTCCAGGCATTCCATCCGTCATCCCCGCCTTGGCCGATAACGCCATCTTTGCCGGCCGTACCTCGGTAATAGGTATCGATATTGTTCCCAAGAAAACTGAAAAACGCCGTAGCTTCAGTCCCCCTGGCAAATTGAAACTCCAAGGCCGTGTCCGTTGCGCCGGTGTAATGCAGGTATATGGCTGCACCTGACAATGTGGGGTAATAAACAGACTCCCCACCCAGTCTTTGTTTGCCTGCAATGCGAAGAATCACATTGGGATTGCCTTGGTGCTTGAGCCAAATGTCGGCATCCAGTGACACCCAATCGATCGACTGCATAGCGGCTTTCACCTCTGGCGAACCTGGTGTAGGAAGGTAAACACGCATATCTCCCCCTGGGGCATTCAGCGCATTGGCTTGCGTGATCTCGCCATCAAAAACCCAGCCAGGGTAAACCGCTGACTTTGGCTTTGCCAACAAATCGACCCACATATTGGGAGAAAGATTGGTCAAAGTTGGCTTGGTCAAGCTACTGCTTTCAGCGCAACCCTCGGGTTGCACAAACTGGGTGTCCAAGGACCCAAACAATGTTTCAGTCAAGTGCTTCTCAGCGGTTTCTGGTGTGATTTCAGGTTTTGTTGGTAAGGATGGATTGCTGTTGTCAGGGTTGAGTACCTTGGCTTGGCTGATCAGGGCCTTGACTTGAGCATTGTTTGCAAACGTCGCCGTATCTTGTGTCCAATCAATTTTGTTGGTCCCAAATGCAGCAATGGATTTGAGCTGCGCTACCCGGGGGTCAATCGTGATGCCATTGGAAGGGTCCAAGTCATAGTCCAAGGACTGCAACAGATAAGCCACATTGGTTGCCACCGGTCCCGTGCCCCCCTGCGCCATGGTCAACGGGGTGATGGTGGAGTCGCCCATGGTGGCGGGAAACACAATATCGCCAATCGAAAACACTACTTTTTCGCCATCGACATATTTGAATGTTCCATAGGCGTCGGTCACACCTGTAATGGTCTTGCCGTCTTTGGTTGTGACGGTGTAGGTAACGCCCTCTACGGCACTGTCAATCAAATAGCCCGTCGATAGCCCCGACACTGTGCTTGCACTCACAGGCAATGCGCCGCTTCCACCCCCACCCCCACCCCCACCCCCGCCACCGCAGGCAGTAAGGACAAGCACGAAAGCAAAGCTAATCGAAATTAATCGGCGCATGAAAGCTCATGAAACAAAGGGATTCCTCAGGGTATCGGCATGAATGTAATCAAACTTGAATGTATTTGGGGCTTTAAGATGCCATTTTTTCCTATTTTTAAATTTAAACAGTGATGAGCCAACTTTTTTCTACCTTCCAACTCAGTTCGCCCCGCGGCCCCTTGCACCTGTCCAACCGCATCGTGGTCGCTCCCATGTGCCAATACGCCTGCGATCTGAATGGTCAAGCCAACGATTGGCATTTGATGCATTGGGCCAATTTGCTCAACAGTGGCGCTGGTTTGTTCATGATTGAAGCAACGGCCGTCACTGCCCAAGGCCGTATCACGCCCAACTGCTTGGGGCTATGGGACGACACCACCGCCCACGCTTTATCTGACACTTTGGCCAGAGCAAGACGCTTGGCGCCGCCTATACCTGTTTGTTTGCAAATCGCCCATGCAGGGCGCAAAGGTTCCAGCGCACAACCTTGGCAAGGCGGCATGCTGATTCCGCTCAATCAAGGGGGTTGGGAAACCGTGGCACCCTCGCCTATCCATCTGTTGGAAGGTGAAGCACCTCCCCACGAAATTGATGCTGCGGGTTTGCTTGCGATAGAGAAAGCTTTTGTGCAAGCCGCCAAATATGCCCAAGACATGGGCTTGGAAATGGTGGAACTGCACAGCGCACACGGCTATTTATTGCACGAATTTTTGTCCCCCATCGCCAACCAACGCACTGACGGCTATGGCGGTAATTTCGCTGGCCGCACCCGATTTCCCTTGCAAGTATTTCAAGCCGTTCGCAAGGTTTTTGACGGTGTGTTGGGTGTGCGTTTGTCTGCTACCGACTGGATCGAAGGCGGTTGGACCTTAGAGGAAACCGCTGACTTTGCCTTGATGCTCAAACAAGCCGGTGCAGACTTTATCCACATCTCATCGGGTGGCATTGCGCCCCAGCAAAAAATCAGCATTGGCCCGGGCTACCAAGTGCCTTTTGCTCACCATGTGCGACAAAAAACCCAGATGCCCACCATCGCTGTGGGACTGATCACACAGCCTCAACAAGCTGAAGATGTTTTGGTCAAAGGCGAAGCCGATCTGGTGGCATTGGGTCGCAGTTTTTTATACAAACCCCGCTGGGGCTGGGAAGCCGCCGCAGCCCTTGGCGGCCAAGTTCAGGCCACCCAACAATACTGGCGCAGCCTGCCCAAAGAAGCCAACGGTATTTTTGGCGATGCCAAGATAGGCATGCGCTAAGACGTCTTGCCTTGCAAGCCGTCCATCACCGTGGGGTACTTCAGTCGCAGACGCAGCTCCTGCGTCATGCGGTCTGCGCGTATGCGACGTGATTCGTTCAAAAAACTCATCACCATGGGTGAGAGTTGCAAGTTCGCTTGCTCTCGACTGATGCGTGGTGGTTTAGCCAGCCCCCACATCGCAGCCACACTGTCCATGTAATCACCCATTTTCATGTTCGCCTGATCACAGATATTCATGGGGCGCAAAGGTTTGCCACGCCACATGGCCAAAACTGTGGCACGTGCCAAATCATCAGCGTGGATGTGGTTGGTATAAACATCCTCCTTCGACTGCAACACCGGCGTGCCGCGCAGCAAACGCTCACGCGGTGTGCCACCCTCGCGGTCGATCGCATAGATACCGGGGATACGCAGTACCTGTGTTCTGGGAAAACCGCTTTTCCCCAAATGATTGACCCAATCTTGGGCGTTGACACGACGCTGCGCTCTGGCAGTTTGGGGTTGGAGTCGACGCGTTTCATCGATCCATTCACCTGAGCAATCGCCATACACGCCCGTGGTCGAACCATAGACCACCGCCGAGGGCAAACTGCGCAAGCGCAGCGCCAACACCAAGGCACGGGTGCGCGGGTCGGCATGGCCTTCAAGCGGCGGGGGCGCCATGTGCACCACATGGGTGGCCACACCAGCCAAGCGCCTAAGGGTTTGAGGTTTGTCCAAATCGCCCAGCATGGGGGTGATGCCGCTGTGTTGCAAAGTCTGCACGCGCTGGCTTGAACTGGTCAAGGCCAGCAGGCGCGAAGAAGCTTTGAGCAGACCCGCCACACGCAAACCCACATCGCCACAACCGACGATCAAGACACGGGGGCGACGAAACCTTGCGGGCAAGGCACCAAGTGGGCTTTGAATTGAAGGCAAAATCAGCGCTTTCGATAGCAAACAGGTTTCCAAGGATAACAAGCATGGCTTTTCAGATTGTGGTGCAACCCAGCGGGCGCAGTTTCACGGTAGAGGGTGACGAAACTTTGCTCTCCGCTGGTATTCGACAAGGCTTGAACATGCCCTATGGCTGCAAGGATGGCGCATGTGGTTCTTGCAAATGCAAAAAAATCAGTGGGGAGGTGCAACTGGGTACCTACCAAACCAAGGCACTGAGCGACGAGGAGCGCGCCCAAGGTTTGGTGTTGACCTGTTGCGCCACGGCTTTGTCGGATGTGGTGCTGGAGTCCAAGCAAGTGACATCAGCGGACGCCTTCCCCATGAAAAAAATGCCAGTCCGCATTGCCTCTATGGAAAAAGTCTCTAGCGATGTGATGCGCATCTTCGTGCAACTCCCTGCCACCGAAGTGATGCAATACCACGCTGGACAGTATGTGGAGTTTTTGCTGCGCGATGGTTCTCGCCGCGCCTACTCCATGGCCAACGCACCCCACACCTTGGCGGTTGATGCGCCCAAAGTCGAGTTGCACATTCGGCATATGCCAGGCGGAAAATTCACCGACCATGTTTTTGGCGCTATGAAAGAAAAAGACATCCAACGGGTTGAAGGACCCCAAGGCAGCTTTTACTTGCGCGAAGACAATGATGCGCCCATTGTTCTTCTTGCATCAGGTACAGGCTTTGCCCCTATCAAAGCCTTGATGGAACACATGCAACACAAAGGCATCACGCGACCCACACGCTTGTACTGGGGTGGTCGCAGACCTGCAGATTTGTATATGAACGACTGGGTGCTGGCACAACTGCCTTTGATGCCCCATCTGCAATACATCCCCGTGGTGTCCAACGCTTTGCCCGAAGACGCGTGGGCTGGCAGAACGGGCTTTGTGCATGCAGCGGTGTTGCAAGACACGCCTAGCTTGACGGCGTATCAGGTGTACGCCTGTGGTGCGCCCATCGTGGTGGACTCTGCCAAGCGTGACTATCTGGCCAGTGGTTTGGTTGAAGACAATTTCTTCGCCGACTCCTTCACCAGCGAGGCTGACAAAGCCGCTGTTTAAGGTTTGCTTGCTTTCGCGTTTTTCTCTCGCAAAGATCGCAGTTTTTCAGCAATTTTGATCTCCAAACCCCGCTCCACCGGTTCGTACAAAACGGGCGGCGTCATGCCCTCGGGCCAATAGCTTTCACCGGCGGCAAACGCATCGGGTTCATCATGCGCGTAGCGATAGGCTTTGCCGTAGTCGAGGTCTTTCATCAAGGCGGTCGGGGCGTTGCGCAGGTGCAGGGGCACCGGACGGGTGCCATCGGCCTTGATGAGTTTGCGCACGCTGTTGTAGGCCTTGTAAACCGCGTTGGACTTGGGTGCCACCGCCAAATACACAATGCATTCGGCCAAGGCCAACACGCCCTCGGGTGAGCCCAAGCGCTCGTAAACCTCGGCGGCGTCCAGCGCCAAGCGCAGTGCACGCGGGTCGGCCAAGCCAATGTCTTCGGCAGCCATGCGGATCATGCGCCGCGCCATATACTTGGGCTCGGCACCGCCATCGAGCATGCGCACCAACCAATAGAGCGCTGCATCGGGGTCGGAACCACGCACCGATTTGTGCAAGGCACTGATGGTGTCGTAAAACTGCTCGCCCCCTTTGTCGTAGCGCCGCATGCGCTCGCCCAACACTTTCATGAGCCACGCATCACTCACCTGTTCGAGCTTTTCGTGCTGAGCCGCCACCGCCAAGGTTTCCAAGGTGTTGAGCAAACGACGCGCGTCGCCATCGGCATAAGCAATCAGTCGTGCTTGGGCGTCAGCGTCCAAGGTGGGCACGGCGTGGATGGCGTGGGCTTTGTCGATGATGTGCGCCAAATCAATGTCCGACAAAGGCTGCAACACATAGACTGCTGCTCGCGACAACAGCGCAGAGTTCACTTCAAAAGAAGGGTTCTCGGTGGTGGCGCCAATGAAGGTGAACAGGCCCGACTCCACATGCGGCAAAAAAGCGTCTTGCTGGCTTTTGTTGAAGCGGTGCACCTCGTCGACAAACACAATGGTGCGCTTGGGGGCCAGCGAATCGCGCTCGGCCAGCGCCTTGTCCACCGCTTCACGGATTTCTTTCACCCCGCCCAACACCGCGCTGATGGCCAAAAACTGCGCATCAAAAGCATCGGCCATCAAACGGGCGATGGTGGTTTTGCCCACCCCTGGCGGTCCCCACAAAATGCAGCTGTGGGGCTGGCCCGATTCAAACGCTACTCGCA
>CAMDKR010000093.1 GCA_945901225.1 Bordetella parapertussis | reverse complement strand
TGGCGTTTGGACTACCACTTGGCCACGCCTGCCTTGGCAGCCAACGCCAAGACGGTGGCGATTTACAAAGACGAAAAATTCTCCGACCACGCACCCGTGACTGTGGCCTACGACATGGTGATGTGATGCCTATCGAGATACCCGAGTCCGAGATGGAGTTCACCGCCATCCGCGCCCAAGGCGCAGGTGGCCAAAATGTGAACAAGGTCTCCAGCGCCGTGCATTTGCGGTTTGACATTCGGGCGTCGTCATTGCCAGAGGCGGTGAAAGAAAAGCTGCTGGCAACATCCGATCAGCGCATCACGCTAGATGGCGTCATCGTCATCAAAGCGCAAACCACGCGCAGCCAAGACAAGAACCGAGCAGAAGCGATTGCCAGATTGCACGAGATGGTGGCGCTGGCCGCCAAACCCATCAAGCCGCGCCGCGCCACCAAGCCCACGTTTTCTTCACAACGAAAACGGGTCGATAGCAAGGTACTGCGTGGCCAAACCAAAGCCACACGCGCAAAAGTGATCGACTGAGCATGTTGGATGTCTTGATCATTGGTGCGGGTTTGTCTGGCATTGGTGCTGCGCGTCATTTGCAAATGCAATGCCCGAACAAAACCTGGCGCATCTGGGAAGCCCGCGACCAACTGGGTGGCACCTGGGATTTGTTCCGCTACCCCGGCGTTCGCTCGGACTCGGACATGCACACCCTGGGCTACAGCTTCAAACCTTGGCGCGGCCAGCAAGCCATGGCCGATGGGCCCTCCATCCTGCACTACATCCAGGAAGCTGCGCAAGAAACCGGCGTGGCACAACACATCGCTTATGGCCACCGGGTGACAAGCGCCGCATGGTCTAGCGTTGATGCTTGCTGGAGCATCACGGCACGCTTGGCGGACGGCACTCAGGTTCGTCAGCAGGCGAAGTTTTTGTATTTGTGCGGTGGTTATTACAGCTTTGCCCAAGGTCACCAGCCCCACTTTGCAGGTCTAGAGAACTTCAAGGGCGAGGTGATTCACCCGCAGTTTTGGCCTGCTGGGTTGAACCATGCTGGCAAACGGGTGGTGGTGATGGGAAGTGGCGCCACCGCCATCACCTTGGTTCCGGCCATGGCGCAAACCGCCGCGCATGTGACCATGCTGCAGCGCTCGCCGTCTTATGTGGTGAGCCGTCCAGCCCGCGACCCGCTGGCGCTGTGCTTGGACCGCTGGTTGCCGTTCGCTGTGGGGTATGACATCACCCGATGGAAAAACATTTTGCAAGGCTTGTTTTACTTTCAGCTCGCCAGACGATGGCCCGAATTTTTCAAAAACTATTTGGTGAAGATGGTCAACTTGGCGCTGCGTGGCCAAGTGGATGTGGCTCGCCACTTCACCCCGCGCTACAAGCCCTGGGACCAACGGGTCTGCGCCGTGCCCGATGGCGATTTGTTTCGCCAGATCAACCAAGGCCGGGTAAGCGTGATAACCGACACCGTCTCGCATTTCACGCCTGATGGCGTGGCGCTGCAAAGCGGCGATACGCTGAATGCCGACCTGGTGGTGATGGCAACCGGCTTGCAACTGAATGTGCTGGCAGACATTGCCTTCGAGGTGGATGGCCAAGCCGTGGTGGCAGGTGACAGGTTTGCTTACAAAGGCATGATGCTCTCGGGCCTGCCAAACATGGCCATGGCTTTTGGCTACACCAACGCGTCGTGGACCTTGAAAGCCGATTTGACTGCTGGTTTTGTGTGTCGGCTGTTAAAACACATGGACCGCCAAGGCTATCGCTTTGTTTGTCCGCAACACGATGGCTCGCTCACCCCCCAGCCATTTTTGGATTTCACTTCGGGCTATGTGGTGCGCGCCAGCGAACGCCTGCCCAAGCAGGGCCCCAGCGCGCCGTGGCGCGTACATCAGAACTACCTGCTCGATTTACTGGCGCTGCGCTTTGGGCGATTAGAAGACGGTGTGCTGCGCTTCAGTGCTTAAGTCTTGGCGCCTTCAAGGGGTGCAATCAAGGCGCCCGTTGCAGGCTCATCTCTAGCTCCAAGCTTTCTTGCTGGTAACTGCCTGCCATGACGTGGCGGAACATGGCTTCGGTGCGTTCGACCACGCCCGGCCAATCCAGTGTTTGCGCTGTCAGCAAAGCTTGCTTTGACAACCGTGCTTGCAAACTGGGGGCCTCAAGCACGGCACACACGGCTTTCACAAACTCATCTGGCGATTCGGCGTCCACGCACATGCCGTTTTCGCCATGGCGTATGCATTGACCAGCCGCTGCATGTTTGAAGGCCACTACCGCCAAGCCGCTGGCCATGGCCTCTAAGGTGACATTGCCAAAGGTTTCCGTGAGACTGGCGAATGCAAACACATCGCCACTGGCATAGTGGGCGGCCAAGTCTTTGCCGCTTTGGTAGCCCGCAAAAATGATGTCGGGGTGCTGTTGCTGCAAGCTCTCCCGCATGGGACCGTCACCTACCAAAACCATGCGCAAACGGCTGTCTTGTTGCTTGGCCTTGAGGTAAGCCTGCACCACCAGTCCTAGGTTTTTTTCTGCGGCCAAACGACCGACATACAGCAAGACTTTGTCAGTGGGTGTAACGCCCCACTTCTCACGCAAAGCAAGGCTGCGGTAGCTAGGCGAAAACTGCGAAGTGTCCACACCACGCGGCACCACATGCACACGCTCGAAGCCTTTGGCTTGCAGCTCTTTTTGCAACATGGTGGTGGGCACCATGGTGATGTCTGCGCGGTTATGGAATTTTTTCAAATACACGCGAATGGCACCGCTCAACCAACCGATGCCGTAATGCTGGCTGTAGGCATGGAAGTTGGTGCGGAAATCGGTGCTGACAGGCAACTTGAGTTTTCGCGCTACTTGCAACGCCGACCATCCCAGCGGCCCTTCGGTGGCAATGTGAACGATATCGGGTCTTTGCTTGGCCCAGAGCCTATGCAGTTCGCGCTTGGCGGGCAATCCCATGCGCAGCTCGCTGTAAAAGGGAATCGGCACGCCCTTGACCAATACCTCTTGAAAGTGTGCCGTGTGAACTGCCGTGTGCTGCGCTTGCTGCTTGGGTCGAATCAACCAGAGGTCGTGACCCCGCGCTTGCAGACCTTCCACAATTTTGCTCAAGGTGTGTGCCACCCCATTGATATCAGGCGGATAGGTTTCCGTCACGACAGCAATTTTGAACCGCTGTTGAACAGCACCTAGACGGCTGACTTGGATATGCGCATCTGTATTCATACCCGTAATGTGAACGCCAATTGCAACAGTTTGATGAAGCTCTTGTGTCAGTTCAATGACACGGGCGTTTGTCATCAAAATTTCATGCAATCAGTCCACAGTCCCATGTGTCTTTTAACCGTGGCGATGGCCGCAGATTTCTTTCAGGAGTTTTTATGCGTGAATGGCAACAAACCCTTCAAACCCAACGCTGGGATGATCACCGCTACTACCACCACAGCTATGTGAACCAGTCGCTTCACTTCGTCAGTGCCATTTCGTTTTTGGTCGCTTATGTGTATTTGTTCATTGACCCCGTGGTGTCTGCCCTGGTCGCATGGTTGATTTCCATGACGACACGCCAAATTGGTCACTTCTTTTTCGAACCCAAGGGCTTTGATGAAGTGAACCAAGCCACCCACGAGCACAAAGAAGAGATCAAGGTGGGCTACAACTTGAGTCGCAAAATTGTGCTGCTCAGCATTTGTGCGGCCATTCCCGTTTTGGCCTATTGGATGCCCAACTATTTGACTTGGGCCGTACCGCAAGCTTATGAGGACACCCCTGTGCGTATCACCGCCATGGCTTGGCTGTTCTTGGGTGTAGCCGGTTTGGTGTTTCGTGTGTTGCAACTGTGGTGGCAAGACAGCTTGGTGGCCGGTTTGGCATGGGGCTTCAAAATCATCACCGACCCCATCCATGACATCAAGCTGTACCACAAGGCGCCTTTGCATTTGTTGCGTGGTGAGCGCATTGACCCCATGGAACATGTGCGGCACTCAGGCGCTTAAAGCGCCTGGTGTCTTTGCTTAGGCCCAACGGGCCTTGAGCATTTCCTTGAACACCTGCCGCTTGATGGGACGCTGCTGATCCAGCGGCGGCGTCCACCACCAAGCATCGCGTTGCATGTGCTCAGCAGCTTTCACAAAGCGATCACAGAACAATTCAAACTGGGTGTCATCGAAATTCAGACTCATGATCATGCGACCTGAACCCACCCAACTCAAAGCCACGCCTTGTTCGCGCAAATAGTATTGAAGCAACCAGTGATAGCGTCCGGGCAAGTCATACAACACCGTCCACACGGTTTCCATGCCAGCGACTTGAACGGGCAACTGGGCTTGGCGCAGGCGCTGGTTCAGCTTGTCCATGCGAGCCGACCACACGGGGCTGGCGTTGGCCAACAGCTGTGCAACTTCTGGGTTGTCGAGTCTTTGCAGAAACACATTCATGGTGGCCATCACGGTGGGATGGGCATTGAAAGTACCGCGTGCAAAACAAATGTCGCCTGGTCGGTCGTCACGGAAACGCTTCATCCAAGCCGACTTGCCGCACACCACACCAATGGGCAAACCGCCACCCAAGGTTTTGCCATAGGTGACCATGTCGGCCTCCACACCGAAATAGCCTTGGGCGCCGTGCTTGCCCAAACGGAACCCCAAAAACACCTCGTCCATGATGAGGGCAATGCCTTTGTCTGTACAGACTTGTCGCAATTCATGCAGCCAAGCGGTGTAAGCAGTTTTGTCGAAATGCACAGAGCGCTTGCCATCGATCAAGGTGCTGTCGGTGGGTGCTGCACGGTTGGGATGCATGGCTTGCAAAGGGTTGATCAGCACACAAGCAATGTCGTTGCGGTTGCGCAAAACCCGCAAGGTATTGGCATGCATATCGTTCAGGGTCAGGGTGTCGCTAGACGGTGGCATGGGGTTGCCAGGACCCGGTTGCACATCGTCCCACCAGCCGTGGTAAGCGCCGGTGAAGCGCACAATTTTTCTCTTTTTGCTGTGGTACCTGGCCAATCGCACGGCTTGCATCACCGCCTCGGTGCCCGACATGTGAAACGACACCTCGTCTTTGCCCGACAAAGCACACAAGCGTTTGACGTTGTCCAACACACAAGGGTGGTAGCCGCCCAAGACGGGACCCAACTCATGCGCCAAGGCAGCGCCTTCGGCCATGCAAGATTTGTAGAAGTCGTAGCCGAACAGGTTGACACCGTAGGAGCCCGTCACGTCGATGAACTGATTGCCGTCCATGTCGCGCAAGGTGACGCCTTGGCTACTCTCCCAAAAATAGCCCATGTTCAGGTGCTTGGACAACAAAGCACGAAATTGGTAGGGCACACGGTACTGGCTGGTGAGCTGCATGTCCGAAATCATGGGTTTGGCGGCTTGGGTATGCGCCAAGGTCAAAGGACTGCGAGCCGTCAAGGTGTCGCCCAAGGCTTGGAGTGCCGCACGACGTTGCTGAGCAATGTCGCTGGTTGCGCCATCCACCGAAAACCATGCATCCTCGCTGTAACTGTAAGCGGGCAACCAATGGGCAAAGCGCTTGGACATGCGCAAATGCCCGCCCAAGGAAGGGTGCTTGGCAAACGACAGTTGCAGCCGTTGCACCACTCTTTGCAGCAACACGGCAGCGGCCATCAACGCTGCTGCCGCCAACACCACCGACACACTGATTTCATACGCATCCATGTAATCACCTTTCGAAAACCCTATTTGTATGACGCTCAGGTTAAAAAATGATGACTGTTCGTAAACTTATTCAACGCCTTGTTAGCCAAGAAGACTTGAACTTCTTGTTAACCAACCGCATTCCGCGAATCGCGCTCACGCATTTCATGGGTTGGTTCAGCCAATTGCGCCATCCTTGGCTGGCCAAGGCTTCCATCTGGGTGTGGCAACAATTTGCGGATTTGGATTTGTCCGAGGCCAAAGAACAGCGCTTTGACAGCCTGCACGACTGCTTTATTCGCCAACTACGCCCAGGTGCTCGCCCCATCGACGAAGACGCCAACACCTTGGTCAGCCCTTGCGACGGCATTGTGGGCGCCATGGGTGAGGTCAAAGACGGGCAATTGTTTCAAGCCAAAGGCTTTCCCTACACCTTGCAAGACCTGCTCGGCGCCAGCGCCGAGCACGGCCCTTGGCACAACGGCAAATACCTCACGATTCGCATCACCTCGTCGATGTACCACCGCTTTCATGCGCCCTTTGACGGACGCTTGCGCCGCATGGAATATTTTTCGGGTGACACATGGAATGTCAATCCCATCGCTTTAAAGCGGGTTGAAAAATTATTTTGCAAAAACGAACGCGCTTTGCTGGAGGTCGAGATAGGCGAGCAGCGCTATCCCGTGGCTTTGGTGCCGGTGGCTGCGGTGCTGGTGGCCAGCATTCGCCTACATGCCTTAGACACCTTGCTGCACACCCGCTACCAAGGCCCTGCTGTGATGACCTGCGACGCTGCGTTTCACAAAGGCGAGGAGCTTGGCTGGTTTCAACATGGCTCGACCATCTTGGTGTTCACACCACCCGACTTTGGTTTTGCGCCTGGCATAGAAGAAGGCCGCGTCTTGCGCATGGGCCAAGCCTTGATGCGCTTACCTTCAACAGGCACTTAAGCTGATGGGGGCTTCATCGACTGGTAACGCCAGACCACGCGAGCCAT
>CAMDKR010000092.1 GCA_945901225.1 Bordetella parapertussis | reverse complement strand
GAATGTGCCGATGTGTTGAACGTCAGTCATAAAACCGTATCTAACAACCAAACCCAAATCAAAGAAAAACTACACCTAGAAACCATGACGGCGCTGGTGCACTTGGCACAGCGCCATCAGGTGATTGAAGTGGTGGGTTCTTAAAACTTGTAGAGCATACCCACTGCTCATACTTGCCGCATGGATCCGTCCAATGTTAAAAACCGTAGCGCAAGCCAGCAAAAACTGTACGATCGCGCCCGGGTTGTAAACCATTGGTACGAGAACTGAAATACTTCTTATTGGCAAGATTTTCACCGCTCACGAAATAGGTGACCTTCTGGCCTTTGGGTGAATAGGACATTGAGGCGTTGAACAAAGTGAGGGCGGGTATTTCGCCAAATAGCCCACAGTTAGTCTGAGTATCGCCATTATTTAAATTGCCACAGTATCCCGCAGCGCTTGTACCGCGGTAATTATCGGTATTGGCAAATTGCTGACTGACATGCGTAACACCCACACGTCCTATCAATCCCTGCTGATCTTCATAGGAAAGATTTAATGCAAGCGAATGCTTGGGTGCATACGGCAAGCGATTTCCTGCGGAGTAGGTTCCATAACCGTCCTCGCCCTCACCTCCGACTTCCCCAGAGTCTTTGAACTTGGCGATAAAAAGATTGGTGTACGAGAGACTGGCGTAGTAATTGTTTCTCTTGCCAGTTAGTTCACCGAAGTTGATCTTTCCAGCAAGCTCAAAACCGGTGTGCTGGGCCTTGCCTTCATTTCTGAAAATATTATTCGATTGAACTACGATGTCAGAAATGTTCATTTTGAACAAGGTACTTTCAACATAACCAGACTCAAGCACCGATGAACGAATACCCAATTCAGTTGTGGTGGACAACTCAGGCGTTACGCGCTGAAGTGTGGTGCCGGCAGTACCAGCTATATCTCGATCAGGTCTTGGTGGTGCAAATCCGCGATGGATGCCACCAAAAAAAGTCGTTTCTTTTAAACCATTCCAAGTGAATCCAAAACCAGGCAACGATAAAAGTTTACTGGTGTCAAGTTTAGACAGGACATCACCAAAATTTTTTCCTTCAGAGAGAACTTTTTTCGAAGTCACGTCCTCTAGGCGAAGTCCCGGGGTGAATGACCAATCACCTGTAAAAAAAGTATTCTGAGCGTAATACGACAGAGCCTTAACATCCGCAGTCAAGCGCTCGTTCTCTTCCTGCGCAGAGTACAGCCCACCATTTCCGCCGTTCAGATCAAATTTTTTCCGGTCTATTTTTTCTTGATGGTAGCGAAACCCGAAAATAGCTTGGTTTTGCATTCCAAAGGTATTGTGTTTCACCTCGAACTTAGGCTCGATACCAAAGAACTCAAACGTTCGCGGTCTGACTGCAAACACGCTCGTGTTATTCATACCATATGCACCGTCATCTTCCTCAAACTCTCTGGATCGACGAGACGCTCTATCAGTTTGTGAATAATAAAATTGGGTACTGAGTTTCGTATCAGCATTCAAATCCCAGTCATGCACCACCTGCGCTGTATTTCGGGTCATGGTAAAGCGTTCTGCTGCATCGGCTGCATTAGCGAAAGTTCCCTTGTATCGGGTAGAAATAAATTCTGTTGAAGTCAGCCCTGTTTCGCTGAAGAGAGAATCTTCCTGAAAATTCGAATACTTAGCGGTAATCCTCTGATCCCGGTTGATTTTGTACTGACCTTTGAGTGCTACATCTTGCACATCAAAACGATGTTCGGTACGAATACCATCACCACTCTTTTTGAGCACATCGACCATGAAGCCGCCATTTTCCGTACCTGAACCTACATTGAAATGGCCATCGTAAAAACCATTGTTTCCAGCTGTGATTTTTACCGAGCCTGCGGTACCCTTAGTAGGTACAGGTCTCGTCACAAAGTTAATCATGCCGCCCATGGTCTGCGGACCATACAAAATTTGGCCTGATCCTTTGAGCACTTCGATACGCTCGATACGCTCTATCGGTGTGGAATAGTGCGATGAAGGATCACCATAGGGTGCAAAAAATACGGTGGGTGCGCCATCTTCTAAAAGCAGCGTGCGTGAACTTCTACGAGGATTCAGCCCACGCATACCAATATTGAGGTGAGTGCCAGCAGCGTCCTCTGAAACAACATGCAACCCTGGAATCTCGCGAATAGTTTCAATAATTGAAAATGGGTTACGAGCCTCAATCTGCTCTCGGGTCATGATCGAATAGGAACCCGGCAAGTTCTCCACGCTACTTGGCAAAATACTCGTGCTGGTAACCGTGATGGCGGGCAAGGTGTTCTCCGTGGTTGCGGCCTGCGCTGCGATCGTGCCGGAAAAAAGCGACAGTACGGCAGTCGCGATAATGGTTTTACAGGGTAGGTACATGGTGAATCTTTTCAAAAATATTACAAAGTGTTCACTTTAGATACTACTTTGGGATTCACCTAGGGAAAAAGTCCCGCGCCAATGAATCGGCATTAAATCGAAACAGCCGGCTAAATAAGTTGTTTCAAAACGAGAATTTGAGAGACCCTACAAGGGGTTTCCCTAGGGTGTTAGAAAAGATTCATTAGTAATATGTCCGCTGTCCGCATCCCTCAACCAAGGAAGTATTTATGAGCCTTCAACTTCAAGTCAACGGTAAGACCGTTAATTCCAACTCCGACGCAGACACCCCTCTGCTGTGGGTTCTTCGCGATGAACTCGGCATGACCGGAACCAAATTTGGTTGCGGCGCAGGCCTGTGCGGCGCATGTACCGTGCATGTCAACGGCGAAGCCGTTCGTTCTTGCCAAACCCAAATCGGCACCGCTGCTGGTACAAAGGTCAGCACCGTCGAAAGCCTTGGCACTGCTGGCACCCACGCGCTGCAAAAAGCATGGGTCAAGCACCAAGTTCCCCAGTGCGGCTACTGCCAATCTGGTCAGCTCATGAGCGCAGCTGCATTGCTCAGCAAAAACAAAAACCCCAGCGATGCAGACATTGATGCCGCCATGGCTGGCAACATCTGCCGTTGCGGTACTTACACACGTATCCGTGCTGCTGTGAAAGATGCTGCATCCATGATGCGCAAAGCCTAATTCAAAGGAAATAAACCATGATGAGCACACAAACCAATCGTCGCGACTTCCTTAAAACCACCACCGTCACCACTTCCGGCTTAGTCTTGGGCGTGGTGTTGCCTGGCACAGTCGCTGAAACCATGGCCGCTGGCACATTGCACACCCCCAATGCATGGGTGCACATTGCTGACGACAACACCATCACCCTGATCTCTGCACGTTCCGAAATGGGCCAAGGTGTTTACACCTCCATGCCTATGTTGATCGCTGAAGAGTTGAACATCGACGTGACCAAAATCAACGTGGCTGCTGGTGCACCTAACGCCGTATACGTCAACGCTTTGTTGGGCGCCATGATCACTGGTGGTTCCACATCCGTTCGTGAAGGCTACGAAAAACTGCGTATCGCTGGCGCTCAAGTCCGCGAAATGTTGGTTGGCGCTGCTGCTGCTGAGTGGGGCGTTCCCGCCAGTGCAGTCAAAGCTGTTAACGGCACCTTGATTGGCCCCGGCGGCAAGAAAGCTACCTACGGTCAAATGGCTGAAGCTGCATCCAAGCAACCTGTTCCTGAAAAACCCACCATCAAAGCTGCCAAAGACTTCCAAGTGGTTGGTAAGCGCATTCCCCGTACCGACGTTCCTGCCAAAGTCAACGGCACTGCCGAGTTCGGTATCGATGTCAAATTGCCTGGCATGGTTTACGCCAGCTTGGAGCAATGCCCCGTTATCGGCGGTAAAGTTGTAAGCGTTGACAGTGCAGCTGCCAAGGCCATGCCTGGCGTGGTTGATGTGGTTGAAATCCCTGACGGCGTTGCTGTTGTGGCCACCACTTACTGGCAAGCTGTCAAAGCTCGCAAAGCTTTGAAAATCACTTGGGACAACGGTGCTGGCGCTTCTTTGTCAACCGCCTCTATGTTGGCTGGCCACGTAGAAGCTGCTGCCAAAGGCAAAGTTTTGCCTATCCAGCCTGCCAAAGGTGATGCTTCAGGTGCCATCGCTGGTGCCGCTAAGAAACTTAACGCCACCTACATCACACCTTTGCAATCACACTCTCCCCTGGAGCCCATGAACTTCACTGCCCACGTTACCGGCGGTAAAGCTCGCTTGATTGGCGGAAGCCAGTTCCAGCAAGGCGCTCAAGGTGCGGCTGCTGCTGCATTGGGCTTGAAGCCAGAAGACGTTTCTGTTGAAACCACTTTCTTGGGTGGTGGCTTCGGTCGTCGTATCGAGTTGGACTTCGTTGTACAAGCTGCTCAAATCTCCAAAGCGGTCAGATTGCCCGTTAAGTTGATTTGGTCACGTGAAGACGACATGACCCATGACTTCTATCGCCCAGTTGGTTACAACCAAATGAGCGCTGGTTTGGATGCCAACGGCATGCCCGTCGGTTTGCACTTCAAAGTCACTTCACAGTCCATCACACAACGTGCTTTCGGCTTGCCAAAAGACACCATGGATCCTTTCATGGTGGAAGCAGCTGTTGCCCCTTACAACATTGCCAACACACAGCACGACCTCATCATCCATGATGCAGGTTTGCGTGTCGGTTACTGGCGTGGTGTGAGCCACAACATGAACTGTTTCGCTAACGAAAGCTTCGTTGACGAAATGGCTCTGGCTGCTGGCAAAGACCCCGTCGAATACCGTATGGCCATGTTGGAAGGCAAGCCCCGTTTCCAAAACGTGCTCAAGTTGGCAACTACCAAGGCTGGTTACAGCAAAGGTGCTCCAAAAGGTCGCGCTTTCGGTGTTGCCATCATGGAAGGCTATGACACTTATGTCGCAGTTGTTGCTGAAATCAGCCAAGGTGCTGACGGCGAAGTCAAAGTTCACAAAACCACTGTCGCAGCTGACATGGGCGTTATCGTGAACCCAGAAATCGTTGAGCAACAAATCCAATCCATGGTCATCATGGGCATGGGTACTGCACTCAAGCAAGCCATCACCATCGAAGGCGGCGTGATTCAGCAAACCAACTTCAATACCTACGCCATGGTTCGTACCAACGAATCACCCTTGGTAGATATCGTTTTGGTTAAGAGTGCTGAGAAGCCTGGCGGTATCGGCGAGCCAGTCACAGCTACCATCGTGCCAGCATTGGCCAACGCTGTTGCCAAACTGACTGGCAAGCGTGTTCGCAACCTGCCTATCACAGGCAAAGCGATCCAAGAAGCTTAAATCTTCCTCTGACCTGCCCAACAGCTTATGGCGGTTGGGTGGTTCAGAAAGATAATCCTTCTAAGAGCGGCTAACCCCGCTCTTTTTTTTCGTCTAAAAAAGGAGTCAATATGTCTCAACCAGTGATCGGATTTATTGGGGTGGGTTTCATGGGCGCAGGCATGGCCAAAAACCTGGTGACCAAGGGCTATCCATTGGTCATCATGGGCAACAAAAACCGCGAACCTGTCGAGCGACTGAAAGCCTTGGGTGCCACCGAAGCCAGTTCTCCCAAAGCGTTGGCAGAGCAGTGCGACATTGTTCACCTGTGCGTGACGGGGTCACCTCAAGTTGAGGCCTTGATGAACGGCCCCCATGGCATTTTTGCCAGCGGCAAAAAAGGCCTGATCATCATCGATTGCTCAACCTCTAACCCCGTTTCCACCAAACAGCTCGCTGAAAGTGCCTCGGCACTGGGCATGCATTTCATCGATGCACCTCTGGGTCGCACACCCGTGGAGGCTGAAGCAGGTACCTTGGACGCCATGGTGGGAGCGGACGATGCTGTGTTTGCCAAGGTCAAGCCTGTCATCGAATGCTGGGCAGCCAATATCGTGCATTTAGGCCCTGTGGGTTTAGGTCACACCATGAAGCTGGTGAATAACTTTTTGGCCATGGGCTATGCAGCCTTGTTCTCAGAGGCACTGTCTATTGCTCGCAAATCAGGTTTGAGCAAAGAACAGTTTCATGCAGTCATTGGCTCTGGCCGAATGCGCAGCCCTTTTTACGATACTTTCATGAAGTGGACCATGGATGGCGACCGCAATGCGCACAAGTTCACCATCAGCAATGCCCACAAGGACATGCGCTACATGGCAAGCCTGGCCAATGAAATCGGAGCGTTGGCCCCTATTCAAGCCATGGTGAAAAACTCTTTTGCCGCCATGGAAGCGCAAGGCGAGGGCCAGTTATTTGTGCCCATGCTGGCAGATTTTGTGGCCGAGCAAAATGCTTTAGCCCCATCACACCAACGCTAGGCGAAAAAAACCACCTCAAAGCGTGAGGTGGTTTTTTACAAAGGGGCTTATGCCGTCATTTCCTTTGAACGGTGGCCAAAAAATCAATGAGACTCTTAATTTCTTCATCGGGAATGATGCCATTCCACGAGGGCATGCCTAAGTCTGGACGCCCTTTGGTGATGGTGGTGAAGGCCACATCTTTCCATTCGTCTTTGTAACGTATGGTGAGCTTGCGTAAATCGCGCTCTTGAACGGGGGAGGCGCCGTTCGCGCCGTGACAATGTGAGCACTTGTTGTTGAACACCGACTTGGCTTCATCAGGGCTTAGGCCTGCATTGGCAACCACCCACTCAGTTTTGGGCTGATCTTTCATACCCACACGCACAAATCCAGACTTAGCAGGTGTGTGCTTGGCACTCAAGGTGTTGACAGCAGG
>CAMDKR010000091.1 GCA_945901225.1 Bordetella parapertussis | reverse complement strand
ATTTACGAGAACATGAAAATCCATGGGGACTTCGTTGTTCTGAAACCAGAAAAATACTACCGAGACACCATCTCGCAAACTGCGCCGCCTGGTTTGCAAGTCACGCCCACTCAGTTTGAAGACATTTATACCTGTCTAAGGGATGTGTTGAAGAAGCAAAGATTTCTGAAAAAACAAATTCCCAAGGTAGCCAGTTACATCATTGAAAACATCGAAGAGACCCGCGCTTTGATTGCCGACGCGGAACCCAATATATTGCGCTCGCACGAAGTTAACAATGAATCTATTTGTGCGATGTTCAACAAATCTCGCGCAGAGGCCCGCATAGATCAACATAACGATGTCTACGTACCCTCAGGCTTTGATTACCCGTTTTGGACACGTGTGAACAAAGTTACCAAAGAAATTACCTTTGGCGCACAGGCCTTTCCCATCAGCTCCAGCGTGAATTCCAGCGAAATTCAAAACATCAGCGAACAGGCCAATGCGAAGCTGGGCAACTTCTTCATGGAAGTTGATAACCGCACGCGCCATGGTCCTATATTGTTTTCGCTGCACGCCATCAAGTACCAAGACATTGTTCCTAAGCGCATGTTGCTCAGAGCCGCAAGAGAGTTCTCCAGCGCATTTGAAACCGCTGTGAGCATGGACAAATACAACTACCTCAAATCGGCGCTGAACTGATTTTTTATGCACCATCTTGTGTTCGTTTATGGCACTTTGCGTATCGGCCAGCGTAACGACATCAACCTCAAAACACCACAGCCTTTGTTTATGGGTATGGCCAGAGTCAAGGGCCAGTTGTACAGCCGAGGCTGGTACCCAGGCATACGTTTAGGCGGCGAGCAGTGGGTGCAAGGCGAGGTGTATGACATCTCGCCAGCGCTGTTGGCGCAGTTGGATGTATTGGAGGAAGTAGCGCCTGTGCCCAGTGGCGAATACCAACGTATTCCTGCCGAAGTGCTGTGTGGTGAAAACCAGCTGGTTTGCGAGATCTACGAACTGAGTGCGGATTTTGCAGCGCAGTCGCAGTTGCTTGACCAAGGAGATTGGTTAGCGTACGACCCTCAGAGCCCCAGGTAAGCCTTCACCACCGGAAAGTGCTGTTCGAAATCGGATATGCCATGGTCTGAGCCTTCAATCAGATGAAGTTGGGCGAATGGGTACCTGGCTACCATTTCTTGCCAATTCAGTACCTCGTCGCCAGTGGCCACCACGTTCAACAGTTGTGTGGGGTCTGGCAAAGCGCTGACATCTTGACTGGCCTGACCCACATACAAGCTTTTCAGCTCCTCGATGTAGTGCGGCTCAAACACCACCGCTTCATCTGGGTTGTGCCACGCGGTTTGTGTACCTATATGGCTCACCAAGTCTCTGGCGGGATGTACTGCAGGGTTGAGTAACACCGTTTTGCATTGCATCACCGCTCCCAGCCACGTGGCGTAAAACCCACCCAGCGATGAGCCCATCACTGCCATGCTGGCTTTGGGCCAAATGTGAACCGCATTGAGTAAAAGTTCAGAGGCTGCTTGCGGCGAGGCAGGCAGTTGTGGGCACAAGTACTGCACATCAGGGCGATGCTGTTTCAGCCACCTTGCTATGAATTGCGCTTTGAACGATTGTGGACTTGAGCGAAAGCCATGGGCATAAACCACATGGGTGATGGTCGGCACGTCAGAGGTAGCTGGCATCAAAAAAACGCTCCATCTGGAAGGTAGTGCCAGCTGGTAATTGTTCGGTATCTAGCAATGCCTCAAACACCGCTTTGGCTGCAGGCGGGTGAACCCGTGTACCAGGCGCAAACATATTCATGCGCAAAGCTTGGTCAATGGCGCGGGCAGCATAAGCGGGGGTGGTTCGCAACTCTTGCGCAAGCAATGGAGCAAACGCATGAGGCGTCGCCATGAATTGCAGTTGAGCCGCATTCAAAGTGGCCAAGAAGACTTTTAACTGTTGGGCATGTTGTTGTGCCCAGCGCTGATGCACATTCACCGAGGTAAATAGCCAGTCTGGAAACAGCGCAGAAATGGCGCCTAGATTTTTGTAACCAGCATCCTCTGCAACATAACTCAAAGGAAAAGGTTGAAAACCCACATCAATCGAACCGTCTTGCAGATGCTTCCAACGCGTGGGAGCACCACCCACGGCTACCACGGTGTATTGGTCTTTGTTCAGGCCTATGGACTCGGCATAGCGTTTGACTAAATAAGCGGTTCCCTCTTTGAGAGACAGCACACCAAACCTTGCGCCAACCAAGTCTTGGGTTGATTGAACAGGGGGTCTTGCAATGATTTGGTGCGGCAACTTTTCGGCGTTTCCTGCCACCATGCGCAAAGGCCCACCTTGGTAAGCATCCACCATGACGGACTCGGGGGTAGAGACAGCGATATCGATCTCACCCTTTAGCAAGGCCTCCGTGATGCGTTCAGCATTGTCAAACACCGACAAGGTAACGCTGAGTCCCTCACGCTCAAAAAGTTTGAGCGAAAGCGCCGCCCACAAGGGGGCGTAAAACACCGTGCGGGAAATGATGGCTACCCGCAAGACGGGGAGTGAGGGGCTTGTCTGCCCCCAGCTTGGCTGGATGCGATGGCCAAACGCCACTGCGCCCAACAGCGCCAAGGTGGAGCGGCGTGACGGCTTGTTCAATTGGCCCTGGCCACCCACACGGTGGCGCCTTCTGAGCCATACAGCTCAGCGTGTTCAATGTTTCGAGCCAAGCGGAAATAGTCGCCCGCTTTGAGGTGCGTGACCTTCTCGCCCACCGTCAACCAATATTCGCCACGTTTGACATAAGCGCTGACATCAAAGGGGTGGGTATGCGTGTCGATTTTCAAATCCGAAGCCCACTCTCGAACCAAAATTTCATCAAAACCTTCATCAAGGGACTGAGCGGTGAAGGACTCTAAGGTGGGTGTGGTCATGGGCTTACCTTTACAGAAATGGATGAAAGTCCTTGAATGAACCCATGCATGGTGTCACCGGCCTTCACAGGCCCCACGCCATCGGGTGTGCCGCTGAAAATCAGGTCACCTGGGTGCAATTCAAACAAGGTGGAGAGGTTGGCAATGGTTTCGTTGACAGACCAAATCAAGTGGGAGAGATCGCTTTTTTGTTTGACTTCGCCATTCACATTCAAGCCAATTTCTCCCGAGTTGATTTCGCCTGTTTCAGATTTCAGATGCAACACACCTACAGGCGCAGCATAGTCAAAGGCTTTGCCAATTTCCCAAGGCCGTCCTTGCTCACGCATCTTGATTTGCAAATCTCGGCGGGTCATGTCCAAACCCACGGCGTAGCCAAAGATATGGTCGCTGGCTTGCTCGATAGAAATGTTTTTACCCGCCTTGCCAATCGCCACCACCAACTCAATTTCATAGTGGAAGTTGCTGGTCAAGGTGGGGTAGGGGATAGATACCGTGGTGTTTGCAGGCACCGCCACCACCGATTGCGCATCATTGGCTTTGCAAAAAAAGAACGGCGGTTCGCGGTCGGGGTCAAAACCCATTTCTCTGGCATGGGCCGCGTAGTTTCTGCCAACGCAATACACACGTCGAACCGGAAACGTTTCAGACTTGCCGGCGATGGGCAAGCCCACCACCGTGTGAGGAGGGAAGATGTAATTCATGGTCAGGCAGGTAGAGGGGTTTTCAGCATCAAAGCCGAGCGTTTGCAAGAGGCAATCAATTCATTGTGTTGGTTGTAGCCTCGGTGGGCAAAAATCACAATGCCATTGCGTGGGCGCGACTGGCTTTCACGCAATTCAAGGACCTCGGTTTCCACCCGCACTGTATCGCCGTGGAACAAAGGCTTGGGGAAACGCACTTCGTCCCAGCCCAAGTTGGCCACAGTGGTTCCCAAGGTGGTGTCACCCACGGATACACCCACGATCAAGCCCAAGGTAAACACACTGTTGACAATGCGTTGCCCAAACTCGGTGTGGTGCTTGCAATATTCCTCATCCAAATGCAAGGCTGCGGGGTTGTGTGTGAGGGCTGAAAACATCACATTGTCCATTTCGGACACGGTGCGACGAATGGCGTGTTGAAACACCTGCCCGACATAAAACGCTTCAAAGTACAAACCAGCCATCAGTGTTTCCTAGAGAGTTGCAGCAAGCGCAAGGCTTGGGTGAGGTGGGGTTTATCGACCATCTTGCCATCGAGTTGCACCGCACCTGCGCCTTGCGCCTGTGCAAACGCATCGACAATGCGTTGCGCATGGCTGAGGTCATGTGCAGAGGGCGTGAAGCCTTGGTTGATGACCTCCACTTGGTCGGGGTGTATGGCCAATTTGCCACTGAAGCCCTCTCTGCGAGCGTTTTGCACATCCGCAGCCAAAGCTTTCATGTCTTTGAAATCCACCGACAAGGTGTCAATCGCTTGCACCTCGGCGTGGGCAGAGGCCAACAAACACAGTGAACGTGCAAGTTGGTAAGTGAAGGTGAAGTCACCTTGTTCATTGCGATTGGAGGTGGCACCCAAGGCCGTGGCCAAATCTTCCGCGCCCCATGTCAAGCCTTGCAAGCGGGGCGTGGCACCGGCATATGACTGCAAATCGAACAAGGCACCCGCCACTTCGGTGGCAACAGGGATGATGCGGGTCGAGCCGAGCTCCAATCCATCTCGCACTTCCAATGCAGACAAGCAATGGTCCAAATGCTGCGCATCTTTGGCGTTCAAGGGCTTGGGGAGCATGATGCCGTCAGGTTTGCCAGCCATCACTGCCACCAAATCGTGCAAAGCCAAGGGTGTTTGCAATGGGTTGATGCGAACCCACAGTTGTTGTTGGCGTTGGCCGTGGGCTTTTAAAAATTCTGCCACCATGCTTCGCGCAATCGCTGTTCGATCGGGCGAGACAGAGTCTTCCAAATCCAAAATCAAGGCATCGGCTGAAGTACTGATGGACTTGGCGAGTTTTTTCTCACTGTCGCCAGGGACAAAAAGCAGTGAACGAAGCATGTGCATAGGAGTTCAGTTCAAAGTGGGGTGCAGGGTTGTTGGCTAGCCTAGAGCTTAGCTCAGCAGGGCGCGGAAACACTCAGCGATGGATCGCCATTCTTTGACGCGAAAAGGCAGCGACACCTTCTTCGTCCAATGCGGCTTGAAGTGGTAAGCCCGCAAGGCGCAACGCATGGCGTACCGCTTGTTTTTGCAAAGGGCTCGAAGGCGTTCGTCCCAGCATGGCCAAGGCCCAATCAGGAAGCTCATCAAATGCGGCTTGAATCACCAACTTGATCAAAGGGCGATCCCAAAGGCTTGAGGGGTAGTTTTCAATCACCTTGATGATCTCTGCAGTGCGGTGATCGAACCGCAAGTCAGGCAAAAAGGCCAGCAATGCTTCTTCGCTGGCCTGTTTGGTTTGAGGCAAATCTTCTATCCCCAGGTGCTTGCCAATCAAGGTCATTTCTGCCAAGTAGCGGTCTTGTTCAGCGAGGTCCAGTGGGTTGAGTGAAAAACTTTGGTAGGCCCGTAAAAAACTGCTCACCTCACCTAAATGCACCCAGCGCAGCAGTTCAGGTTCGTTGGCCACATAAGCAGAGCCATCGGGCATGAAGCCATGGACATTGGCGTGAATTCGGTTGACCCGGTCTATGGCTTTCAAGGCCAACTCACTAGGGCCGTAGGTGGTGATAGCGACAAAGTAAGCGGTTCGACCCAATCGGGCTTTGAGGTCATGGCGAAAATTGGAATGGTCCCAAACCGCGGCCAAGGCGCGGGGATGCAGGGCTTGCAGCATCAGGGATGACAAGCCCCCCACCATCATGCCGATGAAATGCGCATGGACCCGCCAAGGCATGGAAGCAGGCCCAAGTAAACCGGGGTCACCCAAAGGCTGTTTAAAGTTGTCGAGTGACTGGGTTGAACCCGTCATCTGTCGGATGTGTTGACCGATCAAATGACGGACAGGGTGAGGGATTATCAAAGCCGACCGCAAACGGCAATCAGAGGTGCTGATGACTAGGCTGCCAATGAGTGGGCTAATGTGAACACCGAATTGGGTCCCGACGGCAATTTGGGTACTTGAAGCGGTTTGAATTTCCTCGGGTCGAGTTTGGCTGTTGTATGTGCTGTGGGCACACCGCCCCAAGCGTCATCGGGCACTTGGCTCATCACGTCGGCCAAACTCAAACCTTTCAGGTGAGTTTCCCAAAAATTTTTCATCAAATGCGAAACCACATCTTTGCTCATCTCACCTTGGTCTTCACGAGAACGCTGTTTTGATTGCTCTTGAAAATCAAAATGTTTCACCAGGTCTAGCAGCATCAAATCAGAGGGTTTGCTTTGCGTGCAATATCCACCACCTGGGCCACGGTAAGAAACCACAAAACCCTGCTTTTTCAGCCGAGAGAACAAGGACTCCAAATAAGAAACCGATAAGCCCAGTCGCTTGCTGACTATGTCAGTGGTGACAGGCCCAGTGTCTTGATGCTTACATACCCACAGCATGGTGTTGACCGCGTTTTGCGTCAGTTTAGAAAACATATCAATCTCCAGACTTTGTCTCAGTGTATGTGACACCAGAAGGTGCCATGAATCGGTTCGTATATGTAATATAGGTTCAAAAAAAATAATTTCAATCAAAAAATAGAAATTTGAATCGTTATTAGGTTATTATTGCGTCAAAACCTATTCAATCAAGCTGGAGATATACCAATATGCAACGTATCACCTCAACCGTAGCCATGCAAGGCAGGTACAGAATCGGTGCAGTGGCCAAACTTGCTGGCTTGCCTGT
>CAMDKR010000090.1 GCA_945901225.1 Bordetella parapertussis | reverse complement strand
CTTGATGCTGCGCATGAGTTGTAGCGCTACAGGGTCTTTGTAAAGGTGCAGGGTGTCGGCCTTCAAGCTTCCCACACCGTGCTCGGCGCTGATAGAGCCACCAAACTTCATCACTGCGTCGTACACCAAGGTGTTGATGCGGTGTTCTTGGGTTGCTAAAAAAGCTGCCGCGTTGCCACCAGCGGGACATTGCACGTTGTAGTGCAAATTGCCGTCGCCCAAGTGGCCGAAATTCACCAAGCGAACACCTTCGACCTCCCGAGCCAACAGGGCGTCTGTGTGCGCCACAAAGTCGGGAATGGCAGAAACGGGCAGGGAAATATCGTGCTTGATGTTCAAGCCTTCCGCCGCTTGGGCCGAGCTGATGCTCTCTCGCACCTGCCACAGCTGCCGACCCTGCGCCAAGCTGCTGGCCACCACCGCGTCAAGGGCACAGCCATCGGTCAATGCAGCTTCCAGCAAGCGCTCAAGCTGGGCATTGCCATGCGCCTCGCTTTCGGTGTCGCTGTGCGACAGCAACACGCAATAAGGCGCGGTTTGCCACAGCGGCACATTGAGCGTAGGGAAATGGGTGTTGACCAACTGCAAAGCAAATTGCCCCATCACCTCAAAGCCTGTCAGGCCCGCACCCAAGTGCTGCTGCGCCAAGCCCAGCAACTGCACCGCAGCTTGAACAGAGGGCACGGCTGCCCAAGCGGTGAGTTCGGCGGCGGATTGGGGGTAGAGCTTCAAAGTGGCGGCAGTGATGATGCCAAGGGTCCCTTCGCTGCCAATGAAGATGTCGCGCAAGTCGTAGCCGGTGTTGTCTTTGCGCAGACCGCTCAAGCCATGCCATACCTCGCCTTGTGGTGTCACCACTTCCAACCCCAAACACAGGTCACGGGCATTGCCATAGCGCAGCACTTGGGTGCCACCGGCGTTGCTGCCCAAATTGCCGCCAATGGTGCAACTGCCCTCGGACGCCAAGCTCAGGGGAAACAGCAGACCCGATTCTGTAGCGGCATGTTGGACGTTGAACAAAATGCAGCCTGCTTCAGCGGTGAGGGTGAGGTTGGCTTTGTCGACACCGCGTATACGGTTCATTCGTTGCAAGCTAAGCACCACCTGTGTACCCGAGGTGTCGGGCACAGCGCCTACCACCATGCTGGTGTTGCCGCCTTGCGGCACGATGGCCACGCTTGCTGCAGCACAGGCTTTCACCACTTGCGCAACTTGCGCGGTGTCAGCAGGCTTGACCACGCACAAAGCCTTGCCCTGCATACGGCCGCGCCAGTCACGTTCATAGGCAGACAAATCACCTGTTGCCAGCACATGGTCGGTGCCGACGATGGTTTGCAACTGGGCAAGCAATGCGCTGCTCATGGCTTTGTCTCGGTGTCACCGTTTTCTTGAGCGGCAGCCAAGGCTGCATCGCGCAGTCGCCAACGCACATGCAAGGCGGTGGCTGTGAAGAGCATCAAACACAACACGATTTCCACCGCAGCACAGGCATTGCTGGGCCAGGAGTCGCCTTGCAAGCGAATCACGCCTTCAGCGAAATACAACCACACCACCAAGCTGACCCAGCGGTAGGTGTACATCCGGTTTTTCAGCAAACCCGCCAAGGGGATGCACAAAGGCAAAGCCTTTAACACCAACCATGAACCGCCTGGGCGCAAGGGTGCCAACCACAACTCCCACAACAGAGAAAGCAGTATCAAGCCGATGAGGCTGCTCACGGCCAAGCCGCGGCTGATACGGACATGCCAAAGGGCTTGGGAGGTAAGGGCGGGCATAGATGGCATGATAGAGACCATGATTGTCTCGCAACTACTTGTGCTCCCGCAAAAACTCACGCAATTCCCTTGGCGAAGGGCGCTGAAGCGCTTAATGGATCGTTTTGCCGATGACCGTTTGGGCCAAACCGCAGGTGCATTGACCTTTACCACCTTGATCGCCTTGGTGCCACTGTTGACCGTGGCCTTGGCGGTGGTGACGGCGTTTCCCATCTTTGACCAATTTCAAACCGTGCTGCAGCGCTGGTTGGTGGAGAGCCTGATTCCCGAATCGATTTCACGCCAAGTGTTGGGCTATTTGACCCAGTTCACCACCAAGGCAAGTCGGCTGGGCAGCTTCGGTTTCGCCGCTTTGATGTTGTCTGCCGTGGCTTTGATGCTCACCATAGACCGCAGCCTCAACACGATTTGGCGGGTGCGTCAGCAACGTGCGTGGGGTCAGCGACTGTTGCTGTACTGGGCGGCGCTCACCTTGGGGCCTTTGTTAGTGGCGGCCGGTTTGCTCACCATGGCCTCCGTCATCACTTGGTCGGGCGGCTCTTTGCGTTACCAAGGGCCAGGTGTGAAGATGGCTTTGGGGATGTTGGAATTTCTTTTGCTGTGGGGCGGCATCAGCGCTTTGTACCGCTTGGTGCCCAATACCTATGTGGCTTGGCGGCCCGTATTTGTGGGTAGTTTTGTGACGGCCTTGGTGTTGGAGGGCGCTCGCAGTGTATTGGCTTGGTATTTGGCCAGCATGCCTACCTTCTCGCTGATTTATGGCACCTTTGCCACTGTGCCGATATTGCTGGTATGGATTTACACCGCATGGGTGGTGGTGCTGTTTGGCGCCGTGTTGGTAGCGAGTTGGCCCTCGTTGTCGCAAGGGCTGTCGGACGCCCACGATTCTCACGCCGGGCAAAGCTTTGCCTTGTCGTTGGGGTGTTTGCGATTGCTGCAACAAGCCCGTATGCAAAGTGCGGGCGGCTTGGGGCTGGATGGTTTGGCCCAACCCTTGCAGGCAGACCCTTGGCAGGTACAAGAGGTGTTGGACACCTTGGTGCAACTTGATTGGGTCGGCGTGTTGAATCAGCCGCAAGCGCCGCGCTATGCCTTGCTCATCGACTTGGCCTCTACCCGCGCAGCCCCCTTGATGAACCAGCTCTTACTCAACGACAACGCGCAGACCCAAGCTGTGTGGGCAAGGTGGAAAGATTGGTGCGTGGCAGAGTTGGTTTAGCCCTGTAGACGTCATTGCGAACGTAGTGAAGCAATCCATAGCATGCTGTGGCGATCGCCTTTAGATTGCTTCACTACGTTCGCAATGACGACTCATCGCACTGACAATGAATAATGGGGCTTATGGACAACAAATCCATTGATGTGTTGGTACTGGGTGCAGGCATTGTGGGCTTGGGCTTGGCGCTCAAGTTGCAAGAGCGTGGCCGCGAGGTGGTCCTCATCGATCGCGCCCAAGCGGGAGCGGCCACCAGTTTTGGCAACGCGGGGTTGATCGAGCGCAGCACCGTGTTTCCCTACGCCTTTCCGCGTGACCTCCAGACCCTGCTGGCCTATGCCTTGGGGCGTCGCACTGCCGCCCATTACCACTGGAGCGCCTTGCCTTCTTTGCTGCCGTGGATGTGGCGTTATTGGCAACATTCTTCCCCAGCGCTTTATCCCCAAGCCATCGCTGGCGCCCTGCCGTTGATTGAGCACAGTTGGAGTGAACATCAGCCATTGATTGCTGCCGCTGGAGTTCAAGGCTTGGTGAATGAGCGGGGCTGGATCAAAGTGTTTCGCACGCAGGAAAGCGCAGACCAAAGTCTGGCGATGGCAGAACACAGCCTCCGCTATGGGGTGCAAGCCCATGCACTGACAGCAGCACAGTTGTGGGCTCTAGAGCCCGCCGTGAAAACCGGCGTGCTGGGTGGTGTGCATTACCCCGATGCAAGGCAAATTCAAGACCCGCAGGCGCTCTCTAGCGCCTATCTGAAGTTGTTCGAGCAGCGAGGCGGCCGCTTTGTGCAAGGCGATGCCCGTACCTTGCAGGATGAAGCGCAGTCGTGGTCGGTGCAAACTGACGAGGGACGTTTACATGCCATGCAAGCGGTGCTGGCTTTGGGACCGTGGGGCGAAGACATGGCAAGACAACTGGGCTATCTCCTGCCTATGGGGCGCAAGCGTGGGTACCACATGCATTTCCAAGCATCTGCGCTTGCGCTCAAGCACACCATCGTCGATGTGGAGAACGGCTATGCCATTGCCCCCATGCGTCAAGGACTGCGCTTAACCACTGGTGCGGAGTTTGCCTTGCGGGACGCTCCTGCCACACCCGTGCAACTTGAGCGCATAGAGCCCATGGCCAGAAGTTTGACGGCTTTGGGCGAGCGTGTTGACAGTCAACCATGGCTGGGTTCACGGCCTTGCACAGCAGACATGTTGCCGCTGGTGGGCTCTGCGCCACGCCACCCAGGTTTGTGGTTCAGCTTTGGCCATGCGCACCATGGTTTGACACAGGCAGCGTCCAGCGGTCGCTTGTTGGCCGAGTTGATGTGTGGCGAGACGCCTTACATCGATCCAAAACCTTATCGGGTTGAGAGGTTTGAAGGCTAAAGCAAGAAGCGCTTGATGGCGTCCAGAGTTTCGTCGGGCGACTCGGTCATTTGGTGGTGGCCGTGAGGGATGGTCACCACTTGCAAAGACACGCCACTTTCTTTAGCTTGGGCTATCAGCGGTTGCGCGTTTTTGGGCAAGGTCATTTGATCGGCTTCGCCCAAGACCATCAGCACAGGGCAGGTGACGGCGGCCATGGCTTGCAGGCCTTGGTCGTAGCTGTTGCAGGCATTAAAGCCCGTGTGAAACACGTTGACTGTTTTGTTGCTGGCCAACACCCTTCGCCCCAAAGCCAAGCTGGCACCAAACACCCACGACCCCGCGCCCGAGGGTGGGGCCAAGGTGGCGCGGGAAAACACATTGGTCATGTGCAAGGCTTTTTCGGGTTCATTCAATGACGCATCCAGCAGCCCTTGTGAGACCTTCATGGGGTAAGCGGTACCCACCATCGCCAAATGGCTGATGCGTTGGCCCATATTGGCAGCGGCCTGCAGTGCGATGAGCGAACCAAAACTGTGACCCACCAAGGCGGCCTTTTTGACTGACAGTGCATCCAGCAAGTGCTGCACGAACAAAGCACCTTCTTGCACCGAGGCCGCAGGTGCACCCGCGCTTTTGCAATGGCCCGGCAAATCGACGGCCAGCACATTCCAACCATGGTTGGCCAAGTAGCGGCTTTGCAGCGCCCACACGCTGTGGTCGCACAGCACACCGTGAATCAGAACTGCGGTAGGCAGCGCAGGGTTGAAGTCTTTGCCGCCGGTGTAGGCATAGGTCTTGTGGTTGTTCACATCGATGTACATGGTGGCCTCTTCAAACTGCTTTTTCAGCAGCTTTGAGGGCCCGCTTCAAGTCATCGATCAAATCGTCAGGGTCCTCTAAGCCCACCGACAAACGGATGGTGCCAGCCCCAATGCCCGCTTGCGCTAGCGCCTCGTCGCTCATGCGGAAATGCGTGGTGCTGGCGGGGTGGATGACCAGCGATTTGCTGTCGCCCACATTGGCCAAGTGGCTGAAAATTTTCAGCGCTTCAATGAACGCTCGGCCTTGGGTGCGCGAACCTTTGATGTCGAAGCTGAACACCGAGCCCGCCCCCCGTGCGCCACCGCGTAACAATTTTTGCGCCAAAGTGTGGCTAGGGTGGTCGGGCATGAGCGGATGCCCCACCCTCGACACCATGGGGTGGGCCGCCAAAAACGCCACCACTTTTTCGGTGTTCGCCAAGTGGCGCTCCATGCGCAGCGGCAAGGTTTCCATGCCTTGCAAAATCAGCCACGCCGAGTGTGGGCTTAAACACGCGCCAAAGTCACGCAAGCCCTCTCGCCGCGCCCGCAGCAAAAACGCACCCACGGTGCTTTCCTCCGTGAACACCATGTTGTGAAAACCAGCATAAGGCTCGGAGAGTTCGGGGAATTTGCCGCTGGCCTCCCAATCGAACGAACCGCCATCGACAACCACGCCGCCAATCACCGTGCCGTGGCCGCTCAAAAACTTGGTGGCCGAGTGGTAAACCAAATCTGCGCCCAAGGACAAAGGTTTCATCAAGTAAGGCGTGCTCAAGGTGGCGTCGACCAACAAGGGCACACCGTTGTCGTGCGCCATTTGCGAGATGGTGGGGATGTCCAACACATCCAAGCCTGGGTTGCCCACGGTTTCACCAAACAACAACTTGGTGTTGGGGCGGATGGCGGCTCGCCAAGCGTCGATGTCACCGGGTTTCACAAAGGTGGTCTCGATGCCAAAACGGCGCAGCGTGTAGTGCAGCAGGTTGTGCGAGCCGCCATACAAAGCAGAGCTAGACACAATGTGCGAGCCCGCGCCCATGAGCGTGGCCACGCTCAGGTGCAGCGCGGCTTGGCCGCTGGCGGTGGCAATCGCCCCGATGCCGCCCTCCAAAGCGGCGATGCGCTGCTCGAACACGGCGGTGGTGGGGTTGCTGATGCGGCTGTAGACGTGGCCAGCGCTTTCCAAATTGAACAGGGCTGCCGCTTGGTCGGACGACTCAAAGACATACGAGGTGGTTAAGTGAATCGGTACCGCTCTTGCACCCGTGGCGGGGTCGGGTTGGCTGCCTGCGTGCAGCGTCAGTGTGTCGAAATGGGGATCTGCATATCCGGTCATGGTGTTCTCGTTCCTACGGTGTACCAAAATCAGATTGTGGGCTATATTGAAAACCAAGCCAAAGCCATGGCCCTGAGGAGAACACCATGAAAGTCAGCGACATCCTGCGCATCAAAGGCACCACGCTCTACACCACCACGCCGTTGGCACCTCTGGCCGAGGCGGTGCAGACCATGGCCGACCACGACTTGGGCTCCATCTTGGTCATGGACCATGGGGACTTGGTGGGTATTCTCACTTTTCGCGAGGTGATTTTGGCGCTCAATAGCAACGGCGGCGC
>CAMDKR010000089.1 GCA_945901225.1 Bordetella parapertussis | reverse complement strand
CAGCGTAAAAGCCTTGGATCTTGAACAAGCCCAAGGCGACTTGGTCGCAGCGTCTGAACAAGACATGCTCGATTTTGCGCAAGCCTGCCTCGCCACAGACTCACAAGCTGTTTTCAATCACCTCGATGTGTTGCGCGATAAAGGCTTGGGTATTCAAACTGTCTTTTTAGATGTCATCACACCCGCAGCACGCTACCTCGGTGACTTGTGGGAGCAAGACAAAATGGACTTCACCGTGGTCGCCCAAGGCCTGCTTCGTATGCACCATGGCATGCGGCACCTGGGCTATGAAACCCAAGACGGTCCTCAAACAGCGGGGGATGTTCGTCGCATAATGCTGGCCTCTGCGCCTGGTTCTCAACACATCTTGGGTCTGGCCATGGTGTCTGAGTTTTTTCGCGCGGACCATTGGCAAGTGGTTGTTGAAATTTCAACCTCAGAACAAGCATTGGTTCATGCAGTCGCTCACGAGTGGTTTGATGTGATTGGTTTATCTGTCGGTTTGGTCGAGCAACTTCCCAATATCCCCGCCCTGATTGCTAGGCTTAAGACCGCTTCGCGCAACCCCAATGCTTTTGTGATTTTGGGTGGTCCGGCCTTGCTTCAGGCCAAAATGGATGGCGTTGAGCTGGCCGCTGATGCCATTTCTGTCAATGCTGCAGAGGCTGTAAAATTGGCTGGAGATTTACTCACAAACAGGTAAGCAGTACAACCTTCATCATGGCTTCTAAAGAACCTTCGCTTATTCGCAGTACAAAAGCCTTTTCAGTTGAAATACCCGAAGGTTCAACCAGCGCCAAAGCCAAGCGAAGCGATATTGTGGCGGGCGAGCTAGATGAGCTTGGTCACGACCTTTCCCATTTTGAAGAACAGCTAGAGCAAAAGGCACTTAAGCAAAGCTCAGAAAATGTCTCTGTGGACACTCAGCAGGCTTTTGAAGCTGAGCACGCCAAAGCAGATATTTATGCGAAGGGCCAAGAAGATGCATTACAAGATTCCAAAACTGGCTTCAGCTCCGATCATCTGCACAGCCAGCCCGGCATGGGTGTTGCCACAGACTCGCTTCATGATCATCTTGTCAATGTGGCCGATGACCATGCAAAAGATGATCTTGTAGGCGTCACCGAAGACCACACAGAGCATCATGTGGTGGGTATTGACAATGATGCATCCGACGAGCATTTACTAGCTATTTCTAATGAAGGCCTGCACGATACCCATGCTCCTTTGCCCAGTGGCCAGGAGGAAGACCACCATGCCTCCATTGCCAAAGAAAAGCTAGAAGACCATCTGGCGGCAGTACCGCAAGCCAATATTCACGACACCCATGCACCTTTGCCTGACAACGCCACAGAAGACCATCATGTCGCTGTTGCAGACACAGAGCCTGGTGAGCCTATCCCTTTGTTTGTCAATGCAAACGACGACTTTCCTGATGACCACATGGAAATCGAGGATCCTCCTGAGGAAAATCTCAATACACAAGCGCTGAATGACGACACCTTGGGTGACCACATCGAGCTTGTCGAGGAAGAAAAACCCAAGCTTGCTGACCTTAAGCTTCTCCCTGATACCCCAGCACCGGTTCTCCCAACCCAAACCAAACCAGCCGCGCAAATCAAGCAGCAGCCCATTGCCAAAAAAGCACCTGAGGCGCCAAGCCCAGAAATGATCAAACAGCAGCAGGAAGCGCTACTTGCTAGACAGCACAGGATGGAAGAGTTTCATGGCAGGGTAGACGCCATTCGAAAAACCGTGAACGATATCAATTCAAAGCTCGACCACATCTCCCCTCAAGAGAAGAAAAACCATTAAAGCTGAACCAAGCTAATAGGCTTAGGTATTGGGCCCCGTGTCCAAACCTTGTGGCTGGTAACTGGCCAATACCTTGTCTATACGCCTGCCGTCTAAGTCAACCACCTCAAAGCGCCAGCCTTCTGCATAGGTGGCTTCACCCACCTGAGGCAATCTGCCAGAAACGGCTAGCAGCAGTCCAGCCAGTGTGTTGTAGATGGCATCGTCTTCTTGCGGCAGAGATTTGAGATTTAAACGCGATTTAAGTTCTTGTACAGGCATCATGCCATCAAGCAACCAACTTCCGTCTTCGCGCTGTACCGCCCAGGCTTCATCTTCTGCATTGGTTTGCACCAATTCACCGGTGATCGCTTCGAGCAAGTCTCGTGGTGTCATCAAGCCTTGCACAACCCCATATTCGTCCACCACCAAAACCATGCGTCCGCCACCGCTGGGAGCAGGTGTATTCGACGATTTATGGGGATGGCGAAATTGCGCCAACATGTCTAAACCGCTGAGTGTCTCTGGTACAAAAACAGCGGGCTCCATCCATTGCGTGATGGGCTCAGCAGAGCTGCGGTTGTGCAACAAACTGGCCATGCTGACAACGCCCATAATCTCATCTAAACCTTCACGGCAAACGGGATACCAAGAGTGCGCGTCCAGTTCAGACAAAGACTCCACCGCTTGCTGGGTTGTCAGTTGGCTGTCAAGCCACACGATATCTGTACGAGGCACCATGATGGAGGGCAATTCCCTCTCATCCAAATGAAATACATTTTTAACCATTTGGTGCTCGTGATGCTCAATCAAACCTGCGTCCACGCCTTCGACCAAACTCGCACGAATCTCCTCCTCGGTCACTTGTCGGGTTTGATGCGCGTCGATGCGTAACAAATGCAAAATAACGGCAGTGGTTTTTGAAAGTAGATGTACCAAAGGTCTGGTCATCATGGCCGTGGCAAGCATCATGGGCGCAGTCCATCGTGCAGCTGTTTCAGGGAACAACTGACCAATGCGTTTTGGAACGAGTTCGCCAAACAAAATCGTATTGAATGTAATGACAGTGACCACCACAGTGGTAGCCAAAATACCGGCTACAGGCTCAAGAACGGACCATCCTGATAACCACGTTGACAAGCTACTGCTGAAGGCAGCCTCACCCACAATGCCATTGATGACGCCCAATGTGGTGATACCGATTTGAATAGTTGACAAAAACTCCGTTGGCCGTGTTTGCAGCGCCAAGGCGGCCTTAGCACCATAAGCGCCTGAAGCCTCCAGCTGCGATAGCAAAGTTTTTCGACTGGATGCCAATGCCATCTCTGACATGGCAAAGATGGCATTGAGGAAAGTCAAAAAAATAATCAGCAATACATCCATGGCATCAGGCAGTCAAAAACCCGCAAGGGTGAGGCTCAGAGGAATCTATGACAATCATGCCATGGCACTTTACTTGATTGGCGACATACAGGGCTGCGACAGCGCATTGTCGCAATGGCTTGCACAGGTAGACTTTTCGCCAAGCCGCGACACTGTGTTTCTGCTCGGTGACTTGGTCAACCGCGGACCAGACAACCTTGGGGTTCTGCGACGCTTGCACAACTTGGGTAGCAGTGCACGGTGTTTGCTTGGCAACCATGATCTGCATTTGCTGGCCATACACCTTGGCATTCAAGCCCTCAAACGTGGCGATACTGTTGACGATATTTTGCAAGCGCCAGATCGACACACTTTGATTGATTGGTTGCGTATGCAGCATTTGGCGATGCATGAAGAAGGTGTGCTGATGGTCCATGCGGGGGTGTTGCCACAATGGGACGTGGCGAAGACCCTTTCGCTGGCCGAAGAGGTACAAACCGTTTTGCGAGGCCCCAATTGGCAAACATTTATCGCTCAGATGTACGGCAACTTGCCCGCGGCTTGGAGCGATGAACTCCAAGGTGTTGAGCGATTGCGGGTGATTGTGAATGCATTGACCCGGTTGCGCTTTTGCACAGCCTTGGGCGAGATGGAATTTCAACACCACCTTGACGCGTCGCAAGCGCCGCCAGGGTTTATGGCTTGGTTTGATGTCCCTGAGCGTCGAACGCGAGAAACCTGTATCGCTTTTGGCCATTGGTCTACCTTGACGCCCATGCAACGCCAAGACGTTATCGAGCTTGACACAGGTTGTGTTTGGGGTCGGTGTTTGAGCGGACTTGAGTTGAACGCCAAGGGTCTGGGGGTTCACCAACGTCATCAGATTGACTGCGCAGCCTTCGCCCAATCGCGGACCTGATAAGAGGTCAACGGTCTTAAGCCGTGGTTTTGAACAGAGCGGCAACTTTGCGCTTGGGTTTGATGTTGGGGGAAATACTTCCACGAACGGGCGACATATCTCCCTTGGTTGGCGATTCATTGGTTTCCTCTGAGCCAGGCTGGACACTGGGCTCGTAGGGTTTATCGAAGAATGGATCGGCAGGTGGCTTAACAGGTGTAAAGCGGCTGCGCGGCGCACCAGAGCGCTCATCCGTATCACGCCTTGGGCGCTCATCATCGTCTGAGCGAGAGCGACGGGGGAATGAGCGCTCCTCTTCTAACTCCAACACGGTGAATTCGATTTTTTGTTTGGTGAGCTTTTCAATATCAGAAACCAAACGCAAATCTGAAGCTGACGCAAAACTCACTGCCAAGCCCTCGGCACCTGCACGTCCCGTGCGTCCTATGCGGTGAATATAGTCTTCCGCATTGAAAGGCACATCAAAATTGAACACGGCTGGCACATCTTTGATGTCCAAACCACGCGCAGCCACATCGGTACAGACCAGTAAATCCACCTCGCCCTTTTTAAATGCTTCCAGCGCTTTAAGCCGCTCATCTTGGCTTTTGTCGCCATGCAAGGCCGCCGTACGTAAACCATCTTTTTCTAGGGACCTGGCCAACCGTGCGCAGCCCAGTTTGCTATTGACAAAGACAAAGGCCTGAGAGATGGCTTTTTGCTTAAGGATCAATTTGAGGGCGCGGCGTTTATCGTCTTCATTGACATTGATGAACAACTGGGTGACGGTGGACGCAGTTTGATTGGGTCGCGCCACTTCGATCGTGACAGGGTTTTGCAAGTAACTGGCAGCCAAACGTCTGATCTCGGGTGAAAACGTAGCTGAGAACAACAAGGTAGTGCGTTGCTTGGGCAAATAACTCAGGATGCGCTGTAAATCAGGCAAAAAGCCAATGTCCAACATGCGGTCGGCTTCATCGAGCACCACATATTCAACTTGGTTAAGAACCGCAGTTTTAGCTTCGATGTGGTCCAACAACCGCCCAGGTGTGGCCACCAAAACCTCTACACCGCGCTTGAGTTCCGCCGTTTGCGGTTTCATGTCCATGCCCCCAAAAACCACCGCGCAGCGCAGTTGCGTGTATTTGGCATACAGCTTTACTTGCTGGGCTACTTGATCGGCCAACTCGCGGGTGGGGAGCAAAACCAATGCCCGGACAGGATGCCTGGCTGGTGACGTTGACGTGTTTTCATGCTGAAGCATGCGCTGCAACAAGGGCAGCGAGAAAGCAGCGGTTTTGCCAGTGCCAGTTTGGGCAGCGCCCATGACATCTTGGCCTGAGAGCACCACCGGAATAGCCTGCGCCTGAATGGGTGTCATCGATTCGTAGCCCATTTCAGCGACGGCTTTGGCCAAATGGGGGTCTAACTGCAGTTGCGAGAATGAATTCATATAGTTAGCGATTGTCGCACTCTAGACAAAGTGCTCTAAAGCCTTGCTTTTGGCTTGTTTTCAAGCCCTGGGCAAGGTCACACCCACCTGACCTTGGTATTTACCGCCACGGTCTTTGTAGCTCGTCTCGCACTCCTCGTCGCTCTCGAAAAAGAGCACCTGGGCGCAGCCCTCACCTGCGTAAATTTTCGCGGGCAAAGGCGTGGTGTTGCTGAACTCTAAGGTGACAAAGCCTTCCCACTCGGGCTCAAAGGGTGTGACGTTCACGATGATGCCGCAGCGGGCATAGGTGCTTTTACCCAAGCAAATCGTAAGCACGTTGCGAGGAATTCGAAAGTATTCAAGTGTGCGAGCCAAAGCAAAGCTGTTGGGAGGAATGATGCAAACATCGGACTCGATGTCGACAAAGCTCTTGGGATCGAAATTCTTGGGGTCGACCACGGTGCTGTAGATGTTGGTAAACACCTTGAACTCGGGCGCACAACGGATGTCGTAGCCGTAGCTGCTGGTACCGTAGCTGACAATTTTTTGGCCGGCAGCGTCTTGGCGAATTTGCCCTGGCTCGAAGGGTTCGATCATGCCGTGCTGCTCTGCCATACGGCGAATCCATTTGTCGCTTTTGATACTCATGCGTTCACCTTATTTCTATGAGCTCGATTGTATGAGCCGCGTCAATACGGTCAGGGTAGCTGCCCTTGAACACCTTGCACCAGAAAATTCATGTTCAAAATTTCCTTGTCGCTCAAAGACTGACCCCGCGCAAGAATCACTTGGTCTTGGTTATCCAAGATAGGGCCAGCAAAGGGTTGCAAACTCCCGCGTCCAATGGCACGCTGCAAACGCATCAACTCATTTTGAACACGCCCGGGCAACCTTGGGCCAAATGCGCCCACTTGAACCATTTTTTCTCTCACCCCACCCCACACATTGCCGCTTTGCCAAGTGCCATTGATGACCTGCTCAGCGCGTTTGCTGTAGTAGTCACCCCAGTGATGGGTGACAGCCAGCAGCTGCGCTTGCGGGGCAATATGACGCATGTCCGAGTGGTAGGCGATGGCCAGTTTGCCTCGCTCTTGAGCGGCGATCATCACCGCCTCTGACGCTGTGTGAAAGGCCAGTACATCCGATTTTTGGTTCATCAGCGTCATGGCTGCTTCGCGCTCACGTGCAGGGTCAAACCAACTGTTCAACCAACTCAATTTAACTTGCGCTTGAGGGTTAACCGAACGCATTCCCAAAGCAAACGCATTGATGCCTTGAATGACCTCTGGGATAGGAAAACCCGCCACATAGCCTGCGATGCCAGTTTTGCTGACTCGCCCTGCAGCGATACCCGCCAAGAAA
>CAMDKR010000088.1 GCA_945901225.1 Bordetella parapertussis | reverse complement strand
CCATGGCGAACAATGTAGTCCCGTGCTGCTGGAATGCGTTCTTCCAACTTGCGTTTTTCATGGCGAAAGGTGACGGGCGGATGCGCCAAGCGCATGTAGTCAAACTTGGCGGGTTCTGCCATCAGGTGTTGGGTAGACACCGCTGGTGCTCGGTTGGCTTTGGTCACGAAACTGCCGCGCACATGGCAAGCGCGTATGCGCAACTCCAAGATGGCGGGCATGTTCGAGGCCTCAGATAGCGCAAAGCCGTGTTCGACCATGTCCACCATCTTGCTTAAATCAGGTCGCGGGTCCAATAAACACAGCGTGCTTTTGAGCGCATAAGCATGGGTACGTTCTTGAATCACCGATGCACCTTCGCCATAGTCCTCGCCGACCACAATGAGCGCACCACCCACCACGCCAGGCGAGGCAAGGTTGGAGAGCGCATCCGAGGCCACGTTGGTGCCCACAATCGATTTCCAAGTGACAGCACCGCGCAGCGGGTAGTGGATGCTGGCGCCCAGCATGGCCGCAGCGGAAGCTTCGTTGGCACAGGCTTCCACATGCACACCGAGTTCTTGCATCAGCGGTTTGGCTTGCACCATCACATCCAACAAATGCGAAACAGGTGCGCCTTGGTAGCCGCCGACATAGGCCACGCCCGACTGCAGCAAGGCCTTGGTCACCGCCAATATGCCTTCACCGTGAAAGGTCTCACCCTCACCTAAGCGCAGGGATTTGATTTCCTCAACAAACGAAACTTCCAATCAAGGCTCCAGCGGTTGGCACAACACAGGGGCAAAACGTCTTGCCGGTGGCAGATCATAGTGAAGTGGGCTTGCATGGTAGATTTGTCCAATGACTTCTACTTTTGCGAACAACTCCCCACGTTTAACTTCTTTGGCCCATGGGGGCGGCTGCGGTTGCAAGATCGCCCCTGGGGTCTTGCGCGATATTTTGGGTGGCATGAGTGGCTTGCCGCTGCCGGCACAACTGTTGGTGGGTATCGACACGGCCGACGACGCCGCGGTGTACCAACTCAACGACAGCCAAGCGCTGATAGCCACCACCGACTTCTTTATGCCCATCGTCGACGACCCGTTTGACTTTGGTCGCATCGCCGCCACCAACGCGATCAGTGATGTGTATGCCATGGGCGGCACACCGATCTTTGCGTTGGCCTTGGTGGGCATGCCCATCAATGTGCTCAGCACCGAGGTGATAGGGCGCATCTTGCAAGGCGGCCAAAGCGTGTGTCAGATCGCTGGTATTCCGGTGGCGGGTGGGCACAGCATTGACTCCGTCGAGCCGATTTATGGCTTGGTGGTCTTGGGCTTGGCACACCCCAGTCGCATCAAGCGAAATGCCTCAGCCCAAGCAGGCGATGTCTTGGTTTTGGGCAAGCCCTTGGGTGTGGGGATTTTGTCTGCCGCGTTAAAGAAAGAGGCTTTGTCGCCTGAGGGCTATGCGCAGATGATTGCCACCACCACCCGATTGAACACGCCGGGTCCTGATTTGGCGGCACTCGCTGGCGTGCATGCCTTGACCGATGTCACCGGCTTTGGGCTTGCGGGTCATGCGCTGGAGATGGCACGTGGCGCGGGTTTAGATGTACACATAGATTGGTCCACGGTGCCGCTGCTGGAGGGCGTGCAAGCCTTGGCGCAACAAGGTTTCATCACCGGGGCCTCTGGGCGCAATTGGGCGGGTTATGGCGCGGAAGTGGTGTTGCCAGAGGGTTTTTCATCGGTGGACCAAGCCTTGCTGAGCGACCCGCAAACCAGCGGTGGTTTGTTGGTGAGTTGTGCACCCGAAGCGCTAACGCAGGTGATGGCGGTGTTCAAGCAGCATGGGTTTGAGGATGCCGCGGTGGTGGGCAGTTTGGCGACAAAGCAGATGGAGCAGGTCAGATGTCGAGTGAGCTGAGCCAGTTGCTCGAGGTAATCGCGCACGGCTTGGTTCAAGCCTTTGCCCATTGCGCGGCCCTTTACTTGGGCTGTACTGGGATGCGCTGTCAGTCGGCGTAGCCGGGATTAACACGGTCCAGCACCCGCAGCATGGCTTCAAAGTACAAGCGTTCGCGCTCAGACACCGGATGCCTGTCGGCGGGTGCGCGTTGCAATACCTCGGCAATCACTTCCTCGCTCAGCACTTGCAAGGGTTGGCCGCTGCCCATGGCCAGCAACTGGGTGTGGCAGGCTTTTTCCAGTTTGTACAAGCGCCGATAGGCCTGCGCCACGCTGTTGCCGACAGTCACCACGCCGTGGTTTTTCATGAACAGCACTTGCTTGTCTTGCAGGATGGCGGCCAAGCGCTCGCCTTCGCTCAAGGTTTTGGCCAAACCGGTGTACGTGTGGTCGTAGGCGATGCGGTTGTGAAAAAACGCCGCTGTTTGGCTGGCGGGCAGAAGGCGGTTGTCTTGCAACATATTGAGCGCAGTTGCCCAAGGCTGGTGGGTATGCAAGACCACTTTGGCGCCTGTGATGCGGTGCAAAGGCGCGTGTATGCACTGGGCAGATAACTCGACCACACCAGAGCCTTCCAAGGTCTCACCCGCTTCGTTGAACACCATCATGTCGCTGGCTCGGGCCTCGGACCAATGCTTGCCAAAAGGCAGCACCAGGTAAGCGTCCTCGCGGCCAGGCACGGTCATGGTGAAGTGGTTGTCTATGCCCTCTTCAAAACCATCGAGAACAGCCAAGCGCAGGGCGGCTGCCAAATGCACTTTGGCTTGCCACACCACGTCGGTGGCTGAGTTGTGTAGGGTATGAAAGCTCATGCCGCCATCTTAATAGGGGTCTGACCTCAATTTTTCGGCTTCGACGCGTTGCGCGAACTCGGCGCGCAGCGCTCGGAGTTTGGCTCGCGGGTCTTCTTTGGTGGTGGCGGTACTGAGCGCCATCTCGGCGATGAAGCGACTGGGCAAGGCACTCACCATCTCGCGCCCTTTTTTGCGCTTGCGGCTCCAACTCACCACCAAGCTGCGCTGGGCGCGGGTGATGCCCACGTACATCAGGCGGCGTTCTTCATGGATGCGGGTCAGGTTCAAAGCGTCTTGTTGCAGGCTGACACCATCTTCCTCTGGCTTGAAGGGCAGCAGGCCTTCGTTCACACCAGCCATCATCACATGCGGCCACTCCAAGCCTTTGGCCGCGTGCAGGGTGGAGAGGGTGACCACGTCTTGGTCTTTTTCACGCTCTGACAGCGTCGACAAAAGCGCGATGGTTTGCGCTACCTCCAAGAGGGTTTTGCTTTCATTCATGAGGCTCACACCGGCCGCGTCATCGACCTCGCCGCCGCAGCGCTTGGCCATCCAATCGATGAAGTCCATCACATTGGCCCAACGCGCCGCAGCGAGTTTTTCGCTCTCTTCGCTGTCGTACAAATGCTTTTCATAGTCAATGTCTTTGAGCCACTCGGTCAACAAGGCCAGCGCTGCTTCAGCACCTTGGGTATGGCGGGCGCGAAATTGCAAATCGTTGACCTCGTTGCCAAAGGCCAGCAAGCTACCCACGGCTTTTTGCGGCAATGCTGCCCCCAAGGAATGGCTGAACACGGCCTCGAACAAACTGATGCGGTACTGGTTGGCAAACTCGCCGAGTTTTTGCAAGGTGGTGTGGCCTATGCCGCGTTTGGGCGTGGTGACACAGCGCAAAAAAGCGGGATCGTCGTCGTTGTTCACCCACAGACGCAGCCAGGCGCACAGGTCGCGAATTTCAGCGCGGTCAAAAAAGCTTTGACCACCCGACACCTTGTAGGGGATCGCCGCTTTGCGAAAGGCTTTCTCCAACATGCGCGACTGGTGGTTGGCGCGGTAGAGCACCGCAAAGTCCTTCCACGCCCGGAACTGGCTCATGCCCTCGCCGGTGTCGTTGCCCCCACGCAGACTTTGGATACGGTTGACCAATCTTTCGGCTTCGTGTTCTTCGTTGTCGGCGTCCATCACCCGCACCGGCTCACCCTCGCCCAACTCAGAAAACAAGGTCTTGGTAAACAGCTTGGGGTTGGGGCCAATCACGTTATTGGCCGCTTGCAAAATAGCACTGGTGGAGCGGTAGTTTTGTTCCAGCTTCACCACTTTCACGGCGGGAAAGTCCTGCGGCAAGCGCTGTAAATTGTCCAAAGTCGCACCTCGCCAGCCGTAGATGGACTGGTCGTCGTCGCCCACCGCGGTGAAGCGGGCCCGCTCGCCCACCAACAGTTTCAACACCTCGTACTGGGTGGCGTTGGTGTCTTGGTATTCGTCCACCAGCACATGGCCCATTTGCTGTTGCCACTGTTCGCGTACCTCAGCGTGTTGCTGCAAGAGCTTAAGCGGCAGGCCAATCAGGTCATCAAAGTCCACGCTTTGGTAGGCGCTCAGACGTTCCTCGTACCGCGCCATGATGCGGGCGGTGATGCGTTCGTTGTCGTTGCTGGCTTGCGCCTCGGCCATGGCAGCGTTCAGGCCTTGGTTTTTCCACAGGCTGATGGCCCATTGCCATTGCCGAGCCGTGGCTGAATCGGTGGTGCCACCTGCATCTTTCAAGATGGAGGTCACATCATCGGTGTCCAAGATGCTGAAGTTTTTCTTCAAGCCCATCGCTTCGCCGTTTTGCCGCAACATGCGCACACCCAAAGCGTGAAAAGTGCAAATCACCACTTTTTGCGCATCTCGACCCACCAACTTTTTGGCGCGTTCGCGCATTTCGGCGGCGGCTTTGTTGGTAAAGGTAATGGCGGCGATGCGCTCGGGTTCCAGCCCCAGTTGAATCAGGTGACCAATTTTGTGGGTGATGACGCGGGTCTTGCCCGAACCCGCACCGGCCAGCACAAGACAAGGCCCTTGCACATGGTGGACCGCTTCGAGTTGGGGGAGATTCAGGTCCGATGACATGCAGGAGACAGCAGGGGAAGCGTTGGCGGCAAAGCCGGTGATCATACCGATGACAATCAGTCCATATGCTGACTATTCTGGGTGTCACCTTTCCTTTTTTCGCTTTGGTGTTGGCGGGTTACGTTGCTGCCAAGCGGGGATGGCTGCCGTTGACGGCCATTCCCGGGCTCAACGGATTTGTGCTGTATTTCGCCTTGCCCGCGATGCTGTTTCGCTTTGGCGCCAACACGCCCATGGCGCAGTTGCTCGATGGCTCGGTGGCTTTGCTCTACACCCTCAGCGCCACGGTGATGGTGCTGTTGGGTATGTGGGTGCTTCGACGCCAGAGCAACTGGAACGAATCCGCTTTTGGCACCATGGCCGTGGCTTTCCCCAACACCGGCTATATGGGTTTGCCTTTGTTGCTGAGCCTGTTTGGCCCTGCAGCGGTGGGGCCTGCCATCGTCACCATCGTGGTCGATTTATTTTTCACCAGCTCCGTCTGCATTGCCCTCTCGCGCTTAGACCAAGCGCAAACCCACGGCGCTCGCACCGCCTTGGTCCAGGCCATCAAAAGCGTGTTCAGCATTCCCCTGACATGGGCGATTGGTTTGGGCGCCTTGGCATCGATCAATGCTTGGGTTTTGCCCGAGATGCTGACGCAAACCGTGGGCTTGATGGCAGGTGCTGCAGCACCCGTGGCTTTGTTCACCATTGGGGCCTTGCTGGCGCGACCTGTGCCGTCTGCGGCGAATGGATGGTGGCATTGGCAGCGCGGGGGCGTTGACGTCTTGTTGGTTTTCTTCAAATTGGTGGTTCACCCGGTGTGGGTATCGGCTTTGGGCTGGGGTTTGATGCAGTTGGGCCTGCCGCTCACGCCAACCGCCTTGATGGCAGTGGTGCTGGTGGCCGCCTTGCCCAGTGCCAGCAACAGCGCCTTGCTGGCCGAGCGCTTTGGCGCCGACAGTGCTCGCATCACGCGGGTGATTTTGCTGTCCACCGCTTTGGCGTTCCCCAGCTTTTCAGCCTGGGTGGCTTGGTACAAGGCTTGAAAAAACGCTTTTAAATCGCCAAGGGGTCGACATCGATGGCCCAGCGCAGCACAGCCTTGTGTTGCACTCGAAGATGCTGCAAATCGTCTTGCCACGCCGACAAAAACTGCTGCAAGTGTTTGCGTGAATAGCTTTCCACCAACATTTGCGCACGCTCGACATTGGCCACGCGTTGCATGCTCATGGGGACAGCGGGGTAAACGCTTAAACCCCCAGCATCGGGCGGCAAACGGGCTTCACCCAAAGCCTTGGCCGCGTTCAAAAAATCTTGTGCCGCGGCTTGGGTGCGAGCCTCGGCGCGCAACAGGCCTTGGAAACTGAAAGGTGGCAGACCCGCTTGTTCGCGCTCTTGCAGTTGTTGTGCCGCAAAACCCGCAAAGTCGTGGCGTTTTAAAAATTCAAATACAGGGTGCGTGGGGTGAAAGGTTTGCACCCACATTTCACAGGCTTGCGATACGCCCAGTTGCGCGTCTCGCCCCGCTCGCCCTGCCGCTTGCAAGAGCAGTGAAAACAGCCGCTCGGGCGCGCGAAAGTCGGCGGAGAACAAAGCGCCATCGGGGTTAAGCGCCACGACCAAACTCACGCGGCGAAAGTCATGCCCCTTGGCCACCATTTGCGTACCCACCAACACATCTACTTCACCGTCATGCACTTGGGCGAGTTGTTTGACCAACTCGCCCTTCAGGCGCGTGGTGTCAGCGTCAATGCGTGCCACGCGCAGGGGCGAGCCATCCGCTCGCCTCAGGTCTGCCAGCATCTCGGCCAGCACCTCTTCTACTTTTTCCGTGCCGTGACCTAGGACCGCGATGTCTTGGTTGCCACAAGCGGGGCAGGCACGCGGCACGGCTTGGGTCAGGCTGCAGTGGTGGCAGCGCAGGGTGCGGTCGCCTTTGTGGAACACGCGGTAGGCACTGCAATGCGGACATTCGCTTTTCCAGCCGCATTCAGCGCAATGCAAGACCGGCGCGTAGCCTCGGCGATTGAGTAACACCAACACCTGCTCTTGCCTGCCCAACCTTTCGCGCATGGCGGCCAACA
>CAMDKR010000087.1 GCA_945901225.1 Bordetella parapertussis | reverse complement strand
GCTGCGGTCGATTGCACACCACCGGCGACTGCGGACAACACATCGCCCTTGGTGACACGGCCATCTTTGCCGGTTCCAGCGACAGAACCCGACGCCAGGTTGTTGTCTGCCATCAGCTTGGCAGCGGACGGCATGGCCACACCTGCATGGCTAGCGCTGACAGGGACTGTGGGTGCAGCAACAGTAGCAGCAGCGGATTTGGCAACTGGGGCAGCTGCGCTGATGGGGCCAGCGGCTGAGGCCGTGGCGGTGGTGTCGATGCGAGCAATCAGTTGCTCAGCCATCACGGTGGCACCGTCCGCAGCGATGATTTCCACCAACACACCCGCTGAGGGTGCAGGGACTTCGAGCACGACTTTGTCGGTTTCGACGTCGATCAAGATTTCGTCAACGGCAACAGCCTCGCCGACTTTTTTCTTCCATTGCAACAAAGTGGCTTCAGCCACAGATTCTGAGAGTTGCGGTACTTTGACTTCGATGATGGCCATGGTATTTTTTTCCTACTTAGTCAATATGAAACCCTTGAGGCGAGCAAACGCGCCATCCACCAAAGCTTTTTGTTGCTCTTGGTGCAAATGCGAGTAGCCCACCGCAGGTGAAGCCGAGGCAGCACGACCGCTGTAACCCAGCTTTTGGCCAGTGGCCATGTTTTCAAACAGGTAGTGCTGCACAAAGAACCAAGCACCTTGGTTTTGCGGTTCATCTTGGCACCACACCACTTCGCTGGCGTTGGGGTACTTTTTCAGCTCGGCAGCAAACACCTTGTGCGGGAATGGATAAAGCTGCTCTAAGCGCAGCAAGACGGTATCGTCGTGTCCGTTGTCTTCGCGCTTTTTGGCCAAGTCGTAATACACCTTGCCGCTGCAAATGACGATGCGCTTGACCTTATCGGCCTTGATGTCCTTGATCTCAGGAATGACGGTTTGGAAACCACCCTTGGTGAACTCGGACACAGGCGACGTAGCGTCTTTGTGACGCAGCAGGGACTTGGGCGTGAAGATGATCAGCGGCTTCCTGAGGTTACGCACCATTTGGCGACGCAGCACATGGAAGATTTGGCTGGCGGTGGTGGGCTGCACGATTTGCATATTGGTGTCAGCCGCCAACTGCATGAAGCGCTCCACACGGGCTGAGCTGTGCTCAGGGCCTTGGCCTTCGTAACCATGGGGCAGCATGAGGGTGATGCCATTCACACGGCCCCATTTCACTTCACCCGAGGCGATGAACTGGTCGATCACCACCTGCGCACCGTTGGCAAAGTCGCCAAACTGCGCTTCCCAAATCACCAAGGTGTTGGGGTCGTTGGAGGCGTAGCCGTACTCGAAAGCCAGCACAGCTTCTTCAGACAGAATGGAATCAATCACTGTGAACGGCGATTGGTTGTCCGCCACATTTTGCAGAGGGATATACGTGCCGGTGTCCCATTTCTCACGGTTTTGGTCATGGATCACCGAGTGGCGGTGGGTGAAGGTGCCACGTCCACAGTCTTCGCCGGATAAACGCATGGGGAAGCCGCTGGCCACCAAGGATGCAAACGCCATGTGCTCGCCCATGCCCCAGTCCACCGGCAAATCGCCGCGACCCATGGCAGCGCGGTCGTCGTACACCTTTTTCACCAAGGAATGTGGCGTGACAGAGGTGGGAATGGTGCTGATGCGCTCAGCCAAGCGCTTCCACTCGGCCATGGGAATGGCGGTATCAGCCGCATCGGTCCATTTTTTTCCCAGGAAGGGCGACCAGTCCACGGTGAACTTGGTTTTGAAATTGCTCAGCACAGGGTCCGAGGTGTTCTTTCCCGCATCCAAAGCGGCGCGGTAAGCCTTGACCATCTCGTCGCCCAAGCTCTCTCCCATGCCTTGGGAAGCCAAGCGCTCAGCGTACAGCTTGCGCGTACCGGGATGGGCCGCGATTTTTTTGTACATCAGCGGCTGGGTTAGGCTGGGCGTGTCTTGTTCGTTGTGGCCCAATTTGCGAAAACAGGTGATGTCCACCACCACATCTTGGCGAAATTCCATGCGGTATTCGAGCGCCAGCTGCGTGGCAAGCACCACCGCCTCGGGGTCGTCGCCGTTCACATGCAGCACAGGCGCTTCCACCATCTTCACTATGTCGGTGCAAAACACCGAGGAGCGCATGTCGCGCGGGTCGGAGGTGGTGAAACCAATTTGGTTGTTGATGATGATGTGCACCGTGCCACCTGTGGAGTAGCCACGGGTTTGCGCCAGAGCCAAGGTTTCTTGGTTCACACCTTGACCACCAAACGCGGCGTCTCCATGCACCAACACGGGCAGCACTTGGCTGCCTTTGGGGTCGCCACGGCGGTCCATGCGGGAGCGCACCGAGCCCTCCACCACGGGGTTGACGATTTCCAAGTGAGATGGATTGAACGCCAAGCTCAGGTGAACAGGACCGCCAGGCGTGGAGACGTCCGAGCTAAAGCCTTGGTGGTATTTCACGTCCCCTGCGGGCAGGTCTTCGGGGGCGGTGTGGTCAAACTCAGCAAACATATCGGCAGGCAATTTGCCCATGGTATTGACCAGCACATTCAAGCGACCACGGTGGGCCATGCCAATCACCACTTCTTGCACACCTTTGATGCCTGCCATGTGGATCAACTCATCCATGGCGGCGATAAAGCTTTCACCACCTTCCAAGGAAAAACGCTTTTGGCCTACGTACTTGGTATGCAAGTAACGCTCTAGGCCTTCAGCGGCGGTGAGGCGGTCGAGGATGTGTTTTTTCTTCTCGGCGCTGAAGGTGGGCTTGCTGCGGATGCTTTCCAACTTTTGCTGCCACCAACGTTTTTGCGTCATATCGGTGGTGTACATGTACTCGGCGCCCAAGGTGCCGCAATAGGTTTCACGCAGGGCGTTGACGAGTTCGCGCAAGCTCATGCGGTCTTTGCCAAAAAAGGTGTTGCTGGTGTCGAACACGGTTTCTTGGTCGGCGTCGCCAAAGCCATAAAACGAAGGCTCTAACTCAGGGATATTGGGTCGCTCGGTGCGCTGCAAGGGGTCGAGGTTGGCCCAGCGTTGGCCCACATTGCGGTAGGCGGCAATCAGCTGCTGCGCGGCGGTGCGCTTGCGCCCCATCTCGGCGTCGGCGCTGGCCATGACGACGCGGGTGCCGCCTTGTTTGGCGCGTTCGGCAAAGGCATTGACCACCGGCAAATGCGGCACGTCTTTGGCGTTGCTGCCGTCGACAGCGGGCACATGCTGAAGCGCATCGAAATACTGGCGCCAGCTGTCTGGGACGCTGCCGGGGTTGGCGAGGTAGTTTTCGTACATCTCTTCAACGTAGGGAGCGTTGCCCCCGAAGAGATAAGTGTTGCCTGCATAGGCTTGATAGACGGACGAACCCGTCTGCGATGAATCGCTCATGGCGCTGACCTCCGTTTCCCTGCAGGAAACTTTAGCTTGGTTGAGGAACCCTCCACGACACGGCTGAACCGACTGGTGGATGCGACCCGGGGGTTCTCCCCTAGGTATGTGCAGGCATTGTGCCATTGATACCTGATAGTTTCACGACAAATGTGAAATATGTCGGTTTAAACCATCAAGCCAGTTGCTCTTTGATTTGTTGCAAAGGGGTGGGGTCGTCGATGGTGGTGAGGTCACCGGGGTCACGTTTTTCGCATACAGCTTGAATAGCGCGGCGAAGCAACTTACCGCTGCGGGTCTTGGGCAACAGGCTCAAAAAAAGCACCCTTGAAGGCCTCGCCACAGCGCCCAGTTGGTTGTCGACCAACTTCATGATCTCACCCTCCAACTTCAAGCGCCCTGCTGCATCGCCCAAAGCCGAGGTGTCTTTGGCCACCACAAAGGCCATGGCCACCTGCCCTTTGAGCTGATCGGCCACACCCACCACCGCCACCTCGGCCACATTCGGGTGGCTGGAGATGCTTTCTTCAATTTCTCGGGTACCCAAGCGGTGACCGGCGACGTTGATCACATCGTCGGTACGGCCCAAGATGAAGTAGTAACCGTCCTCGTCGCGCACACCCCAGTCGAAGGTGGAGTACATCAGCTTTCCCGGAATGCTTTGCCAATAGGTTTTCACAAACCGCTCATCGTCGCCCCACAGGGTTTGCAAACAACCGGGTGGCAAGGGGCCTTCGATGACCACCACGCCTTTTTGATCAGCACCGTGCAAAGGCTCGCCGGTGCTTTCATCCACCAGCTTGACATCAAAACCGTACATGGGGATGCCTGGACTGCCGTATTTGCTGGGCATTTTTTGCACACCGTTGGCCACTGTCAGGATGGGCCAGCCGGTTTCGGTTTGCCAGTAGTTGTCGATGATGGGCTTCTTCAAGCCATCGGCAATCCATTGCGCGGTGGGTTCGTCCAGCGGTTCACCGGCCAAATACAAGGCTTTCAAGCTGGAGATATCGTATTTGCTGAGCAGCGCAGGGTCTTGCTTCTTCAACACCCGAACCGCGGTGGGGGCGCTGAACATATGGGTGACTTTGTATTTTTCGACCAACTGCCACCAAATACCGCCATCGGGGCGGGTCGGCAAGCCCTCGTAAATCAGCGTGGCCATGCCGGCCAAGAGCGGGCCGTAGATGATGTAGCTGTGGCCGACCACCCAGCCGATGTCGCTGGTGGAGAAATACACCTGCCCCGCTTGGCCTTCAAAAATATGCTGCATGCTGGCGGCCAAGGCCACCGCATAGCCGCCGGTGTCGCGCTGCACACCCTTGGGCTTGCCGGTGGTGCCCGAGGTGTACAGGGTGTAGCTGATGTGGCTACTCTCTACCCACACGCAGGGCACTTGGGCGTTCAGCTGCGTTTGACGCAAGGCGGCGTAGTCGTGGTCACGTCCGGCCACCATGGCGAAGGGACTCAAGCCACGGTTGACCATCAATACCGAGGCAGGTTTGTGCTGGCTAAGTTGAATGGCCTCGTCCAGCAAAGGTTTGTAGGGCACCACTTTGCCCCCGCGCGAACCCGCATCGGCACTGATGACGAGCTTGGGTGTGGCGTCTTCTATGCGGGTCGCCAAAGAATGCGCCGCAAACCCGCCAAACACCACCGAATGGATGGCACCGATACGCACACAAGCCAGCATGGCAAACGCCGCCTCGGCGATCATGGGCATGTATATCAACACGCGGTCACCCTTGCTCACGCCCAAGCTTTGCAAAATGGCTGCCATGCGTTGCACCTCGGTATGGAGCTCTGCAAAGCTGTAGCTGACCTCGGTATCGGTTTCTGTAGAAACGTAGATCAGTGCGGGTTTGTCGCCGTGCTGGGCCAAATGGCGGTCAACCGCGTTGTGGCACAAATTTGTCAGACCACCGGCGTACCAGTGGGCAAAGGGAGGTTTGCTGTAGTCACAAATTTGGCTGGGCGGCACATGCCAGTCGATCAGCTGGGCTTGCTCGCCCCAAAAACCTTCGCGGTCGTCTAAAGACCGACGGTAAAACGCTTCATAGGTACCCACGCTGTCTCCCTTTGTCATCCGCCTTATTTGATCAAGGCTTGCATCTCTTTAAAGTGCGGATGCTCGGCGGTACGCAGCCACTCGAACAAGACCATCTCGGTTGTGACCAACTCCACCCCCGCGCCAGCCAAGCGGTCAAACGCAGCATCGCGGTTACGTTCGGTGCGCGAACTGCAGGCATCGGTCACCACCCACACATCCATCTCTTCTTCCAGCAATTCCAAAGCGGTTTGCAGCAAACACACATGCGCCTCGACCCCAGCCAGCACCACATGGCTGCGGCCTGGTTCGGGCTGAGCGGGTTTTTGCAAATGCTTGGGCAAGCTGCGGGCATTGCCTTGGGACGATTTGGACGCGGGTGCTGGACGCAGCAACTCGAGCAAACCTTCTTCGCAAGCGCTGAACTGCATTTTGGCCAGCGTTTGCGTACACAGTGCTTTCATTGCCAAGGGCAGACCACCTAATTTAGAAGGGTTTTGCTCGGTGCCCCAGACCGGCAGGCCCAAAAGATGGGCGGCTTGGGCCAAGCGCATGGCGTTGTCCAAACAAACTTGGCCCTCCCAAACAGCCGGCATGAGGCGCTCTTGGTAATCGATCAACACCAGTTGGCTGTCGTCTGCGTCCATCAACATGGCTTAAATCCTCACCACCACACGACCGCGTACTTGTCCGGCCATCAGCGCATGGGCTTTGTCGGCAGCGTGGTCTAAATCGACCTCTTCAATCATGCTCTCCAGCTTGGCAATGTCCAAATCAGTGGCCAAGCGGCTCCAAGCTTGCTGGCGCAGCGCCAGCGGCGCCATGACCGAGTCCACGCCTATCAAACGCACATTGCGCAAGATGAAGGGCATGACGGTGGTCGGCAGATCGAACCCTTGCGCCAAACCACAAGCCGCCACTGCGCCGCCGTAACGTGTTTGCGCCAAGGCATTGGCCAAGGTGTGTGAGCCCACGGCATCCACCACGCCCGCCCAGCGCTCTTTCTGAAAAGGTTTGCCAGCGGCAGACAACTCTGCGCGGTCGATCAAACTGTGCGCACCCAAGGCTTTCAAATAAGCCTCTTCGCTGGTTTTGCCCGTCGCTGCAACGACTTGGTAGCCCAGTTTGGCCAGCAATGCAATCGCCACACTGCCCACGCCACCAGTGGCACCGGTCACCAAGACCTCGCCAGTACCGGGCTTGACGCCTTGCTGCTCCAGCGCCATGACGCACAACATAGCGGTGTAACCCGCGGTGCCTATCGCCATGGCTTGGCGAGGCGTGAAAGCAGAGGGAAGCTTGACCAGCCAATCGCCTTTCAGGCGGGCTTGCTCGGCCAAACAGCCCCAATGGGTTTCGCCCACGCCCCAGCCGTTATGCACAAAGCTGTCACCGGCTTTCCAATTCGGGTGGCTGGAAGCGATGACCGTTCCTGCTCCATCAATGCCAGCCACCATGGGCCAGTTGCGAACCACGGGGCTTTTGTTGGTGATCGCCAAGCCGTCTTTGTAGTTCAAGGTGGAATAGGCGACGCGCACATG
>CAMDKR010000086.1 GCA_945901225.1 Bordetella parapertussis | reverse complement strand
GAGAGCATGAAGCTCACGCTGCCCCAGGCCACCCACACACTCGCCGCCGTGCCCAATTGCTTGGCGCGGCCCCAAGCCTGTGCGGCCATGGTGGCAATCACCAACACATAAGCAGCGACAGGCACACGCAGCTCAGAGGGCAAGCCGTTTTGGTCCAAGCCCACAAACACCACAGCAGCTGCAGAAATGGCGATGGCCACCGCACTTCGACTGTGTAGCCATGGCGCATCTTGTCTAAAGAGTTGTAAATAGCTCAGGTGCGCCAGCAAAAACGCCACCAATCCATACACAAACATGCCCTGCCCCATCAGCAGCACATCACCCGCCAGCGACAAAGCCAAGGCCGCCATCAACCAACTGCGACCCTTGATACCTGCTGATCCTTGCCACGCCGCAAAGATCAAGACCAACAAAGCCAAGGGTTTGGCCCACAGGTATATCTCGCTCCAGCCACAGGCATTGGCAGCAGTCGCCAAGGCGGCGGCTTGCACGAAGGCGCACATGGCGGGACTGAGTCGGTTTTGCAGCATGGCGTTCAAGCCCCACAAACCTGCGCTCACCGCCAACACGCAAGTAGCGGCCTCGCCCCAGACCATGCCGTCCATGAACCATAAGACGCCAGACGAACAACTGAGCAGCACCACAAACCACAGCATGGCCCATCGCTGCACAGCCGCAGACTGCACGGGCTGAAACGCGGGAAAGTTTTGGATGTCAAAGGCTTTGGCGGGAAAGCGCTGAGCCACATCCGCAGGACGCCAACCAGGGTGGCGAAACCACACCATCAGCTTGTCTCGCCAACGCTTGGCGTGCCAGCTGTCGTGGGCCAAATCGGTGTAAATCTGCAAGTTGGCCCACAAAGGGTCCCAGCTGTTCAAAGCTTTGCGGCTGCCGTACACACAAGGCTCACGGCTGTCTTCTTCTTGAAAGCTGCCAAACATGCGGTCCCACACCACCCAAATGCCGCCGTAATTGCGGTCTACATACTTGTCATTCACAGCATGGTGAACACGGTGGTTGGAGGGAGAGCAAAACCAACGGTCAAACCAACCCAAGCGGCCAATGTGTTCGGTGTGCACCCAGTATTGGTAAAGCAAGTCAACCAAGGCCACGATGCCAAACACCACGGGTGGCACACCCAGCAAGGCCATGGGCAGGTAAAACACCCAACTGGTCAATGCACCAGCGCTGCTTTGACGCAGTGCGGTGGACAAGTTGTAGTGCTGGCTTTGGTGGTGCACCGTGTGGCCCGCCCAAAACACCGCCACCTCGTGGCTGCAGCGGTGAAACCAGTAATAGCAAAAGTCATACAACACCAAAGCCAATAAAGCGCCGTACCAGGTGCTCCACCAAGCGTCATCACGCACCAAGGCCACTTGCTCGAACACCAAGGTGTAAATGCCAATGCGCAGCACACGGGTAAAGATGGCGCTGATTTGACTAAGTATGCCCAGCGAAATGCTGCTGATGGCGTCGTCTAAGCGGTAGGTTTGCGCGGACGCTTGGCCTTGTTGAGCCAGTCTCCTGCCCCACAACCACTCAATGAATATCAGGCCAAAAAACACTGGCGACGCCAGCACGATGATGTAACCCATGTTGTTGTCCTTGGTAATGCTTGGCGCATATTACATGCGTCAAGGCTTAGGCCACAAAGCCCATAAACGCAAAGGCTGCTTTAAACGCCCCGCCACCTCACCGGCTTCGCGACCCGTACCCATGAAGAAATCCGCACGCACCGCACCCACGATGGCGCTGCCCGTGTCTTGCGCCAACACCAAGCGTGATAACGCCAGGGTGGGACCAGGGGACACCAACCACAGCGGTGTGCCATAAGGCATGCTTTGCGGATCGATGGCCACTGAGCGGCCCGCCACCAGCGGTATGCCCTGTGCGCCGCGCGGCCCGACACTGGGGTCGGCACCCATGGGCTCTTCTTTGAAAAACACATAACGTGGATTGGTCCACAGCAACTCTTGACGCCTCTGTGGGTTGCGCTGCAACCAAGACTTGATGCCTGGCCAAGAAGCGTCGCGGGTTTCGCCTTTGTCGAGCAACCACCTGCCCACGCTTTGGTAGGGCTGCTCATTCGATGCAGCAAAACCCACACGCACGGTGCGCACACTGCCATCGGGCTCGGTGATGCGCAAACGGCCCGAGCCTTGGATGTGCAAAATCAAAGCGTCAACGGGGTCGGCTAACCATGCAATTTCACGGCCACGCAAAGCGTTTTGTGCAGCGGGCAGGCTTTCAATCTCTTGGCGGGTGAACCACGGCTTGCCATTCGCCAAGCCCGACGGCGCGGCATACAAAGGGGTGTTAAAGCCATTGCCCGCCACACGCTGAGCCTCAAACACCGGTTCGTAGTAGGCGGTGAGCAAGCCACTGGCTTCGCCCTCTAAGGACTCCAAGCGATAGGCTTGCAAGCGGCTGAGCAACAACAGGCGTTGCTCGGTTTCGCTGGCGATGCTTAAGCGGCGAATATCGCCACACAAGGGGGCGAGCACGGTGCCGCTGACATCGCAATTGGCCAATAACAGCGTCCACACCTCGGCCATGGACTCTTGCGGCCAGCCCGGTAAATCTTCCACCGGCACGGGCACCCAACGGCTGCGCCATTCGCCTTTGAGCGGCATCTCGGCGCGGGGCAAGGAGGAGGGTGGCGCTGCGCTTGCCGGTGCGGGCGAAGTTGGAACAGGCGCTTGAACAGGCGGGGAGATGGGCGAAGGCTGCACTGGCGCAGGGCTGACTGGCGTGGCCACAGGTGCGCTGATTTTTGAAGTAGGTGTGGCACAAGCCACCAGCATGCCTACAATCGCCACGCTCCACAGCGCTTTATCTATTCCATACATCCTCATGCTGCTGATTTTGCTTGAATCCCTTGGTGCTGGCTTGCTGCTGGCGCTCATCGTATGGTGGACCATGTTCCATGGCCGAAAAGATGGCGAGCTTGACGACAAAGAGCGCCAAGATGACGAGGACGATAAACGCTGATCACGACAGCGGAGAGCGACGCAGCGGCAGCTGCTGTCTGCGTTCACGCAGTTGATCTATAGACAACTCGGTCAGCACACAAGCCTCGCCCTCGTCTTGCACCGCTTGCACCTGACCCCATGGGTCTACCCACATCGAGTGCCCCCAAGTTCGACGACCATTGCTGTGCTTGCCGCCTTGCGCAGCCGCACCCACCCAAGCGAGATTGTCAATAGCGCGCGAGCGCAGCAACACCTCCCAATGCGCTGAACCGGTGGTGTGGGTGAAGGCGCTGGGCGCCAGCAGCAACTCGGCGCCTTGCTGCACCAGTTGTTTGTAAAGCTGGGGGAAACGCAGGTCGTAACACACGCTCAAACCAATGCGCCAGGTATGTCCATCTTTAGAGAGCAAGTCCATCACCACCGGCGTGTCACCGGCTTGCAGCACCACGCTTTCGTCGTAACTTTCGCGGCCATTGTCAAAACAAAACAAATGGATTTTGTCGTAGCGAGCCACGCAGCGGCCCTGAGCGCTATAGACCAAGGTGGTGTTGCGCACATGCGAGCTGTCGCCCGGCACAGCGATGGGCAAGGTGCCTGCCACCAAGCACACGCCATAGGTCTTGGCCATGGCAGCCAAGCGCTGCTGCATGGGGCCGTCACCATAGGCTTCGGCAATCGCCAGCTTGTCGGTATCGTGTTGCCCTAGCAAACAAAAATACTCGGGCAACACCGCCAACTCGGCACCCGCTTGAGCGGCTTGCGCCAGCAATCGCTCAGCGGTGTCAAGGTTGGTCGCCACCTCGGTGGTGGAGACCATTTGCAGCAAAGCGGCTTTCATGGTTTGACTTCCTTTTGTGTAGAGCCATCGACTTTGCTGACCTTGGGGTCTTTCCAAGAGCCCTGCACGCGAAACTCTTGGGTGGTCGATCTGGCCAAGGGCGTCTTCAAAAAATACTGGGTGAGAAAACTGGTCAAGCCCACCACGGGGTTGATGATGGTGTAGAGCAAGGTAGCGGTGCCGGTGTTGAGGTCGGGCACCACCACCACTTTGAGGTCTTGGGTTTCATGCTCGATATCGGCCTTGCCCTCGAGTATGACCGCTGCGGTCACGCCCTTCATCTGCAAATTGTTGGTGCTGGCAATGCCTTGCTGTATTTGCACGTCGCCTCGCACAAAATCAAACGCAAAACCCTCGCTAAAGACATCGCTGAAGTCTAGGGTCAAGCGCCTGGGTAAGGCCTGCAAATTCAGTACGCCAAACAACCTTGCCACGCCCGGCTCGGCTTTCAAAAATTGGCCCTTGTCGATGTTGACATTGAACTGCCCGCTCATGCTGGTGTAGTCGGGGGAGAAGGGTGAGCCAGTCCAGCCTACCTGCCCAACCATTCGCCCTTTGCCGTTGCGAATCGCGCCTTTGTAACCAAGGCGCTCCAACAATTCGCCTGAGTTTTGCAACTGAAAAGTGAAATCAAGTTGGGTGCGCTTGGCTTGCAAACGGCCCACACCGCCCCATTGGCCTTTGCCCTGAAAACTCGCTTCTGGCAAGCTGAGGTTGAATTTGTTGAGCACCCATTCGCGGCCGCCACCGGCGATGGTGCGGCTGAAACCATCGATCTCGGCACGGCCCAATTTCAAGCCGCGCAACTCCAAGTTGTCGATGACGATGTTCATGGCGGGTAAATCTTTGGGGGAGTCTGACAAAGTCGCTTCCACATCCTGCACCGCAGCAGGAGGAATCACCAAATTGGCCAGCTTGGCGACCACCTGCGCTGTTTGGTTGTCTTGCGCAGGTTTGTAGTCGATTTGCCCTTGCGCTTCATCGGCTTTGAGTTGGATACGCCATAGCGGGCCTTGCTTGTCAGCACTGGCTTGCACCCGATTGAAGGTGCGTCCCAACCACAGCAGTTCGTTGGTGCCCACCTCAAATCGGGTGGGTATAAAGGCCATGGCTTGTGGGTTGGCAGGTTTCGCAGGTTTGTCATCCTTGGTTTGGGTGCCGAGCCAACCGGACAAGGTCTGTTGCCAATCGTCGGCATGGAAATGTGGCAATTGCACTTGCATCAGCACCGTGCCTTCAGGAATGTCTTTGCGCGGGGTCACAGGCCCCAAGGTAATTTGCCCGCGCAAGACCTGCGGCACCTGGGGCGTCATATCGCGCAAATAACTGACGGTGATGAGTTGGCCCAAAGTGAGGGTGCTTTGCTCTAAATGGGCAGCGCCACGCGTCTGCGCCACACGCAGCAACTCATTGTCAAAGCGCACCGGCCAAGCGGCGTCCGCAGGTTTGTTCAATGGCTCGGGCAAATCCACACCCATGCCCTGCAATGAACTGCTGAAAGAAAACTCTGGCACGCCTCGGCGCAAACCCAAGCTGGCAACAAACGACGTGCTGCCGCTTAAATGCGCCGCAAAACCCGCGACCAGCGCAGGCTCAGGCAATTGGCGCAAGGCCACGGCACTGACACTGCCTTGCAAACTCAGGCGCGAAGGGCCTGTCGTCATGCTGTCGTTGAAACGCAAGCCGCCATCCAGTCGCGCATCGGCGCCCAGCCAACGCAGACGCATATTGTTGACCGACAGCCCTGACTCGGTGTAGTTGAGGGTGCCGCGCAATTTGCTAAAACGCGGCAGCGACGGTTGCCACTGGACATCGTTGCCATTGAGCACCACGCTGCCTTGCACCTTGGCAAGGGCCAAGTTTTGCAGCGGTAAATTCAGGCGCAGTTGGTGCTCGGCGGTACCCGTGGCCGTGACCTGCGACAAGGCTTGATCGGTGATGGTGTTGAGCGGCGAAGACCTGACTATTTGCATGGCATCCGACAAATTGCCGCGCATCTGCGTACTGACGTCCACCACGATATCGCGCAGATCTGCAATTTGCACATCCAGCTTGCTAAGCGTTGTGCCCCCGTCTTGCCCGATACGCGCGGTGGCACCCTTGATGAACAGGCGATTACGGTTGATTTGCAGCTCCCCAGCGGCTTGTTGAACCGCCGGCCAAGCCTCTTTATCGCGCCGCTGAGCAGCGCTCAACATGCTGTTGGGGGCCAATTGCATGCTCAAGCCTTGAAACGGCGCTTTGACAGTGAACACACCCTCGTTGTTGCGGGTAAACGGAAAGCGGTCCAAGGGGCCTTTGACTTCGATCGCGGCTTGGCTAAAGCGGCCTGCCAATAAAGCGTCGCGCAAATAGTAGCGTGCTTGTTCATCCATGGCGAGCGGCAAATAGCGGTGCAAGGTGGTCGCATCTAAGCGCGTCACCTTGGCCTGCATATCCAAGACCCCCGTACTTTGCGCGCTCGCGCCAGACAACCAACTGCCTTGCGCTTGCGCTTGCAAGTCGGAATTCTCCATCTGGGCTTGATGCACCGTCACCGACCACTGCTGGTCTTTTTTCGCCCAAGACACATCCGCGGTCGCCTCTTTCATGGCAATTTGGTTGCTCTGCCAAATGCCACCCATTTCTATGCGGCCACCTGTTTGCTGCCACTGGGCTTTGCCGCCGTGCTCACTGAGCTCCAATTTGAGTTGCGACGACTGAACGCCAGGCCACCAAAGAGCGGGGTCTGGTTTGGCTGCACTGCTTGAAGCTTGAAGCGACAAGCCGGTGACCTCGGTCTTGAGGTTGAACTGCGGCGCATCGCTGTGCGCCAAAAACCAGCGCATATCAAGCTGTTTGACCTGCCCCTTGGGTTGAGCCAAGGCCAGTCGGGCTTGCCAGGTCTCGCCCAAGGGCAAGCGCTGAGCAATGCGAGCGAGCATTTCTAAAGAAAAGCCCTGCAATTGCAATTCGCCAGTATCGGCCACATGCTCGCCCTCGTCGCGCCATGCCACTCGACTGCCTCCCAAGTCCCATTGTTCGCCGTCTTCAAAGCGCAAGACAAGGTCTTGGCTGCGCAAGTCCTGCCCCAAGCCCTCAAGCCAAGCTTGGTGGTGCACACGCCCTTGGACTTGTTGCAGCATCACCGCAGGGGCAGTCGCATTCGCTTGCCAACGCAGTGACTGCAGATTGACGTCCACGGTTTGCGCCATCACCTTGCCTTGGCGCACCTGCGCCCATA
>CAMDKR010000085.1 GCA_945901225.1 Bordetella parapertussis | reverse complement strand
CAGCGTTACGCCCACGAACTCTCGGGAGGGCAACAGCAAAGGGTGGCTTTGGCACGCGCCTTGGCCCCACAACCTCAGTTGCTTTTGCTGGACGAGCCCTTCTCCAATCTGGACGTGGATTTGCGCGAACGTTTGGCGCATGAGCTGCGCTCCATCCTCAAGATGGCCAATACCACCGCCTTGTTTGTGACCCACGACCAACTCGAAGCGTTTGCGCTGGGCGATGTGATTGGGGTGATGCACCAAGGCCAGCTAGAGCAGTGGGACGATGCCTACCATTTGTACCACCGACCAGCCACCCGCTTTGTGGCGGAGTTCATTGGGCATGGTGTGTTTGCGCCTGCCACCCTGCGCCAAGAAGGCAATGACGTTGTGCTTCACACCCCGCTGGGTGAGTTGCGCGAAACCATGGCAGCCCATGCACAAACACCTCAGATGGGTGAATGCGATGTGCTTTTACGCGCCGACGATATCGTGCACGACGATGCCGCGCAGGTCAAAGCACAAATCATTCGCAAAGCGTTTCGCGGCTCGGAGTTTTTGTACACGCTGTTACTCGACAGCGGCCAAACCCTGATGGCCCATGTGCCCAGCCACCACGACCACCACATAGGCGAGTGGATAGGCATACGCGCTGAAGTGGACCATGTGGTCACCTTCGCCAAAGCCAGCGCTTAAGTCCGTGTAAACACCACGCTGAATTGCGCCCCAGGCGGGTTGTGCCCTGGGTGGGTTTCGTGAAGCGTCACTGTTGCGCCGTGTTGATGGGCAATTTCAAGCACGATAGGCAAACCCAGGCCCGAGCCATCGGCCTCGGTACCCAGTATGCGGTAGAAGGGCTCAAAGATGCGTTCGCGCTCGGCCGCAGGAATGCCTGGCCCCGAGTCTTCCACCTGCAACACCAGTTCATTTTTGGCATTGCGCGAAACACGCGCTGTCACCACCCCTGGGTGCTCAACGCTAGACGTTGTGTAGTTCAAGGCGTTTTCAATCAGGTTACGCACCATCTCTTTAAGCAAGGTCGGGTTGCCTTGCAACCCTGCCGCATCACACGCATCGTCAAAGCCCAGGTCGATGTGTTTGTCCATGGCTCGCGGTAAACAGTCTTTCACCACCTCCATGGTGAGGCTGCTCAGGTCGCAGGCTTGTTTGGCCACAGGTGCGCCGCTGCTTTCTGCGCGTGCCAAAGCCAGCAGTTGGTTCACGGTATGGGTTGCGCGAATGCTGGCGCGGCCAATGTGGTGCAGCGACTGCTTCAAATCATCGGCATTGGCGTCTTTGCGCAAGGCCAAGTCAGCTTGCATGCGCAGACCCGCCAGCGGTGTTTTCAGTTGGTGCGCGGCGTCAGCCAAAAAGCGTTTTTGGGTGGCAATCGAGTCTTGCAAGCGTTGCAGCAAATCGTTGATGGATGACACCAGAGGTGAGACCTCGATAGGCACCACGCTTTCGTCCAAGGGGCTCATATCGTCAGTCTTGCGCTGGCGTATGCGTTGCTCCAATTCATTGAGTGGCTGAATGCCTCGCGCCAGCGCCAACCAAATCAGCAAGACGGCCAGGGGCAAGATGACAAACTGCGGCAGCATCACACCTTTGATGATTTCATTGGCCAGCACCGAGCGTTTTTCCAAGGTTTCGGCCACTTGCACCAGCGCAGGTTGTGCTGACGAGGGTTTGACGCGCACCCAGATATAGGCCACGCGCACGGGCACGCCTTTGCGCACATCGTCACGCAAGCGCAACTCATCGGTGACCAGTTTTTCATCTTCTTGGGGCAGAGGCAATTCCTTGTCGCCGCCCAAATACTCACCTTTCGCCCCAAGCACTTGGTAGTACACATCGTCGGTTTCGTCAGCATGCAAGATTTCACTGGCTGGCAAAGGGAGCTCGAAGCGCACCGTGCTTTCATCGCTTTGCACCAGTTGCGCAAGCGCGCGGGCGTTTTGCCCCAAGCTGCGGTCGAAAGGAACGCTGGCAATGCCCTCGGCAATCAACCAAGTCAAACCAAAAGTAATGGGCCACAGCAGCAAAAAAGGCGTGAGCATCCAATCGAGAATTTCGCCAAACAAAGAGCGTTGGCGGCGTTGAAAAAGCTTCACGGTGCAGGCTGTGCAGTATCAGTAGCGGGGTGGATTTTTTCCAAACAGTAACCCAAGCCGCGCACCGTGGCGATACGGATGGGCCCCTTTTCAATCTTCTTGCGCAGGCGGTGGATGTACACCTCGATGGCGTTGTTGCTGACCTCTTCGCCCCATTCGCATAAGCGCTCGACCAACTGGTCTTTGCTGACCAAGCGGCCCGAGCGTTGCAACAACACCTCTAACAAACCCAGTTCGCGGGCAGATAACTCGACCATGCGTCCATCGATGGTGGCAACCCGTCCTGCTTGGTCGTAAACCAAGGGGCCGTGGTTGATGGTGGCGGTGGTGCTGCCCATGCCGCGGCGCGTCAGGGCGCGCACCCGCGCCTCCAACTCTTGCAGGGAAAAAGGCTTGGCCATGTAGTCGTCCGCGCCATAGTCCAAACCTTTGACACGTTCGTCCACGCTGTCGGCGGCGGTAAGGATCAGCACGGGTAGGTTATTGCCTCGGGCGCGAAGCCGCTTGAGAACTTCCAAGCCGTGCATTTTGGGCAGGCCTAAATCGAGGATGATGAGATCAAACTCTTGGGAGGTCATCAAAGCGGCATCGGCTTCGGTGCCGTTGGCGACATGGTCGACGGCAGCGCCGGAGGCTCGCAGGGTTCGCAACAAACCGTCTGCCAGCACCTGGTCATCTTCAGCGATCAGTATGCGCATACGCTTGACTCCCCTCGTCTGTGTTTTTTCCATTCTAGGTTGAACCTAGAGGCAGATTCACAGTAAATGATGGGGGTTAACGCCAGTCTGCGGCATAGGCTTCCAACCCCAAGCTGACAACGGTGGCCACATCGGCACCCACCTCTTGGCGAAATTCTTCTTCGGTTTGGGCGGTGGCAGCTTCAAAGGCTTTCAGCCATGAAAGACCTGTCTCGGTAAACACAATGCGCTTGGCACGCGCGTCCGCCTCGTCGTCTTCGCGCCGCACCACGCCCCAGGCCACGCATTGGTTGACCAAGTCGCCCATGGCTTGCTTGCTCATGCCGGCCATGGCAGCGAGTTCATTCAACCTTGCGCCCTGCAAAGGCAGGTGCCGTGTGATGTGGATGTGCGCCGCACTCACCTTGTCCCGCGCCGCCAAATTGGACAAGGCCAAGGGCGCGTCAATGTGCTGCGCCATCAGCGTCAACACCCGCGCATCAAAGCGGCGCATAGCGTGGCCCAGCAGGCGTCCCAAGTGCGATTGACGCCAGTCTTGTGCGGAGGGGAGCAGATTAAAGGCCATGGTTATATCGTAAGGTAAACTGACCAAAAAAAGAGTTTACAGGAATGTACAAGGCAGATAAAGTACTGTTCAAGTATCCAGCCTGTGGTTAGTGACAGGTTCTGATATGTCTCACAACCCATTGACCTTAAAGGAGATTTCCATGGACAACGTCAAAAGCATCGCCGCTGCCGGCGAAAAGGCCAAAGCACTGCAAGCCGCCTTGGCCCAAATCGAAAAGCAGTTTGGCAAGGGCACCATCATGCGTTTGGGCGAGGGCGAGGCCATCGCGGACATCCAAGTGGTGTCCACCGGCTCACTCGGTTTGGACGTCGCTTTAGGCGTGGGCGGCCTGCCACGCGGTCGTGTCATCGAAATTTACGGCCCAGAGTCTTCCGGCAAAACCACCCTCACGTTGCAAGTCATCGCAGAAATGCAAAAAATGGCAGGCACCTGTGCTTTTGTGGACGCCGAGCACGCTTTGGACGTTCAGTACGCGCAAAAACTGGGCGTCAATCTGCAAGAACTGCTCATCAGCCAACCAGACACTGGCGAGCAAGCGCTGGAAATTGTGGACAGCTTGGTGCGCTCGGGTGCGGTCGACCTCATCGTCATCGACTCGGTGGCGGCTTTGACCCCTAAGGCCGAGTTGGAAGGCGAAATGGGCGATTCTTTGCCCGGCCTGCAAGCCCGCCTCATGAGCCAAGCCCTGCGCAAGCTCACCGCACACATCAAGAAAACCAATTGCACCGTCATTTTCATTAACCAAATCCGTATGAAGATCGGCGTCATGTTCGGCTCGCCCGAAACCACCACCGGCGGTAATGCGCTCAAGTTCTACGCGTCTGTGCGCTTGGACATTCGCCGCACCGGCACCATCAAAAAGGGTGAAGAGTCCATTGGCAACGAAACCAAGGTCAAGGTCGTCAAAAACAAAGTGGCACCCCCGTTCAAAACCGCCGAATTCGACATCTTGTTTGGCGAGGGCATCAGCCGTCATGGCGAAATCATCGACATGGGCGTGGCCGCCAAAATCGTCGACAAGTCCGGCGCTTGGTATGCCTACCAAGGCGAAAAAATCGGCCAAGGCCGCGACAATTCACGCGAGTTTTTGCGTGAGAACCCCGAATTGGCTTTCGAGATCGAAAACAAAGTGCGTGAATCCTTGGGCATCCCATTGTTGCCCGCTGATGCCGAAGAACCCAAGTTGCAAGCGGTCAAGTGAGCGCCGTTGTGGTGAATTGGCCATTCAAGGTGATTCAAGGTGGCGCGACGGTCAACCCGCCAACGGTGAAGGCCAAAGCCGTCAGCCTGTTGGCCCAGCGTGAATACTCGCGCCAAGAGCTAAGCGACAAGCTCAAAGCGGAAGACGCCAGCCCAGAAGAAGTCGAGCAGGCCTTGGCGCAGTTGGCTGCCAAAGGCTTGGTCGATGACGCAAGGGTGGTCGAAACCTTGGTCAACCGACGCTCCAGCAAGCTAGGTGCATCAAGGCTTCGCCAAGAGTTGCAGGCCAAAGGCGTGAGCGCCGACATGGTGGCCGAAACCATGGCGGACCTCAAGGGCACAGAGTTGGCAAGGGCGCGGGGCGTGTGGGAAAAGAAATTCGGCCTTCTTGCCTCCTCCGCCTCGGAGCGCAACAAGCAAGCCCGTTTTTTAGCCAGCCGCGGTTTTTCGGGGGATGTGGTGCGGCAAGTCGTCTCTGGTCTGTCAGAAGACTAAAGCAATCTTGAGCTCGTCATTGCAAGTGAAGCGAAGCAGTTCCCCGTCATTGCGAGGAGCGAAGCAATTCCCCGTCATTGCGAGCGAAGCGAAGCAAACTGACGAAGTGGGACATTGGCGATTTTTTCTTGTTCCGCAGGGCGTGAGTCGCAGGTCGGCCGCAGCCGACGTTGTGCAAACATGGAGGCGAGGCCGAGCCTGCGGGGCGCGCCAGTGGATTGCTTCGGGGCTATGCCCCTCGCAATGACGACACCACGCAATGAGAGCTAAACGCCGAGCATCAAACGCAGGTTTTGCACTGCGGCGCCGCTGGCGCCTTTGCCCAAGTTGTCCAGCCGCGCCATCAAGACCGCATGACCATGCGCTTCGTTGGCAAACACCCGCAACTCCATGCGGTTGGTGTCGTTCAAAGCGGTGGCGTCCAGTTTCAAGTCATCCGTGGGTGGCAGCACGGCCACACAAGGGTCGGCGGGATCATTGGTGTGGGCGTAATGCGCGGCCAGTACCTCATGCAAATCCGAAGCGCTGACGCGGTTGGGTAGCGAGGCCAAATGCAGCGGCATTTGCACAATCATGCCTTGCGCAAAATTACCCACACTGGGCACAAACAAAGGGCGAGCAGACAGGCCGGTGCAATGCATGATCTCAGGAATATGTTTATGCGACAGGCCCAAGGCATAGGCTTCAAACAGCGGCGCCTGCCCCGCTTCATAAGCTTCCATCATGCTGCGCCCCCCGCCCGAATAACCGCTGACGCTGGGCAAACTCAAGGGGAAATCCGGGGGAATCAGGCCTGCATCTATCAATGGACGAATCAGCGCAATCGCGCCCGTGGCGTAACAGCCTGGGTTGGCCACGCGGGAGGCCGAACGAATGCGGTCTGCTTGGCCGGTGCACAACTCGGCAAAGCCATAGACCCAATCCGCATGGGTGCGGTGCGCGGTCGAGGCGTCGATGATGCGCGGTTGATGACCGCTCATGGCCTCAATCATGGCCACCGATTCACGCGCCGCGTCGTCATGCAAACACAGGATGACCACATCGGCTTGCGCCATCAAAGCACGCTTGGCCTCGGGATTTTTGCGCTGGGCAGGGTCTATGCTGATCAGTTTGATCTGTGTCAGCAAAGCCAAACGTTCGCGTATTTGCAAGCCGGTGGTACCGGCTTCGCCATCAATAAAAACCTGAGCCATGTTGAGAATTCTGAAGTGTAGAAACAAAGGTGACAGCTGACACTGTAAGCCCCATGTCAATTGATGGCAAAAACGGCTCTTGGTGCAATGCAACATGATACATTTCGTCCCAATCCCGCTCTGTACAGGGTATGAACACAGATCACGCAGGCCAGTTTTTAGTGGCTGTCCTTAGAAAGCGAGCCCCATGAAAATCCATGAATACCAAGGCAAGGACATCTTGCGCCAATTCGGTGTGCCGGTTCCTCGCGGCATCGCCGCCTTCACGGTCCAAGAAGCGGTGGAAGCCGCTCAAAAACTCGGCGGCCCCGTGTGGGTGGTGAAAGCCCAAATCCACGCCGGTGGTCGCGGCAAGGGTGGCGGCGTGAAAGTGGCGAAAAGCATTGACGACGTCAAGCGCTTGGCCAGCGAGATTTTGGGCATGCAGCTCAAAACCCACCAAACCGGCCCTGAAGGCCAAAAAGTGCGCCGCCTCTATATTGAAGACGGCGCTGACATTCAAAAAGAATATTACGTGTCGCTGGTCACCGACCGTGCCACGCAAAAGATTGCGTTCATCGCTTCCAGCGAAGGCGGCATGGACATCGAGGAAGTGGCGCACAGCACACCCGAGAAAATCATCACCGAGTTCATTGACCCGCTGACTGGCCTGTCGGATGCACAAGCCAAAAAAATCGCCACCGCGATTGGCCTGCCCGCCGACTCCACCGCCCAAGCCGTGGATGTGTTCCAAAAGCTCTACCAGTGCTACATGGACACCGACGCCTCCTTGGTGGAAATCAACCCACTGAACCGCGACAGCAAGGGCGGCATCATCGCTTTGGACGCCA
>CAMDKR010000084.1 GCA_945901225.1 Bordetella parapertussis | reverse complement strand
GCGCAAGGTTTGGCTTACAGTTTGGTTGTTTTACAAAAACAAACTTGAATCTCTTTATGGAAGAAAATATCCTTAACCTTTTCATCACAAAAAGGAAGTGAAGATGACTGAAATTCATTTCATGGTTGAAGAATCAGCCGAGGGTGGCTACTCAGCCCGAGCAGTTGGTCACGACATATTTACCGAATCGGACAGACTAAACGAAATTCACAGTCAAATTCGAGATGCGGTTCATTGCCATTTCGACGAGAACGATATGCCCAGCGTGATCCGATTACATATCACAAGGGAAGAAGTGATTGCGGCATGAGACTGACTTGCACGACTCCTACCCAACACCATGTCACAGTTCCATCCCATGACCCTTTACGTATTGGAACGCTTGCAGCCATACTTGACAGCGTTACTCAGCACCACAATATAGACCGGCAACAATTGCTGAAACAACTTTTGGACTGATCTTTGAAACTCGCTACGTGGAACGTCAACTCCTTGACCGTGCGTTTGCCGCAGGTGCTGGACTGGTTGTCAGCGCAAACGGCTGAGGGCGGCATGGATGTGCTGGCTTTGCAAGAAACCAAAACCACCGACGATAAATTCCCCAAAGCCGAGATTGAAGCCGCCGGCTACCACGTCGCCTTCTTCGGCCAAAAAACCTATAACGGCGTGGCGCTGATTGCCAAGCATCCGATCACCGAGGTGGTGCACAACATCCCGGGTTTCGCCGACGAGATGGCCCGTGTCATCACCGCCACGGTGGAGGGTGTGCGTGTCGTGGGTGCGTATTTCCCCAATGGCCAAGCGCCAGATAGCGACAAGTTTGTCTACAAAATGGCGTGGCTTAACGCTTTGCAAGCCTTCATCAAGGACGAGCTCAGCCGCCACGACAAACTGGTGCTCATGGGTGACTTCAACATCACCTGGGACGACTTGGATGTGTGGGACCCCATTTCCTTGGCCGGCACCATCCACTGCACCGACGAGGAACGTGCCCACTTCAAAGCCTTGCTCGACTTGGGGTTGCACGATGCTTTCAGGTTGTTCGAGCAAGCCCCGAAAAGTTACTCTTGGTGGGACTACCGCGAATTTGCGTTCAAGCGCAACCGCGGATTGCGCATTGACCACATCTTGGTGTCCTCGGCGTTGGTGAGACAAGTCAGTGCCTGCGTGATCGACAAAACCCCGCGCAAGAACGAGCGCCCCAGCGACCACACCCCTGTCATCGTTACTTTATGAAATTAATCGGGGTCAGATTCCAATTAATTTTCCTGTTGGGCTTGAGCGCTTGCGCCACCGACCAGTGGAGAGCAACCGAGGCGCAATGCCTCATGCAAGCCATGCCTATTTTTCCTGTGGCCACCGAGCAGCGCTGGGTGCATGAATTGCCGCCGATGCCTTTCATGCAGAGATGCGCGCAGGTCAGCTACAAGGACAAAGATGGGAAAACCTTGGTGCGAACCGAGTGCAATTTGGTGCCCTTGATGGCCATGCCGCGTCTAGAAACCATCGACTTGAACCAGAAAGCGCGTGACGTCTATGTACGCAGTTGCGCTCAGCAAAGCTGCTTTCAAACCTATGGCAATACCGCGTGCAAATTGCCGCCATCAGAGGCCACATCCAAACCTTAATACGTCAGTCGCATCTCTGGGGATCAAATAAAAAGCATATGACTACGCAGACAACACCCCATCAATCCCCCACACCGTCATTGAATCAAACCTTGCGATTGCCCAGTGGCATGGTGCTGCCCAACCGCCTAACCAAATCAGCCATGAGTGAGGCTCTCGCCTCCTATGACAACCATCCCACACCCGAACTGGTGGAGCTCTACCGCCGTTGGGCCCAGTCCGGTATTGGCATGCTCATCACAGGCAATGTGATGATTGATCGACGGGCCTTAGGCGAACCCGGCAATGTGGTAATTGAAGATGAAGCCGACATGGCGGTATTGAAGCATTGGGCCCACGTTGTGACTTCACAAGGTTCAACCCTATGGGTTCAGCTGAACCATCCGGGCAAGCAGTCACCCAAGGGCTTGAACCTTTTCAATCTCTCGCCTTCTGCTGTGCCATTTCGGCAAGACATGGCTGCATTTTTCGATACACCGCGTGAAGCCACCACGGCTGAAATTCTGGAGATCATTGAACGCTTTGGCCGCAGCGCCGCTATCTGCCAAAAAGCGGGTTTCAGTGGCGTTCAAATTCACGGGGCGCATGGCTATTTGGTCAGTCAATTTTTATCGCCTCACACCAATCAACGCACCGATGAATGGGGCGGTACCGCCATCAACCGACGACGATTTGTGTTGGCCGTGTATGCCTCCATACGGCAGCATGTGGGCCCAGATTTTCCGATCGCCATCAAACTCAATTCGACAGACTTTCAAAAAGGCGGTTTGTCAGAGGAGGAATCGTTAGAGACGATCCAGGCTCTGGCGCAAGCTGGTATTGATTTCATCGAAATATCAGGTGGCACGTATGAAGCGCCAGCCATGAGTGGCGCTGTCAAGGTGCCCCAACGTGCCTCCACCTTGGCACGTGAAGCCTATTTTTTGGATTTTGCAGAGAAGATTCGCTCTTCGGTCAAAGTGCCTTTGATGCTCACAGGTGGTTTCAGAAGCTTGGCTGGCATGAATCAAGCCATCCAAACTGGCGCAGTGGATCTGATTGGTTTGGCACGCTTGCTCGCCATTGAACCCGATGCGCCTAAGTCCTTGCTGGCGGGACTTGATCCCCAGCAACAGGTACGCACGATCACAACGGGTATCAAACCCATCGACAAAATCGGCGTGATGGAAATACTTTGGTATGCCCGTCAATTGAAACGCATCGCCACCGGCGGCAACCCCCAACCGCATGAAAGTGGTTTGTGGGCATTTCTCGCATCTATCCTGAAAAGTGGATGGGGAACCTATCAAACCAAGCGTATGCGTGGTTGATCAAAGAGATGATCAGGATGTTTACTCCAAACCCAGCTCTTGAATTTTTCGGGTGATGGTATTGCGCCCAATGCCCAATTTGTGGGCGGCGTCGATTCGACGTCCCCGCGTATGCGCCAAAGCCGTTTGAATGAGAGAAGCTTCAAAGCGCTTGGTCATCTCATCCCACACATCGACCCTTCCTGAAGCTAACAAGGCCATGGCCTCGGCCTCTAAGCCGGCTTGCCAGTTCTCGCCAGGCGCATTGAGCACCACCGGTTTGGCCGCTGGCACAGGCGCATAAGCGGGCGCGGATGCGACGTTGAGGGGTTGAGAAGACAACACCTTGTCGCTCACAGACACATTGCCGTTGGGCGCTAAAACCTCAGGGGGCAAATCTTTGGCTTCAATCGCTTGAGCTGGCGCCATCACAGTGAGCCAATGGCAAATGTTTTCCAGCTGACGCACATTGCCTGGGAAGGCGAAGTTTTGCAGCAACTCAATGGCCGAGTCAGAAATGCGCTTGGCTTCCACCCCCAGTTGCTGTGCGCTTTGCTGCAAAAAATGGCGGGTCAATACAGGTATGTCTTCACGACGCTCACGCAAAGGTGGCAGACGCAAGCGGATGACGTTCAGGCGGTGGAACAAATCCTCGCGAAATGCACCTTCTTGGACACGTTGTTCCAGATTTTGGTGCGTGGCGGCGATCACCCGCACATTGGTTTTGATGGCGCTGTGCCCACCCACACGGTAAAAACTGCCGTCCGACAAGACCCGCAACAAACGGGTTTGCAAATCGAACTTCATGTCACCAATTTCATCCAAGAACAAGGTACCACCATCGGCTTGCTCGAAACGCCCACGGCGCATGGCTTGTGCGCCCGTGAAAGCACCACGCTCATGACCAAAGAGTTCGCTTTCCAGCAAATCTTTGGGAATAGCTGCGGTGTTGATGGCCACGAAAGGGCCATCGGCACGTTGCGAATGTTTGTGCAAAGCACGGGCAACCAACTCTTTGCCCGAACCCGACTCGCCGGTGATCATCACGGTGACATTGCTTTGGCTCAAACGGCCAATGGCGCGAAACACATCTTGCATGGCTGGCGCTTGTCCCAGCATTTCAGGCGTGCTGTCCACATTGGTGGCGCTGGTTTGTTCGCGCTGACTTTCTTCCACTGCACGGCGAATCAACTCAATTGCTTTGGTCAGGTCAAACGGTTTGGGCAGGTACTCAAACGCACCGCCTTGGAAGGCGGACACCGCACTGTCCAAATCGGAATACGCCGTCATGATGATGACCGGCAAGCCAGGCATACGAGCCTTCACTTGCGAGAGTAAATCCAAGCCCGAACCACCGGGCATGCGGATGTCGCTCACCAGCACTTGGGGGGATTCTTCGGGCGTGACCACATCAAGCGCTTGCAACACCTCACGCGGATGGGTGAAGCTGCGGGTGGGAAGGTCTTCACGCATCAAGGCTTTTTCGAGCACGAAGCGGATGGACTGGTCGTCGTCAACAATCCAAATAGGTTTCATCGCGGTACTTCACCTTGTCTCATGCGCTCATGCGCTTTGCTCTTGTCAGGGCAGCGGAATCAAAATTTTGAAATCCGTGCGCCCTGGCTGACTTTCACATTCAATCAACCCTTGGTGTTGTTGCACAAAGGATTGCGCCAAATTCAAACCCAAACCCGAACCGCCATCGCGCCCCGAGACCAAGGGGTGAAACAGCCGCTCCCGAATGTCTTCAGGGATGCCTGGGCCGTTGTCGGTGACATGCAATTCCAGTGCCAAGCGGAAGCGTTTTTTCACGAAAGTCACTTGGCGGGCAATGCGGGTGGCCAAAATGATTTGCGCGTCGCCCATGGCGATATGGTCTTTCAATGCCAAGGCCGCGTTGTGGGCGATATTGAGCACCGCTTGAATGAGCTGTTCTACGTCGCCACGGAACTCGGGCAGCGAGGTGTCGTAGTCGCGCCGCACCTGCAAACCCTTGGGAAATTCGGCCAAGATCAGGGTGCGAACCCGCTCACAGACCTCGTGGATATTCACATTGCCCACCACTTGAGGACGGCGATGCGGGGCGAGCAAGCGGTCCACCAAGGTTTGCAGCCGATCAGCCTCTCGCACAATGACTTGGGTGTACTCGGTCAAGTCACGCGAATCCAACTCGAGTTGCAGCAACTGCGCTGCACCGCGGATGCCGCCCAAGGGGTTTTTGATTTCGTGGGCTAAGTTGCGGATCAGCTCTTTGTTGGCTTGGGCCTGCTCCATTTGCCGCTCTTCACGGTCTTGGCGGGTCTGGGTTTCTTGGGGCAGCAATTCCACCACCACCTCGTCAGCACTTTCGGTGGTTGCCACCACCACATGCACCGCATAAGGCTCGGCACCTTGGCGCTTGAGCTGGTCGTCAAAGCGCAGGGCTGAGAAATCGTGGCGTCTGGCCCCCGCAATGGCTTGGCGCATGGCCTGAGCATCGACAAACAACTCGGTGGCATCTACGCCCTGCAGACTGCGCCTAGACAAACCCATCACATCTTCAAACGAGGCATTGGCAAACAACACGCGGTCATCAGCCTGCACCACCAGCACCAAGGTGGCGAGCAAATCGAGAGCAGCAAAGCGTTCAAGCGACATGGTGTTGCTCAGGGTAATCGGGACAATTCGCGCTTCAAGGCGGCTTGGTCAGCAGCACACCTTTGCACAGTCTGAGTGTCAGTGGCGGCTTGGCAACGCTCGCTCAGGCGCTTCAATTCGTTGTTCAAAATAGCTTTGGCTTGGTCATCGCGCTCGCGCTGGGCCACCGCGTCGACGCGTGGTGCGGGTGGCTTGCCAGCAGGTGCTGGGCTTGCAGGCGCCACAGCAGAAGCAGACGCGGGTTTGGAAGGCTGAGGCACTTGGGTTTCTTCCAAGGTGCTGATGGTGACCGATTCACAAGACTGGCCTGGCTGGGGGTTGTTGGTATAGAGGTTGCCACAGCGCCACACGGGCACAGACGCTTCATTGCCGATGGCAAACGAGCCACCAAGACAAAAAACCAAGCCCCCTAAACAAACCCAAAGTTTCATACCTGCCAGTGTCCTTCTAAATGCCGACTGCTGTCATGCCAACTGTTCACCCACACCCCAAAAAAAAGGACGGCGCTGGGCCGTCCTTTGGGTTGCGATCGACCTGTGCGGCTCAGAGTGAGTAGTACATGTCGAATTCCACCGGATGGGTGGCCATACGGAAACGTGTGACCTCTTGCATTTTGAGTTCGATGTAAGCATCGATCATGCTGTCGGTGAACACGCCACCTTTGGTCAAGAACGAACGGCCCTTGTCCAAGTACTCCAAAGCTTGGTCCAAGCTGTGACACACGGTAGGAACCAATGCGTCCTCCTCGGGTGGCAAGTGGTACAGGTCTTTGGTAGCGGCTTCGCCAGGGTGGATTTTGTTTTCGATACCGTCCAAGCCAGCCATCATCAGTGCAGTGAAGCACAGGTAAGGGTTAGACATGGGATCTGGGAAACGCGCCTCAATACGACGGCCTTTGTCAGAAGCCACATGGGGAATGCGAATGGACGCAGAGCGGTTGCGGCTGGAGTAAGCCAGCTTCACAGGTGCTTCAAAGCCAGGCACCAAACGCTTGTAGCTGTTGGTGGTGGGGTTGGTGATGGCGTTCAAAGCACGGGCGTGCTTGATGATGCCGCCGATGTAGAACAAGGCGGTGTCGCTCAAACCTGCATAGCCTTTGCCAGCGAACAGGTTTTTGCCGTCTTTCCAAATGGACTGGTGAACGTGCATGCCGGAGCCGTTGTCGCCAACGATGGGCTTGGGCATGAAAGTCGCGGTTTTGCCATAGGCATTGGCCACGTTCCACACCACGTATTTCAGTTTTTGGGTCCAGTCGGCACGCTCGACCAAGGTGCTGAATTTGGTACCGATTTCGTTTTGACCCGCGCCCGCCACTTCGTGGTGGAACACTTCAACGGGGATGCCCATTTCTTCGAGCAACAACACCATTTCGGCACGCATGTCTTGGGTGCTGTCCACGGGAGGCACGGGGAAATAGCCGCCCTTGACGGTGGGACGGTGGCCACGGTTGCCACCTTCTAGCTTGGCACCTGTGTTCCAAGGCGCTTCGTATTCGTCAATTTTGAAGAAAGCGCCGGACATTTCATTGCCCCACTGCACATTGTCAAAAATGAAGAA
>CAMDKR010000083.1 GCA_945901225.1 Bordetella parapertussis | reverse complement strand
ACCACGGTCTCGAAACGCTGGGGCAGCACCACCGCCACGCGGTCACCCGCTTTGATGCCTTGTGCTGCCAAGACATGGCTCAATGCATCGGCAGCGTGTTGCACCTGCGCGAAGCTGTGTGAGATTGGCGGCGCATCAGCTTGGTGGGTGATGACAGCCGTGCGTTGGGCGGTATGGGCATGGTTGGCCCAGCGCTTCACGCACACCTCGGCGATGTTGAAAGACGCAGGCACATACCAGCGAAATTGCGCCAACATGGTGGCGTGGTTGTCCGAAGGGAGACGGGTGGTCATGCAAGACGTCCTTATGATCTGCACAATGTACCAAGTCCAACGCCCCTCACGCAGCCGTTTTGTGCCGCTGCGCCAACTGAACTACCACGTCCTCGAATGGGGCACACCGCGTCCCGATCAACTCCCGCTTTTCATGGTTCACGGCTGGATGGATGTCAGCGCTTCATTCCAGTTTGTCATCGACGCACTTCAACAAGACCGCCACATCATTGCCCCCGATTGGCGCGGCTACGGCCTGACCGAAGTGGGCGAGGTCGACAATTTTTGGTTTCCCGACTATTTGGCCGATTTGGATGCCTTGATCGACCACTTTCAACCAGAGGGACCGATTGATCTTTTGGGCCACAGCATGGGCGGCAATGTGGTGATGCAGTACGCTGGGGTGCGACCCACCCGCATCCGCCGACTCATCAATTTGGAAGGCTTTGGACTGGCCGCCACCCAACCCGAGCAAGCGCCCACCCGCTATGCCCAGTGGTTGGATGACCTCAAAGCGATGCGCCAAGGGGAAAAGTCGCTCAGAACCTACCCCGACCCCACGGCCGTCGCCCAACGTCTGATGAAAACCAATCCCCGCTTGAACACCGACAAAGCCGAGTGGTTAGCCCAGCATTGGGCACGCCCCAACGCTCAAGGCGAATGGGAAATTTTGGGCCATGCCGCCCATAAAGTGACCAGTGCCAACTTGTTTCGCGTAGAGGAAATTTTGGCGATGTACCAGCGCATCACCGCACCGGTGCTGAACGTGGAAGCAAGCGACAACAGCATGGACCAATGGTGGAAAGGCCGCTACACCTTGGCTGAGTACCACGAACGATTGAAGTCGGTACGAGATGTCCACAGCGTGGTCATCCAAGACGCAGGTCACATGATGCACCACGACCAACCGGCAGAGTTGGCGCAACACATCGAGGCGTTTTTGAACCAACCATGACCCAGACAGATGTGCTGATCATCGGCGCGGGGGCTGCAGGGCTGTTTTGCGCGGGGGTGGCAGCACAACAAGGTTTGCAGGTGCTGCTGATCGACCACAGCCCCAAGGTGGCAGAAAAAATCCGTATCTCGGGGGGTGGACGCAGCAATTTCACCAACAGCGACATCGACCCACGCTCGCCGCACAAGCATTTTTTGGGCGAAAACCCACAGTTCGCCCGCAGCGCTTTGAGCCGCTACACCGCTGCCGACTTTGTGGCCTTGGTACACAAACACGGCATCGCTTTCCACGAAAAACACAAGGGGCAGCTGTTTTGCGACCGCAGCGCTCAAGACCTGATCGACATGCTGCTGCGCGAATGCGATGCCGGTGCCATGGGCGGCGCGGTCACCCGTTGGCAGCCTTGCAGCCTGCAAAGCCTGCAATTTAGCGATGCATCGCCCTGCCCTTACAAAGCCCACACCAGCCAAGGCGAAGTGCAAGCCAAGACCGTGGTGGTGGCCACAGGCGGCCTGTCCATCCCCAAAATTGGCGCGACCGACCTGGGCTACCGCCTCGCCAAGCAATTTGGTTTGAACGTCGTCACGCCCAGACCCGCGCTGGTGCCACTGACTTTCAGCACCAACGATTGGCAGCCTTTTGCTGCTCTGGCGGGTTTGTCCTTGCCTGTGGACATCAGCACCAGCGTGGGCAAGCAACGCACCGTGTTTGAAGAAGATTTGCTGTTCACCCACCGCGGCTTATCGGGTCCGGCGGTGCTGCAAATTTCCAGCTATTGGCAAGCTGGCAGCCTCATTGAGCTGAATTTAGCCCCCCAAACCGACCTTGCTGCGGTTTTGCTTGAAGCCAAGCAATCCTCCAAAAAACAACTTGCCAATGCCCTGACTGCTTGGCTGCCCGCACGTTTGGCCGATACATGGACGGCGCAAAACAGCGCTTGGCAACGCTCCCTGCCCGATACGCCGGACAAATCACTGCACCAACTCGCCCATGCCCTGAGCCAGTGGACGCTCACACCCGCCGGCACCGAGGGCTATGCCAAGGCCGAAGTGACAGCAGGCGGCGTGGACACGAAAGAGCTGTCCCAGCAAAGCATGGAGTCGCGCCAGCCGGGGCTTTATTTCATTGGCGAAGTGGTCGATATCACCGGTTGGCTGGGCGGCTACAACTTCCAATGGGCCTGGTCCAGCGGCTTTGCTTGTGCCCAAGCCTTGGCGCAGCGGCTGAAACCGATATAATGGCAAATTTTTTGGCTCAAGCCCCAACAGCCCCATCCAAGTTGGGAACCCACCGCTTACCCAGATTTTGAAGTCCGATCTTCTTCAAACTTTGGGCGCACATTTTGAAAATTGTTGTCAATGACCACCATCCGTGTAAAAGAAAACGAACCCTTTGACGTTGCATTACGTCGCTTCAAGCGCACCATCGAAAAACTGGGCTTGCTCACCGACTTGCGTGCTCGCGAGTTCTACGAAAAGCCCACCGCCGAGCGCAAGCGCAAAAAAGCCGCTGCCGTGAAACGCCACTACAAGCGTGTTCGCAGCATGCAATTGCCCAAGAAACTGTACTGATCTCAGTCTGCCTTGCGCAAGACCAGGCTCGCCGGCTTCAACCGCGCGGGCCTTTTTTACGCCTGAATACCCTAGGAAAACACCATGAGCCTCAAAGCCCTCATCACCGAAGACATGAAAACCGCCATGCGAGCCAAAGACAGTGTTCGTTTGGGCACCATTCGCTTGCTGCAAGCGGCGATGAAGCAAAAAGAGGTGGATGAGCGCATCGAACTCGATGACACAGCAGTCATTGCCATCATCGACAAACTCATCAAACAACGCAAAGACTCCATAGCCGCTTACCAAGCCGCACAGCGCCAAGACTTGGCCGATGTAGAAATCGCCGAAATGGCGGTTTTGGAGGTGTATTTGCCCAAGCGTTTAAGCGCGGAGGAAATTACCGCCGAAGTGGCCGCCATCATGGCAGAGGTGGGCGCCAAGGGCGCTGGCGACATGGGCAAGGTGATGGGTGCGGTGAAAACCCGCTTGGCTGGCAAGGCCGACATGGGTTTGGTGAGCGCCGCTGTGAAAGCCGCGCTGGCGGGCTAAAGCGTTTGCTCTATAGTCGCAGGCCATGAACGAGACAGACGTTTTTTTGCGCATCGAGGGCTTGACCAAACGCTTTGGTTACACCTTGGCTGTGGACAACATCGACCTGAGCATCCACCGAGGTGAAATTTTTGCCTTGCTGGGGGCGTCGGGCTGCGGTAAATCGACTTTGCTGCGCATGTTGGCAGGTTTTGAAACACCGACCGCCGGGCGGGTGTGGTTGGCGGACCGAGATGTCACCGACCTGCCCCCGTATGAGCGTCCCATGAACATGATGTTCCAGTCCTACGCCTTGTTTCCCCATATGAATGTGTGGGACAACGTGGCATTTGGGCTGCGCCGCGACGGTGTTCCCAAGGACGAGTTGAACCAGCGCGTTGAAGACATGCTGCAACTGGTGCAATTGCAAAAATTTGCGCAGCGCAGCCCGCATCAACTTTCTGGCGGCCAGCAACAACGTGTGGCACTGGCGCGTAGCTTGGCCAAACGCCCGCAACTGCTTATGTTGGACGAACCCCTTGGAGCGCTGGACAAAAAACTGCGCGAACAAACCCAAGTGGAATTGGTCAACATCATCAAACAAGTGGGCGTGACCTGTGTGTTGGTGACCCACGACCAAGACGAGGCCATGACCATGGCCGACCGCATCGCCGTCATGAGCGAGGGCAGTTTGTTGCAAGTGGGCACGCCTAATGAGGTTTATGAGAGCCCCAACTGCCGCTTTGTGGCCGACTTTGTGGGCAATGTGAACCTGTTTGATGGCGAGGTCACCGAGTACGAAGCCGACCACGTGGTGGTCAGCAGCGCCAGCGGCGACTTCTATGTCGGCCATGGCATCAGCGGCAGCTTAGGAATGCAAGTTAGCATCGCCTTGCGCCCTGAAAAAGTGGTGTTAAGCCTTGAAGACCCCCAAAAGAAAAATAACGCCATGCCGTGCGTCTTGGAAGATTGGTCTTACTTTGGCAGTCACACCAGCTATAGCTTGCGGGTCGAAGGCAACCAACGGTTGAAAGTGTCGGTCACCAACACCGACCGCGAACAAGACCATGAAAATTTGGAAGAGGGCCAACGCTTGTGGGCCCACTGGGAAGACAACGCCTTGGTGATCTTGACCCAGTGAAGCGGTTTCAGGCGCCCGCCACTTTCATGCGGTTGATCAGCACCGAACCCACGGTTTTACCGCCATAGGTGTAGGCATCACTTCCCACCGCTTCGATGCCCAACAACATATCTTTTAAATTACCCGCGATGGTGATTTCTTGCACTGGGTAGGCGATTTGGCCGTTTTCCACCCAAAAACCGCTGGCCCCGCGAGAGTAATCGCCGGTGACATAGTTGATGCCCTGCCCCATGAGTTCAATCACAAACAAGCCCGTGCCGAGTTTGCGCAACATGGCGTCAAGGTCATCGCTGGCGCGGGTCAGACTGGAGCTCATCACCAAGTTGTGCGAACCACCCGCATTGCCCGTGGTCTGCATGCCCAGTTTGCGTGCCGAGTAGCTGGAGAGGAAATAGCCCTGGACCTGCCCGTTGTGCAAAACCTGACGAGACTGCACTTTGACGCCTTCTTCATCAAAGGGAGAGCTGCCTTTGCCGCGCATCACAAACGGGTCTTCACTCACATTCAGGTGCTTGGCTGCCACTTGCTTGCCCAAAGAGTCCATCAAAAAACTGCTTTGACGGTAAAGCGCACCGCCGCTTAAAGCGTGGACCAAACCGCCCAACAAACCAGCGGCCAAGGGAGATTCAAACAACACTGGGCAGCTGGTTGTGGCCATCTTCCTCGCGTGCAAGCGGCTTAAAGAGCGTTGCGCAGCGTAGCGTCCCACCGCTTCGGGGGAAGCCAAATCGCCTGCATGGCGCATCGAGCTGTACCAATAGTCTCGTTGCATATCGTCGCCCTTGCCAGCAATGGGTGCGACCGACAGGCTGTGCCTAGAGCTGGCATAGCCGCCGCGAAAACCATGGGTGTGGGCGCTGAAAAAATGGCTTTGCTGCGCCGACACACTGGCGCCTTCGCTGTTGGTGATTTGCTTGTCCGTGGCCATGGCGGCGGCCTCACAACGCAACGCCAAGGCAGTGGCACCCTCGCTGTCAATCGCCCAAGGGTGGAACAAATCCAAATCGCGGTGCTGATGGGCGATCAAGCCCTCATCGGGCAAAGCGGCAAAAGGGTCTTCGGCCGTGAAGCGGGCGATGTCAAACGCCGCTTGCACGGTGCGCTCGATGGCGGCTTGCGAAAAATCGGAGGTGCTGGCGTTGCCACGCCGCTGGCCCACGTACACAGTGATGCCCAAAGACTTGTCGCGGTTGCGCTCGACATTTTCAAGCTCGCCTTTGCGCACCGACACGCTCAGACCGCAGCCCTCGGAGGCCTCAGCTGCAGCGTCAGTGGCGCCCAGGTGCTTGGCATGGGCGATGGCACTGTCGACCAAATGTTCAAACTGGGCTCGGCTGTGGCTAAAGCCAGAAAGTGCCGAGGACGCTGGGGTAGAAGCTTTAGAAGATGGGTTCATATCGGCGGCTATGATACTTGGCAGAGGAAGTCTTCATGTCGCGCAAGCCCACCAAAGGTTATTACGTTAAAGGTCATTTTGTTGCTCAAGGCAGCGAGCTCGACTTGGCACTCCAACGCGAGGTCAAGGGCGACGACCTGATCAGCAAAACCGATTTAAAGCAAAAAAGCAACGAGTTGCAAAAACTCGGTGAAGACCTGCTCGATTTACGCAACGACCTGATGCAACAGTTGCTGGCTCTTGGACACCTGCCCGATTTGCTGCACGAAGCGGTGCTGAGTGCCAAAAAAATCACCGATTTCGAGGGCAAACGCCGCCAAATGCAATATGTGGGCAAGCTCATGCGCAAGCTCGACAGCACGCAAGTGGAGGCCATGCGCGACGCCTTGAGCGTGCAGCACAACGGCAGCGCTGAAGAAACCCAGTTGCTGCACTTGGCCGAGGCATGGCGGGAGCGATTGCTCAAAGATGACAGCGCCATGGAAGAGTGGCAAAGCAGCTACCCAGGCACCGACAGCCAGCAGCTGCGGGCCTTGCTGCGTCAAGCCCGCAAAGATGGTCTACCGGACAAAGCAGCGGTATCGCAAGGCCTGCTGCCACGACAAGGTCGTGCCTACCGCGATATTTTTCAAATCCTCAGGCAGCATTTGCTGCAGTCGCTACAAGCCCAAGAAGAGCGTGTGTATGACCCTCGTTGATGCTTTAGACCCTGTACGCATAGGCATCGTTTCCATCAGCGACCGCGCTTCAGGTGGCGTGTATGAAGACAAAGGCCTGCCCGCCTTGCAAGAATGGCTGGGCAAAGCCCTGCAAAACCCTTTGCACTTTGAGCCTCGCCTCATTCCTGATGAACAAGCCCTGATCAGCCAAACCTTGATTGAACTGGTGGATGCGGGCTGCGCCTTGGTTCTGACCACTGGCGGCACTGGTCCTTCGCCGCGTGACGTCACGCCCGAGGCGACGCTGGCGGTGGCAGACAAAGAGATGCCAGGCTTTGGCGAGCAAATGCGGCAAATCAGTCTGCGCTTTGTGCCCACCGCGATTTTGTCGAGGCAAGTCGCCGTCATTCGCGGCAAAAGCTTGATCATTAATTTGCCAGGTCAGCCCAAATCCATCACCGAGACCTTGGGCGGCTTAAAAGACCCGCAAGGTGAGATGGTGGTGAACGGCATTTTTGCTGCCGTACCCTATTGCATAGACCTGATAGGTGGGCCTTATTTGCAAACCCAGGACGAGGTGTGCAAGGCCTTCAGGCCTAAGTCGGCTATCCGTCCGCAATAAACATCGGGCAGTGCAGCATAGCCGTCGGGCACTGCCGCAATAAACAGGTCACTGCGAGCCCGAAGGGCGTGGCAGTCTCTCTGACAACGCTTATTTGTCTTTATGCTTGAGATCGTTGGTGTGAATGTCAAAGAACATGTCTTTGAAAAACAAGCGAAACGGCTCTTTCTTGGGTGACAAGATCTTCATGATGCCCTTCTTGGGCGCTTCTGCGACCTTGACAGCTTCGATAGGCGAAAACTTCAAGGTCGAGAAA
>CAMDKR010000082.1 GCA_945901225.1 Bordetella parapertussis | reverse complement strand
CCACTGTCGATGGCGTCTTGGGGCGCTCTCAAAATAGAAAAAATACTGCCCACCGACACATTGACATCTATATTGGATGAACCGTCCAAGGGATCAAACACCAACAGGTATTTACCTCTGGGGTACTTGCCAGGAATTTGGTAAGGGTCTGTCATCTCTTCAGAAGCCATGCCGGCCAAATGACCCGCCCATTCATTCACACGAATGAACAAATCATTGCTGAGCACATCGAGTTTCTTCTGGGTTTCACCCTGCACATTGATGGCGCCGCCCTCTTGTGCGGCATGGTCGCCATACAAACCGCCCAGCTCACCCATGGCAACCGCGCGTGCAATGGCTTTGCAAGCCAAGGCTACATCCAAAATCAGGGCGTTGAATTCGCCTTTGGAGTCCGGAAAGCGGCGACGTTCTTCAATCAGGTATTGGGTCAGCGTGGTGCGTTGGCGTAAGGGCATGATCGTTCCTAAGATATGTTCAGTGTTGGTGCCAAACGTTTAACTGCTCGACCGTGACACCGCCCAAATCGGGCAAAACTTGCAATGCGCCAGTGAAATCGTGGTGTGCTGTGAATTGGTTGCGGGTGATGATGGTTTTCAGCCCTGCTGACACTGCGGCACGCAAACCATTGGCAGAGTCTTCGATAGCCAAACAAGCGCTGGATGGCAAACCCAACCGGGCCAAGGTTTGTAAGTACACCTGGGGGTGCGGTTTTTTCTTGGGCGCAGTGGAAGCATCTTCAATCACCATAAACAGATCTTTCCAGTCAAGACCTATGGCATTGCGCAACAGCACCGCGATATTGACAGGCGATGTGGTGGTGGCAATGGCCAAACGCAAGCCTTGTTGATGCGCTTGTTGAATGAGGGGCAATACACCAGGGCGTAGTTGAACAGCGCCGCCTTGAACTGCGGCCTCATACGCAGCTGTTTTCAAAGCGTGCAAATGTTCAATGGTGTCACGCAAGCCCGAACCGTCTATGTCTTTCATCTCGGGATGAACATGCTTCCAATAGTGCAACATGCGCTCTTTGCCGCCGGAAATCTCCAACAAGCCTGTGTACAAAGCAAGGTCCCAGTGCCAGTCTAGGCCTTGCTCGGCAAAGGCATGATTAAAGGCGGCCAAATGGGCGATTTCGGTATCGGCCAGGGTGCCGTCCACATCAAATATCAGCGCTTTAAGCATCTGATCACTTTCAATATGTTTATTCATCCCGGCGAACATCCGCTTGCTGAAAGACCCGACTGGCAGCGAAGTCGGACGCAGTCAGGGTTCTTAAATCATCGGCGCTGAGCTGCCGGTCTCGGTCAGCAAAGAGTCGGCTGGCCTGGCGCAGGCGCGCTCGGTCTAAGGCATTGCGCACGCTGCGGGCGTTGGCAAAGTGGGGCTGCTGCACCCGTAAGCCTAGGTAGCGCTGGAAAACCGTATCGGCATCCGGCGCAAACACATAGTTCTGCTCTTCCAACATTTTTTGAGAAATCTGCAGTAACTCATCAACCGAATAGTCGGGAAAGTCGATGTGGTGTGCGACGCGCGAGCTCATGCCGGGGTTAGATTCGAAGAAGGTGTCCATTCTGTCTTTGTAGCCCGCTAGAATCACCACCAAATCGTCTCGCTGGTTTTCCATGACTTGCAGCAATATTTCAATGGCTTCTTGGCCATAGTCGCGTTCGTTTTCGGGGCGGTACAAATAGTAAGCCTCGTCAATGAACAGCACCCCACCCATGGCTTTTTTCAAAACCTCTTTGGTTTTGGGTGCGGTGTGACCAATGTACTGGCCCACCAAATCGTCGCGGGTCACGGCCACCAGGTGGCCCTTGCGAACATAACCCAAGCGGTGCAGGATTTGCGCCATGCGCATGGCAACCGAGGTTTTGCCAGTGCCAGGGTTGCCCACAAAGTTCATGTGCAAGCTCGGCGACTCGCTGACCAGACCCAAATTGGTGCGCAGCTTGTCAATCACCAGCAAGGCCGCAATATCGCGGATGCGGTTCTTGACCGGGGCTAACCCCACCAGATCTCGGTCCAGCTCGGCAAGCACCTCCTCCACCTGAGACTGGGCCAAAACCTCACCCACGCTTCGCGCTTGGCTAAGGGCCGAAGCCGGAGCGTCTAGGGTTTGTGCCGCCGTTGTCACGGCTGTCTCGGCGCGCACGCCAGGAATGGAGGAGTTGCTCATGGCTTTGTTGCAGTCTGGGCGCGCTTAGTAACGCTCGCCTTCTGGTTTGTCGGTGGCGTAACTGTGCACGGTGTACTGAATCTGACGCCCGCCGATCTCCTGCCGCGTCAGGCCGAAGCCTGGTTCTTTCTTCGGCCGGTTGACGATATATGACATTTGCACCGACTCAACGCCTTGTGTTGCATCGAACGCCGTGACACGAATGTAGTGGTTAGGGAACGTCTTGCGGCAGGCATTGACTTCCGTCAAGATTGCTGAAGCGTCCTTCAAGTCAAACATTGGGTTGCCGTACATCTCCCAGTAGGTGTTACGGGGATGTGGGTCATCTGTGTATTCGACGCCGAGTGCCCAGTTTTTGCTGAGCGCGTACTCAATCTGTGCGCTGATCTGTTTGTCAGTGAGTTCGGGCAGGAAGGAGAACTGGCCTTGTGTGAGGCGATTGCCGTGGTTGGTCATCATGGTGTGGTTTCTCCTTAATTGGATGCCGTCGGCGTGACGGCGAAGTCGGCGGTGTCGGTGGATTCGTAATTAAAGCTGATGTCGCCCCAAGTGTCGATGGCGGCTTTCAGTGGTGAGCACCACTTGGCGGCGTCCTGCAGAATCTGCGGGCCTTCGTTCCAAATGTCGCGGCCTTCATTGCGCGCCAGCACCATGGCTTCGAGGGCGACGCGGTTAGCCGTGGCTCCGGCCTGGATGCCTTGCGGGTGACCGATAGTGCCGCCGCCGAACTGTAGCACCACGTCGTCGCCGAGGTAGGTAAGCAACTGGTGCATTTGGCCAGCATGAATGCCGCCAGAGGCCACGGGCATGACCTTGTTCAGCGACGCCCAATCCTGCTCAAAGAACAGACCTTTTTCGAGCTGCATCGGTGTGTGTGTATCGAGCAGCGTGTCGTAGAAGCCGCGGATCATCATGGGGTCGCCTTCCAACTTACCGACCACTGTTCCAGCGTGGATGTGGTCCACACCCGCCATGCGCATCCATTTGCAAATGACGCGGAAATTCATGCCGTGGTTCTTTTGGCGAGAGTAAGTGCTGTTGCCTGCGCGGTGTAGGTGCAGGATCATGTCATTCTTACGCGCCCACAACGCCATGCTCTGGATCGCCGTGTAGCCAATCACCAAGTCGATCATGATGATCACGCTGCCCAAGCTCTTGGCGAACTCGGCACGTGCGTACATCTCTTCCATCGTGCCGGCGGTGACGTTCAGATAGTGGCCTTTGACCTCACCGGTGGCAGCGCTGGCTTTGTTAACTGCTTCCATACAGTAAAGAAAACGATCGCGCCAGTGCATAAATGGCTGGGAGTTGATGTTCTCGTCGTCTTTCATGAAATCGAGACCACCTTTGAGACCCTCGTAAACCACGCGGCCATAGTTACGACCCGACAGGCCGAGCTTAGGCTTGGTGGTGGCGCCGAGCAGCGGGCGGCCAAACTTGTCTAGGCGCTCGCGCTCGACGACAACGCCGGTCGCAGGACCTTGGAATGTCTTCAGATAGGCGACGGGAATGCGCATGTCTTCCAAGCGCAGTGCCTTCACCGCCTTGAAGCCAAAGACGTTACCGATGATTGACGCCGTAAGGTTGGCGATCGAGCCACCTTCGAACAAGTCGATGTCATAAGCGATGTAGGCGAAGTACTGCTGTTCTGTTTTTGTGCCGGGACCGGTGTTGGGCACGGGATCGACGCGATAGGCCTTGGCGCGGTAGAGGTCGCAGGCGGTCAGGCGGTCTGTCCACACCACTGTCCAAGTGGCGGTGGAAGATTCGCCGGCCACGGCCGCGGCGCACTCTTCGGAATCGACGCCTTCCTGGGGTGTCATGCGGAACATGGCGATCAAGTCGGTTTCTTTGGGCACGTAGTGTGGATCCCAGTAGCCCATTTGCTTGTATCTCAATACACCGGCGCTGTAGCGCTTTTTGCCGTCGGTGATTTGCTTGTCTTCAGTCATGGTTAACTCCTTTTTTTAAGAACGTGGGTATACTTTAAAAAAAGCTTAGAGATAAGTAAATTCACATTTTCAGAGACTTCACTTCAGCTTTATTTAATTGAAAAATGCCACCTTCCGACAATTGCGGGTGTTCAACGCTGTGGCCCGCCACCTGAGTTTTGCCAAAGCGGCCGAGACTTTGCATGTGTCTGCGCCCGCAATCACGATGCAAATCAAGGAGTTAGAGGCGGAAGTAGGCATGCCTTTGTTCGAGCGCCAAGGTCGAAAAGTGTCCCTGACAACCAGCGGCGAGTACCTGCTGGTTTATGCCCGCAAAATGCTTGCCCTGCTCAAAGACGCAGAAGACGCCGCAGCTCGTTTACAAAGGATTGAGACCGGTAAATTGACCATCGGCATGGTCGACACCACCACCTATTTCATTCCGGCCATGTTGCGAAAGTTTTTGAACGAGCATGAAGGCATCGAGCTTGTTTTGAAGGTGGGCAACCGTTTAGAGCTTATCCAATGGTTGCAAAACAGCGAGGTTGACATTGCCATCATGGGCAGCCCACCGTCTGAAATATCTGTGCGCGCAGAGCCTTTTGCTGCCAACCCCTTGGTGTTTGTAGCTTCCCCCGAACACCCCTTGGCCGGCGAGTCTGGCTTACAGGCTGAAGATTTGCGACAGCAGTCTTTCATTGTTCGCGAACAAGGCTCAGGCACCCGCAGCGCCATGGAAGCGTTTTTTTTGCAAGCCCGTTTTCAACCGCGTTTTTCTATGGAACTGCAAAGCAACGATGCCATCAAACAAGCTGTGAAAGCGAATTTGGGCTTGAGTTTTTTATCTCTGCACACCATAGGTTTGGAGTTGCAAGCCACGCAGCTATGTATTTTGGATCTGCGCGGTTCTCCTGTGGTCCGAGCTTGGCATGTGGTGCACACCCTTTCAAAGCTTCTTTCACCTGCTGCGGAAGCGTTTCGTTACTTTGTGCTGGAGCATGGGGAAAGTGATTTGGCTACGCAGTTTGGAGCGGTGCGACAACCTCGTGCGTAAAGGGCTTTTTTAATGCCCGCACGCTTGCCTCAATGGAATTTTGTTGGCAGGCCTCAAACCGCAATCCTTGCTGTATATTAATATCCCTCGGAATTGACCTGACTTACAGGGCAAGCCTCTTGGGGCCGGGAAGCCGGTGTCGTTGTTGATTCATTTGATAGGCGGGACGTTATGAGTAAACGATTCTTTAGATGGGCTGAAGCATGGATCGAGGAAAATATTCTTCCCGGTGCCAATCCCGACATCGAAAGCCACGAGGTAAAGGCAAAGAGGCTGACGGAAAAGCTTTTCGCTGAAGCGGTTACTGCCGGCTTCACAACCGCCGAGTCCGAGGATGAGCGGGAACGAATTGAACCCTTGTTACTTGCCGCTGTATCGGACAGCACCGACTTCGACATTGATGCCTATCGCCTCAAGTCGGAACTTGCGCGTGAGAATGAAGATGGCGATTGAGCCCATTATGTAGAATAGTCCTGAGGTCTAATTTAAATACGCGGGATGCTACTGCGAAATAAATTGGTCTCGATAAGTTCTATGGAATTTAGTATGTGGTGTATTCAGACGGCAAAAGGCTGTCACCCGCAGCACAAGCGTTCAAACAGTGACTGCTTCAACACCGCCCCACCGCAAGTTCCACCCTCATAAGTTGAGGTCTGCAAAACGGCCGGATTCCGCGCAGTTTGCTGATTTTGGTCAACTCAAATCTTAATGTGACTTGCGCACTACAGCGTCATCAAGCTTTCATGATGACGGCATATAAAGTGGCTCTAACAATCAAAGGTGAAGTATGGAAGCCAAATCCCAACTTGATGCAGCGCAATTGAAAAAAATCAGAGATGACATCTTAGATTCCATCGACGAAGAATTGGAGATGGCCATTGAAGATGGTGAGAACGAAAACAATCTCTTTGCTACTGAAGAAGAGAAAAAAAGCCGGGCCATTTATTTTCGTGAACTGCTACGTTTACAAGGCGAACTTGTCAAACTTCAAGACTGGGTTGTAGCCAGCAAGCAAAAAGTGGTGATTCTTTTTGAAGGACGCGATGCCGCAGGAAAAGGGGGCGTTATCAAGCGCATTACCCAAAGACTTAATCCACGTGTTTGCCGGGTAGCAGCGCTTCCTGCACCTAACGACAGAGAACGCACACAGTGGTACTTTCAACGATACGTCACGCACCTGCCTGCAGCAGGCGAAATCGTGCTGTTTGACCGAAGTTGGTACAACCGCGCAGGTGTTGAGCGGGTCATGGGCTTTTGCACTGAGGATGAATACGAAGAGTTCTTTAGGACAGTGCCTGAATTTGAAAAAATGCTGGTGCGAAGCGGAATCATCTTGTTGAAGTATTGGTTTTCCATCACAGATGATGAACAACACGCCCGCTTTCTGGGTCGCATTCATGATCCTTTGAAGCAGTGGAAGCTCAGTCCAATGGACTTGGAGAGTCGACGACGCTGGGAAGACTACACACGCGCAAAAGAAACAATGATTGAGCGCACCCACATCCCAGAAGCTCCATGGTGGGTTGTTCAGGCTGTCGATAAAAAACGCGCCCGACTCAACTGCATTAACCATTTACTCTCTCAGTTCCAATACCATGAGATTGAGCATGCGGAAATTGCCCTACCCGCAAGAGTACGAAACCCAGATTACATCCGCAACCCCGTACCAGAACAGATGATGGTGCCGGAAAAATACTGAGAGCGATGACAAGCTTTATGGCACCTGGTCTGATTGTCCGCTAGCCGCTGTTTTGACCATTGCGGTTTCAAACAAAGCATGCTTGAGCCACCCTGCCAGCCAAGCCTGCACTGCGGGCAAAGGCAAGGCTTCAAACCAAGCTGGGTCGACTGCTGCAAATTGGCGCACAAATGGAAAGATGGCGATGTCCGCAGCGCACGGCTGTTCGCCACCTAAGTACGCTTGGCTGTGCAAAGCCTTTTCTAGCGGCGTGAGTAAAACCTCCACGGCTTGTTTGCGATGGTGGTCAGCACCTTGGGCATCGCTGTAACGCCGTGGGTATTTGGTTCTGTCCAGATGGTGTTTGAACTCACCATCGCAAAGCGCTAACAGGGCTTGGTTTTCAGGGGTTTGCGCCCTCGCCCACCAGGTGTCTTTGTCGCCGGTCTGTACATAGGCCCAGCGCATGATGTCCCAACTTTGTTCCAGCACCTCGCCATTGGGCAGCACCAGCACAGGCACGGTACCTTTGGGCGACAAGGCAAGCATGGCGGGAGGCTTGTCGCGCAATGAGGTCAATTCATGCGCTTGGTAGGCCACGCCCGCTTGCAGCAAAGCCATGCGAGCACGCATGGCGTAAGGGCAGCGGCGGTAGGTGAAGAGCAAAGGGGTGGTCATT
>CAMDKR010000081.1 GCA_945901225.1 Bordetella parapertussis | reverse complement strand
CCAACGCTTCTCTGACAACTGGCCAAAGAACTGGCCCGGCGTTTCAAAGTTAAGAAATTCACCTTGATATGTATCTGCTTTCGCTGCAACGCCCACAGCACGAATTGCAGCTTTCCAATCTGGCTGCAAAGTAATGGTCAGGTTTCTCTTAGTCATGATGCTCTCCTAGTTTCTACGGCTGCAATAAAGTTTTCAAGCAATTGGTCAACGCTTGTGAAAGCGTAAGGCGCTTCCTTGCTATCAATATGACAATGGTCGCCCTTGCCGCGCTCATTGTCAAAGCCAACAATGCGAACACCATCGACTACATAAACAGCCCTGTACTTGAAGCCATGCTCAGTCGGCGGCACAGGCTTGGGTAATTTCCAAATCACAATCTCTAAGATAGAGCCATCAGGGTTGATGTTCTTGAGTGAGGTGATTAGTTGGGCTGCCATGTTGGCGATTATGCCAACACTCGATGCTGTTGTCAATTGCGCCAACAGTCGCTTGGGTAAGTGCCCCTTCATACCCAGTATGCGGATGGTGCGCCGCTTAGCCAGAGCCTTGATATCTGAAGTAAGAATGCTTGAGACAGCATAAGGCAATAAAACCCCCTGAAAGCTAGTAAACATAGGGGTTTTGATACTTTATGAGACTGATTGAAACTAGTAGGTGGTGCCCCCGACAGGAATCGAACCTGTATCACTCCCTTAGGAGGGGAGAGTTCTGTCCATTGAACTACGGTGGCGGCGGGGACTAGTTTATTTGCTCAACATGCGCATGGCGTCTTCCAAGCCCTTCAAGGTCAGCGGGAACATGCGGTTGCTGACCATCTGTTGGATGATGCTGATGCTTTGGCGGTATTGCCACACGCCCAAGGGTTCGGGGTTGATCCATGCAAACTTGGGGTAGGCGTGGGTTAAGCGTTGCAGCCATTCGGCACCGGCTTCTTCGTTGTTGTATTCGACGCTGCCGCCGGGCTGCAAAATTTCATAGGGGCTCATGGTGGCGTCGCCCACAAAAATGAGCTTGTGGTCCTTGTTGTACTTGCGAATCACATCCCAGGTGTCGAACTTTTCGGCGAAGCGACGGCGGTTGTTTTTCCACAAAAAGTCGTACACACAGTTGTGGAAATAGAAAAACTCCAAATGCTTGAACTCACCCTTCACCGCTGAGAACAGCTCTTCCACCCGCGCCACATGCTCGTCCATGGTGCCGCCCACGTCCATCAGTAAGAGCACTTTCACGTTGTTGTGGCGCTCGGGTCGCATCTTGATGTCCAGGTAACCCGCATTCGCTGCTGTGCTGCGGATGGTGTTGTCCAAATCGAACTCGTCTTCCGCGCCTTCACGGGCAAAGCGGCGCAAGCGGCGCAGCGCCACTTTGATGTTGCGGGTGCCCAGTTCCACGCCGTCGTCATAGTCTTGGTAGGCCCGTTGCTCCCACACTTTGATGGCGCTTTTGTTACCGCCTTTGCCGCCAATGCGAATGCCCTGCGGGTTGTAGCCACTGTTGCCAAAGGGGGAGGTGCCGCCCGTACCTATCCACTTGTTTCCGCCTTGGTGGCGCTCTTTTTGTTCTTCCAAGCGCTTCTTCAAGGTTTCCATCAACTCGTCCCAACCCATTTTTTCAATCGCTGCTTTTTGCTCGGGCGTGAGTTCGTTCTCTAAAGTTTTCTTCAGCCACTCCAAAGGCACGTCGGCGGTGAAGTCGGTCAGCATCTCCACGCCTTTGAAATAAGCGCCAAAGGCTTTGTCGAACTTGTCGAAATGCTTTTCATCCTTCACCAAAATCATGCGACTGAGGTGGTAAAAATCATCCATGCTGCTGGCGTCGCTGTTAGGGCCCACCACATTGGCTTGCAGGGCTTCCAACAGTGTCAGGTATTCCTTGACCGACACCGGCAATTTGGCAGAGCGCAAGGTGTAGAAGAAGTCGATCAGCATGTTGTTACTTCAGCGATTGCGGCTTTGCATGAACACCAGTTTTTCAAACAAGGTGACGTCTTGCTCATTTTTCAGCAAGGCGCCCACTAACGGTGGGACGGCCACTTTGTCGTCTTGGGTTTGCAGCGCGGCCAGCGGAATGTCTTCTGCCACCAGCAGTTTGAGCCAATCCAACAACTCTGAGGTAGAGGGTTTTTTCTTCAAGCCCGGCAAGCCACGCACATCGTAAAAAGTTTTCAAAGCAGCGGCGAGCAGGTCTTTTTTCAGCTTGGGGAAATGCACATCGATGATTTGCCGCATGGTGTCGGCTTCGGGGAACTTGATGTAGTGGAAGAAGCAACGGCGCAAAAAAGCGTCGGGCAGTTCTTTCTCGTTGTTGGAAGTGATGAACACCAGCGGACGGGTTTGAGCCTTGATCAGTTCGCGGGTTTCGTAGCAATAAAACTCCATGCGGTCGAGTTCGCGCAGCAAGTCGTTGGGGAATTCGATGTCTGCTTTATCGATCTCATCGATCAACAGCGCTACCGGTTCGGTGGCAGTGAAGGCCTGCCACAGCACGCCTTTGACGATGTAGTTCTCAATGTTTTTCACCCGCTCGCCGCCATCGAGGTCGGACATTTGGCTGTCGCGCAGACGACTCACAGCGTCGTATTCATAAAGGCCTTGCTGCGCCTTGGTGGTGGACTTCACATGCCACTGCAGCAAAGGCATGCCTAAAGATTGCGCCACTTCTTCAGCCAACATGGTTTTGCCGGTTCCTGGCTCGCCCTTGACCAGCAACGGGCGCTTGAGGGTGATGGCCGCATTGACCGCCAGCATCAGGTCTTGGGTGGCGACGTAGTTATCTGTTCCTGCAAATTTCATGGGTCAAGGCCTTTTATGTTTCCGACACGTAGCTTACAAACCGCGTCGATATAATCTTTGGAGTTTCTTTTCATGATTGTCTGTCCAAAATGACCAAGCTCATAACATCGCTTCTCATGGTTTTTGTCGCCTCGGTGACCTCAGTGGCTTATGCCCAAGATGCAGCAGGGGACGCGAAAGCTGGTGAAACCAAAATCGCCATGTGCATCGGTTGCCACGGCATCAAAGGCTACCAAGCATCTTTCCCTGAGGTCTATAAAGTTCCCATGATCTCGGGCCAAAGCGCAAGCTATATCGTTTCGTCGTTAACGGCTTACCAAAAAGGCGATCGCAAACACCCTACCATGCGCAGCATCGCTGCTTCTTTGACTGCCAAAGACATGGCCGATATTGCCGCCTATTACGAAACGCATGGAAAAGACGATTCAGTGACTTTGCCTGAAAAAGCATCCGAGCCCTCTGCCAGCACAGCTGCCTTGCTTGCCAAGGGTGCTTGCGCTTCTTGTCACGGCGCGAATTTGAATAAACCCATGGTGCCTGGTTACCCCAAAATTGCTGGCCAATACAAAGATTACCTCTATGTTTCCCTCAAATCCTATAAGCAAGATGGTCAATCCACTTGGGGTCGCTCCAATGGCGTGATGGGTGGCATTGCCAAGCAATTCACTTTGGCTGAACTCAAGCAATTGTCCGCATACGTCAGCAGTCAGCAGGGCGAATTGAAAACGGTGCCTCAGTCTAAATTCCGTAAATAAAAGCTGTAAGTCCTTCCCAAAAACCCACTTCGGTGGGTTTTTGTTTTTCTAGGGCCTCAATCTTGGGTGGCGCGGCGCTGTACCGCGTCAATATAGGTCTGCCCGTCGGGTGGACGACCGCTGCGTTGGCTCTCCCACAACATGGTGCCCAAGCACTCCATCACCTCGTGGTGGGCGTCATGCAAATTGTTGCGTTTGGCTGCTAGCAATTCCACCGCTTGGCGTATGCCGAGTGGTTGGTCAATCGAGCATTGTTCGCTGATGGAGACATGCATAGACAAATGCAAAAACGGGTTGGCCTGACCATCGTCACCTTTGTATTGCTTAGCCAGTGCCGCGTCAATGTCGGATAAATCCGTGGCGTATTCGGGGTGTTCTGCCACCCACAAACCGGCCAGCGTCTCTAGCGCGTCACTTGGTTGACCGCTTTGCTGCTTGGCATAGACTTGGCAGAAGAACCGCCTGACATCTTCTTGAGAAGGATTGAACATGGCTTGTATTGTTAACCAGAGACCTGCATGAACCACGCTTTCATTTGTGACGCGATTCGCACCCCTTTTGGCCGCTACGGCGGCGCTTTGTCTTCGGTGCGTACCGATGATTTGGCGGCTGTCCCCTTAAAGGCCCTGATGGCGCGTAACCCCCAGGTGGACTGGGCTGCAGTGACAGATGTGTTGTATGGCTGCGTGAACCAAGCGGGCGAGGACAACCGCAATGTGGCGCACATGGCGAGTTTGTTGGCGGGCTTGCCCCTGGAAATTCCTGGCGCCACCATCAACCGCTTATGCGGCTCGGGCATGGACGCTTTGGGCACTGCCGCACGTGCAATTCGTGCAGGTGAGGCGGGTTTGATGATTGCAGGTGGGGTGGAGAGCATGAGTCGCGCTCCGTTTGTGATGCCCAAAGCAGAGGCTGCGTTTGGGCGCAATCCGCAAATTTTCGACACCACCATTGGCTGGCGCTTCGTCAATCCCTTGATGAAAAGCATGTACGGCGTGGACGCCATGCCCGAAACCGCTGAGAACGTCGCCACCGATTACAAGATTGAGCGAGAGGCGCAAGACCGCATGGCTTTGGCCAGCCAAATGAAAGCGGTTGCCGCGCAACAAGCCGGCATCTTTGCGCAAGAAATCACAGCCGTCACCATCCCGCAAAAAAAGGGCGATCCCATCGTGGTGGACAAGGATGAGCACCCCCGCGAAACCAGTTTGGAAGCCTTGGCCAGGCTCAAAGGCGTGGTGCGGCCAGACGGCACAGTGACAGCGGGTAATGCCAGCGGCGTGAACGATGGTGCGTGTGCGATTTTGTTGGCCGATGAAGCCAGTGCAGCCAAACATGGTTTAACGCCCCGCGCCAGGGTGGTGGGCATGGCGACAGCCGGTGTACCTCCGCGCATCATGGGCATAGGCCCTGCACCCGCGACAGAAAAAGTGCTGGCGCTGACCGGTTTGACGCTGGCACAAATGGATGTCATTGAACTCAACGAGGCCTTTGCCGCCCAAGGCTTGGCGGTGTTGCGGCTGCTGGGTTTGCAAGACGACGACCCCCGCGTGAACCCCAACGGAGGGGCGATTGCTTTAGGCCACCCACTTGGCGCATCAGGCGCCAGGTTGGTCACCACTGCTACCAACCAATTGCAACGTACTGGTGGACGTTATGCCCTTTGCACCATGTGCATAGGTGTAGGGCAGGGGATTGCCGTCATCATTGAACGGGTTTAAGGCTTACTGCTCGACGAAAGCCCTCTCCACCACAAAGTCGCCTGGGGTGGTGGTATTGCCTTCTTTGAAATGGCGTTCTTCCAGCAAGGTTTTCAGGCTTTTCAGCATTTGCGGGCTGCCACAGAGCATGACGCGGTCAGTCTCGGGGTTGAGCGCAGGCAGGCCGAGGTCTGCAAACAATTTACCGCTCTCCATCAACTCGTTGATGCGTCCTTGATTGCGAAAGGCTTCGCGTGTGACGGTGGGGTAGTACAACATTTGGGCGCTGACCATTTCGCCCAACAACTCATGCTGGGGCAATTCTTGGGTGAGGTAGTCGTGGTAAGCCAACTCTTTAACCTCACGCACACCATGCACCAGAATCACTTTTTCAAAGCGCTCATAGGTTTCGGGGTCGCGGATGACGGACATATAAGGCGCCATGCCCGTGCCCGTGCCCAGCAAATACAGGTTTTTACCTGGCAGCAAATAGTCAATCAACAAAGTGCCCGTGGGTTTGCGTCCCACCACAATTTTGTCGCCCACTTGGATGTGCTGCAGCTTGGACGTGAGGGGGCCATCGGGTACCTTGATGCTTAAGAACTCAAGGTGTTCTTCATAGTTGGCACTGACGATGCTGTAGGCGCGAAGCAAAGGCTTGCCATCCACACGCAAACCGATCATGGTGAAGTGGCCATTGGAGAAGCGCAAAGCCATGTCGCGGGTGGTGGTGAAGCTGAACAAGCGGTCGGTCCAATGGTGGACGGACAACACAGTTTCGTCGTTGAATGCGCTCATAGCGGTACTTTGGCTGAAGGTAAAACCGTCAATTTTAGTTGAGCCGTTCAGACCGCTTGCGACGAGACGCTAGACTGAGCCATCTTTAGACAGACAAAGCAGGTCGTTTCATGAAAATATTCAACGCTTTACAAGACTTGATGGCCTGCGTGGGCCAAGACGTGGCGGTCAGCGACTGGGTGACGGTCACGCAAGAACAGATCAATTTATTTGCCCAAGCCACGGGTGACCACCAATGGATTCACACCGATGCAGACAAAGCACAAAGCGGCCCCTTTGGCACCACCATTGCCCATGGTTTTTTAACCTTGTCGCTGTTACCGCATTTTTTTGAATCAGCTTTTGATATCCAAGGTTCTCGCATGGGCATCAACTACGGTTTGAACAAGGTGCGTTTCACCGCGCCTGTGCCGGTGAATAGCCGCTTGCGTGCCCATATGCATTTGCTGGCTTGCGAAGCCATTGACAACAATGGCATGCAGATGACGTGGAAGGTGAGTGTGGAGCGTGAAGGCTCGGACAAGCCGGTGTGCGTGGCGGAGTCTTTGGTGCGCCGCTACCCTTAAGACGTTTGCTGGGCAAAGCCGTTTTGCCGCCATGCCTCGTACACCGTGATGGCCACAGCGTTCGATAGGTTCAAACTGCGTTGTCCCGCCAGCATGGGTAAGCGCAGCATATTGACGGCTTGAAAAAAAGCCCTGACCTCGGTTGACAAACCGCTGGTTTCTGCACCAAACACCAGCCAATCATTCGCCTGAAAAGTGCTTGCAAACACCGATGCCTTGCCGTGGGTGGTGAGGGCAAAGCAACGAGACGCATCGGGTTGCTCGGCGTCCACAAATGTTTGCCAACTGGCATGGCGTTTGACGCTTGCGTACTCGTGGTAATCCAAGCCGGCTCGGCGCATTTGTTTGTCTTGCATGGAAAAGCCCAGTGGCTCGACCAAATGCAAGCTGCAACCCGTGTTGGCTGCCAAACGGATGATGTTGCCGGTATTGGGTGGAATTTCGGGTTGAACCAAAACGATGTGAAACATGCGGTCTTTCGATGAAGCCTGCATTGTGGCTTGGCCTTAGGCCGGTGTACGGGCCAGCACCACCCATCGCACCTGAGCTACCCCTGCTGCCTGCAAAGTTTTTGAACAGGCAAGCAAGGTGCTACCCGTGGTGATGACATCGTCCACCAGCACCACCTTGGCGCCACGCAACATCTGCACATAGGCGGGGTTGACCATGAAAGCGTGGTCAAGGTTGTGCAACCTGTCTTGACGAGACAAGCCTGATTGGGCAGCTGTGTCCCTCAAGCGAATCAATCCTTGTGCCAAGGTGCGTTTCGGGCAAAGTTGCTTGGCCAAGAGCAAGGCTTGATTAAAGCCGCGCTCTCGCAAGCGTTGTGCGGACAAAGGCACGGGCACCACACAGTCGCAGTCCTCCACACATTGGGCGATGGCAGCGGTATTGCGCATTTGCTGTCCCAAAAAATTCGCCAAGCCCGCTTGCCCCTCGAACTTGAAAGCGGTGAT
>CAMDKR010000080.1 GCA_945901225.1 Bordetella parapertussis | reverse complement strand
CACGTCACCCAACGACACATCGCCCGTATGCAAGACCAGCAAGGGCGCACCACACCGTTTTTGATCGCCGGCATGATTTTGGGTGTGCTGGCCGCCAGCCGCAGCCCTGACGCTGCAGGTGCAGTGATGATGGGCGGCACCGCTGGATCGGTGCAGGGTCAGCTGAATTTTTCACGTGACATGGAACGCGAAGCCGACCGCTTGGGCTTCAATGTGCATGCCCAAGCCGGTTTTGATTCGCAAGGCTTTGTGGGCATGTTCCAAAAACTGCAACAAGCGGCACGCTTGAACGACAACGGCAACTACCCCTATTTGCGCAGCCATCCGCTGACCACCGAACGTATCGGCGACATGCAGTCGCGCCTTGGTTTGGGCAAAACTTTTGCCCCCGTAGAGACCAGCATCGAACACGCCTTGATGACGGCACGTGCCCGCGCACTGATGAGTCCGCAGACGGACGATATGCAAAAGCTCATCGATGTGTTGGAGAAAGACTTTTCCCCTCAATTGCCTTTGGCCAAGCGCGCTGCCATGCTCTATGCCGGTGTGATGGCCTACACCCAGCAACGCCGCGCTGCACCAGCCCGTGAAGCCATGAACACTTTGCTGCAACTGGTGCGCGAAGACCCCGCAGGTTTGCGAGCAGCCCAGTGGTTGGCGGCGGACACCGAGCGCCGCTTGAACAATCCGCTGCAATGCCTGCAAACCTTGGGTGCCAAAGTGGTGGACCGCGCACGAGTCATGTTGCAAACCATGTGCCGCTTAGAGGCCAAGCAAACCACGCTTGCAACACAGGCCAGCGACGCCATGCAGCTGTGGCTGGCGCAAAACCCACGCGATGCCATGGCTTGGGATTTGTCTTCGCAAGCGCTTTTGCAAAGTGGCGACCGCTTGCGGGCCCTGCGAGCCGATGCAGAGTTTCATGTGGTGCGCTGGGACGAGGTAGGTGCCATCGACCGCTTAAGGGCGGCCCAAGAACTGGCCAAACAACTCGCCAAAGACGGCAAGCTCGACCGCGCGGGCAACATGGAAGCCTCTATCATCGATTCGCGTTTACGAACCTTAGAGCGGGTACGTCGCGAACTTTTACAGCCCTATTGAGCATGAGCGCCATTCACATCACCGACATCGAGTCGGCCATCAACCATTGGCGAGCCCTAAAGCCTTCGCCCGATGGCGTCACACTGGCGCCAGAGTTACGCGCCTTGGCCGAGGTTTATGCCTTGATGATTTACCACCACCAAGACGAGGCGGCTGAAAAAGGCTTTCCGGCCAAGGCCTATGCGGCTTGGAAGGGGTGGTACGACAGCACAACCGACACACCTTGCATTGCGATTTGCTCGACCAGCCAAGGCGACCCGCTGTGCAAGGGCTGTGGCCGCACCTTCGAAGAGGTGCAGCGCTGGCCCGAGATGAGCCCAGGGTCCAAGAGAGCGGTGTGGCGACGCATCACCTTGCACGGTGACTCGTGGCGGTTTAACCGTTATGCAGAACGTGCCAAGGAAGACGCCAAGCCCACATAGTTGGCAGGCGTCAAAGCCAGCAGACGCTGTTTTTCAGCCTCTGGAATAGCCAAGCTGTGGATCAACCCATGCAAGGCTTCGCGCGTCACGCGCTGGCCGCGTGTCAGGTCTTTGAGTTGCTCGTAAGCGCCGGCCACGCCATAGCGGCGCATCACGGTTTGTATGGGCTCGGCCAACACTTCCCACGCATTGTCTAAATCGGCTGCCAAAGCTTGGGGGTTGAGCTCAAGTTTGTTCAAACCTTGCAACAGCGACTGGTAGGCCAAATCGCTGTGACCCAGCGCCACACCCATATTGCGCAGCACGGTGCTGTCAGACAAGTCACGTTGCCAACGGCTGATGGGCAGCTTTTCGCTCAAGTGGCGCAGCAGTGCGTTGGCAAGTCCCAAATTGCCCTCTGCGTTTTCAAAGTCGATGGGGTTAACTTTGTGCGGCATGGTGGAGGAGCCAATTTCGCCCTCTTTCAAGCGCTGTTTGAAATAACCCAAAGAGATGTAGCCCCACAGGTCACGCGAGAGGTCAATCAAGATGGTGTTGCTGCGGGCAACAGCATCAAAAAGCTCGGCCATGTAGTCGTGCGGCTCGATTTGGATGCTGTAAGGCTGTTGCAGCAAACCCAAACCTCCCGCGCTTTGGGGCGACTCTATGACGCCCTTTGCAAACGCTGGCCAATCGATGTCTGAACTGGCGGCCACATGGGCGTTGTAGTTGCCCACCGCCCCATTCATTTTGGCCAAGAGCGGCACGCTGTCTATGCGTTGACGCGCATTTTGCAAGCGCATCAATACATTGGCGATTTCTTTGCCCACGGTGGTCGGGCTGGCGGTTTGTCCATGGGTGCGACTCAGCATGGCGTCATGGGCATAGCGGTGCGCCATTTCGCGCAGTTTGTCGATCAAGGCATCCACGGCAGGTAACAGCACCTGTTCTCTGGCGGCTTGCAACTGCAAAGCATGGCTGGTGTTGTTGATGTCTTCGCTGGTACAGGCGAAATGGATGAATTCATTGGTCCGTGTCAACTCTTCGCGCAGTGCAGCAGACAGACGGGGCAGTTGGCACTGCTCTTTGAGCCAATACTCCACCGCCTTCACATCGTGGTTGGTGGTGCGCTCAATCGCTTTGATGGCCATGCTGTCTTGTGGCGAAAACGCTTGTACCAAGTGTTGCAGATGGGCACGTGCAGCGCTGCTCAGAGGCTTGAACTCGGCCATGCCTGCATCGCTCAAAGCGATAAACCAAGCCACCTCGACTTGAACGCGGCGTTGCATAAAGCCGTGCTCGCTCATGAGCAGCTGCAAAGGCTGGAGTTTGTTGGCGTAACGCCCATCCAAGGGCGACAAGGCGGTCACAGCAAAAGTATTCATATAGCTGATTCTAGGCGGGGCTTGTCCTGCTGGCGCGAGGCCTGGTCACACTGACTCTATAGAATGACCTACAGCGAAACAAAACCAGCGTAAGTATGAAACTGATTGGCTCTGTCCCCAGCCCCTATGTGCGCAAAGTGCGCGTTGTCATGGCCGAGAAAAAACTCGAATACCAATTTGTGCTGGAAGATGTTTGGGCTGCAGACACCACCATCACCGCCTCCAACCCCTTGGGCAAAGTACCCTGTTTGGTCATGGAGGGCGGTGAGGCCTTGTTTGACTCACGCGTTATCGTGGAATACCTTGACACTTTGTCCCCTGTGGGCAAGCTCATACCCCCCAGCGGGCGAGAGCGCACCGAGGTGAAAACCTGGGAAGCGTTGGCCGACGGCTTGCTGGACGCTGCCATCACCGCTCGCCTAGAGGCGCATTGGGTGGGCCGCACAGAGGCCGAGCGTAGCCAAGTGTGGATAGACCGCCATTTGGGCAAAGTACACGACAGCTTGGCCGCCATGAGCCACGGCTTGGGCGACAAAGCGTTTTGTTGTGGCATTCATTTGAATTTGGCCGATCTGGCCGTAGGTTGCGCTTTGGGTTATTTGGATTTTCGTTTCCCCCACATCGGCTGGCGCGAAGACTACCCCAATTTGGACGCCTTGCAAGAAAAACTCATGCAGCGCCCGAGTTTCATCGATACCTTGCCTTCCTAAGTCTTGGCCGTCATTGCGAGCGAAGCGAAGCAAACCAGTGACTGCTTCGGCCTACGGCCTCGCAGTGACGCGATGGGGCCTAAGTATTGGCCGTCATTGCGAGCAAAGCGAAGCAATCTATCTCTCTAAGCGTTCACGCGTTTTTTCAACCAGCGCATCAAGCCACCCACCAGCGGCAGTTTTTCATACAGTTCTTCGGCTGCATCCCAATAGTCTCGGTGCAAGCTGATGCGCCAAGTGCCGTCGGTATGTTGCGCAAACTTCAGGTGCGAGCCGCCGCGAATGCATTGCTGGGTTTGCGTGTCCATGGTCTTGAAGCGAAACACAAAGTCCCACACCAAAAAGCATTGCGCGCCTTGCACCACGCGATCGGTCACGACAAAGCGCGGCTCGTGCAAGCTGTCAAACATGTGCTCAAAGATGGCTTCAATCGCTGCCACACCTTGCACCTCTTTGAACGGGTCTTTAAAACAAGCCTCAGGCGCATACCACTCACCCAAGGCTTTGATGTCAGCGCGGTTGAGGTTTTCAAACGCCAATACCAAGGCGTCTACTGTTTCGTTAAGAGAAGTGGAAGTCATCGTTACAGCCCTGTGGCGCGGCGCACCAATGAAAAATACCAGCGGTAGGGCAAGATACGCAGCAGCTGCAACCAACGGGTGAAGCGCTTGGGAAAGTGAATTTCAAACAGCCCCTCACGCCAACCTTGCAAGATGTGTTGCGCAGCTTCCTCCGATGTAATGAGCGCAGGCATGGTGAATTGGTTTTGCGCGGTAAGCGGCGTCTCCACAAAGCCTGGGTTGATCACGCTCACGCCAATGCCGCTGTCTTGCAGATCCAAATACAAAGCCTCTGCCAAATGGGTGAGTGCGGCTTTGCTAGGGCCATAGGCCAAGCTTTGCGGCAAGCCGCGGTAGCCAGCGACGCTGGAGACCAAGCTCACGTGGCCACGCCCTTGCGCGAGCAAGGTGGGCAACACAGCGTCCAGTAAATACAAGGCGCCGTGGTAGTTCACCGCCATGTGCTGCTCCATGCTGGCCAAGTTGTATTCGGTGGCACGTTGGGGTTGGTAGACCCCCGCGCAATACACCACCACGTCCAGACCATGGGAAGCATGGACGGTTTGTGCAGCGGTTTGTATCGCTTGTTTGTCGGTGACGTCCAATGGCAGCGCCATGCTGCCAGGGTGTTCGTCGGCAAATGCTTGCAGCAAAGCCGCTTGGCGAGCTGACACACACACTTTGGCGCCCTGCGCGTGCAAAGCTTTGGCGCAAGCCAAACCAATGCCGCTGGAGGCGCCCACCAACCACACGCTGCGACCACGCCAGTCGTTCAGCGTTTTGTTGAATGGGGCAAGCCACGCCATGCTCAAACCCGCTTGGTGAACGACAAGGTGACCTCACCCAAAAACACGCCAAACTTGGACATGCTGGCTTTGTTGAGCATCACGCGGTCGTTCATCAGGTACATCCAGTCATCGAACTGCACCTCCCAAACACGGCCATCAACAGGCAGAGCCAAGGTGTAGCCCCAGCGAAAGGTGTTGCCACGGGTGGCGCCTTTGGCAAGTCCCACCACATCGTCGGCTGCGCCGCTGTAATTGCCCTCCCCCAGGTGTTGCAAACGCCAGATGCGTTTTTGCTTGCTGCCATCTGAGTACACAAAGTCTTCGTCAAGCACGCCTTGCTCGCCATTCCAGCTGCAGTTCATGACCACGGTGAAGCGTTTGACCACACGCCCTGAGCGGTCGGTGAACACCCCCCACGCATCGACCACGCCATTGAAATAGGTTTTCAGGTCCAAGGCAGGTTGCTCTTGGGCATAGTCGTTGACGGACGGGCCGGCACAGCCGCTCGCACCCAAGGCGGTGGCGGCAGCTGCGGATAACCATAAGCGGCGTTTCATACAGACTCCTTCTTAAGCGGTAGACGAGACGCTTTGAGCAACAGCAGCAGCGCCACACATTTCAAAGCACAGGGCAGCAAGGCATACGACCAACTGAGCGCCGCCAAGGCGGGGGCGTCTTGTGCGCCAGGGGTGTAGCCTAACCACTCTAGCAAAGGCAAGGCGACCCCAGCGGCCAGCGCCAAATTCAGCTTGGTGGCGACTTGCCACCACCCAAAATACGCACCTGCGTGGGGGTGTTGCTTATCCTCAGATTGCAGCACGCCGTTGAGCAATGCGCCAGGTGCGATCAAGTCTGCGCCCAAGGCCAAACCCGACAAAGCACAAATGGCGGTATAGCCCCACACATCCCCAGCCCCCAGCGCCAAAGACCATATGAACACCGCGATAGCCAAGGCCATGCCAGCAGCCCAGCAATTGCTCAGACCAAAGCGAGCGATCAAACGCAGCCACAGCGGCATAGACACAGCCGCCGCGACAAAGTAAGTGCCCAAAAACTGCGCCTGCATCTCAGCCCCAAGCTGCAGTCGGTCTTGTACAAAAAACACAATCAAGGTGGCGGGTATGGCTGAAGCGATGCCATTGACCATAAAGACCCCAAGCAAGCGAAGAAAGGCGCTGTCTTGCCAAGGCTTCCAAAGAGAAGACCACCAGCCGCCTTGGTGTGGGGGGCTAGGTGCCGGTTGCACGGCGCCAGTCCAAGAAAGCATGGCCAAAATCAGCACACCGACAAACACCGACACCAATTCAGCGATCCCAGACAAGCCAGACACCAAAGAGGCCAGGACCACACCGGCCAAACCCAAGCCTTCGCGCCAACCTACCAAGCGACTGCGCGCCAAGCTGTCCCCACCCATGCGCGCCCCCCATGCTTGCAGCGCAATGGTGAGCACGCTGAAGCTCAAATAACACACGACCAGCAAAGCGCCGACCAACACCAGCAAATCGGCTTGCGCCATTTCGCGACCCAGCAACCATTGCGGAAAAAACAAACCGACAAAACTCAGCGCCAACATCAGTGCCGCCAACCAACAACGGCGCAACACACGCTGGGGGCTGTGCGCATAGAGCTTGTCCAACCAGTGGCCAATGCTGGGGTCAATCACGGCATCCAAGGCTCTGGCCAACAACAGCAAGCCACCAATCAAGGAGAGCGCCACACCATATTGGGTGGCAAAGTAATGCGGCCACAACACATACAAAGGCAGCGCCACAAAGGCCAGTGGCAAGGCCGGCAACCCCAAACGCACCAAGGCCCAGGCGCTCAGCTTGTCCCCGTTGTTAAGCCTCATGCAGGTTTGCGCAAGGTGAACTGAACCACGTCGGTGTTGCGCTCTAAAAACGCGGCCTCGCAATAGGCCAGATAAAACACCCAGGTGCGTTCAAAGCGTTCATCAAAACCCAGTTTGTCCATGCGCGGCAAAGCCTGCACATAAGCTTCTCGCCAACGCTTCAAGGTTTCGGCGTAGTCTTGGCCAAAGGCAAAACTGTCGACAACTTGCAAGCCCGCCGCTTGCGCTTGCGCCTTGAATTCGCTGCTGCTGGGCAAGAAGCCGCCTGGAAAAATGTATTGCTGAATAAAGTCTGTGCCCAGGGCGTAGCGCTCAAACAAGGCGTCGTCGATCACAATGCTTTGAACACAGGCTTGACCACCGGGCTTGAGCAAACGCGCGATGGTTTGGAAGTAGGTGGGCCAATAGGCGCGACCAACGGCTTCGATCATTTCAATGGAACAAATCGCATCATAGGGGCCGTCGTTGGTATCGCGGTAGTCTTGCAGTCGCAAATCCGCATGGATGGCTTGGGCGCCGAGTCGCTCGCTGGCGTAGGCCAATTGCGAGGGGCTCAGGGTGATGCCCGTCACCTTGGCACCAAATTCACGGCTGGCGATTTCCGCCAAACCGCCCCAGCCACAGCCTATCTCTAGCACGCGCTGACCCGCGCCCGCTTGCACGCCCGACATGCGCAAGGCGCGTCGCACTTTGGCGTGTTGCGCGGTTTGCAGGTCTTGGTTGGTGTCGTTGTCAAACCAGGCCGACGAATAAGACATGCTCGGGTCTAGCCACTGGCTGTAAAAACCGTTGCCCAAATCGTAGTGGGCATGGATGTTTTTGCTGCTGTTCTTTTTGGTGTTGCGCCGCAT
>CAMDKR010000079.1 GCA_945901225.1 Bordetella parapertussis | reverse complement strand
TTGAAGCTCATGATGGTGTCATAAAGAACCCGATCGAAACTAACGACTTCAAGGTCTGGAACTTAGGTCAAAATGCCAGCCATGAATTGGCGAAATCTGGCAGTGGTCACCGGCTTGGCAGTCTTGCTGTATGGCTCGTTTCGCGCCTTTGGTTGGTGGGGTTTCTCGTTGGTCTCCAGCGGCATTGTGTTTTGGCTGCTGCAACTCTCTACCCGACTGATGCAAACCATGGAGCGTGCTGCCGGCCAACCCGTGGGGACCGTCGCCAACGCAGTCATGTTCCACGCCAAGTTGCATGATGGTTTGCGTTTGCTCAACGTCATTGAGCTGGCGGTAAGCCTTGGCCAGCGCATCGAAAACAAAGACAAAAACGCCGATGTTTTTGAGTGGCGCGACACAGGCGGCGACACTGTGCAGTGTCAGTTTCTAGAGGGCAGCTTGCAGCAATGGTCCTTGGCACGTTCAAGTGCCAATCCCGCGGCGCAGGATGCAACGTAAAATCTCCCCCCTTAGACCCGCAGACCCCGAATAAAGGAACCCCATGAGCGCCCTGCCCCCTCCCATGCACGACCGTGACGGCAAGATTTGGATGGATGGCGAACTCGTGGACTGGCGCGACGCCAAAATCCACGTCCTCTCCCACACCTTGCACTACGGTTGCGGCGCTTTCGAGGGCCTGCGGGCCTATGACACCGTCAACGGCACGGCCATCTTCCGCTTGCAAGAGCACACCGAGCGCCTCTTCAACAGCGCCAAAATTTTGCGCATGAAAATCCCCTTCACCCAAGAAGAGGTGAACGAAGTGCAACGCACCGTGGTGCGGGAAAACAATCTGAAGAGCGGCTATATCCGCCCACTCACCTGGATCGGTTCGCAAAAACTGGGCGTGTCTCCCAAGGGCAACCAAATTCACCTGATGGTCGCCGCTTGGACCTGGGGTGCCTATCTTGGCGAAGATGGCATGAAGCGCGGCATCCGCGTGAAAACCAGCAGCTACACCCGCCACCATGTCAACATCACCATGACGCAGGCCAAGGCGGTAAGCAACTACACCAACTCGATTTTGGCCAATATGGAAGCGCTGGACGACGGCTACGACGAAGCGCTGCTGCTGGACGCCAGTGGTTTTGTGTCGGAAGGCGCAGGTGAAAACCTTTTCATCATCAAGGGCGGCGTGATTTACACCCCTGATTTATCGGCTGGCGCCTTGAACGGCATCACCCGCAACACCGTGTTTCACATCGCCAAAGATTTGGGTCTGGAAATCGTGCAAAAGCGTATCACCCGCGACGAAATCTATATCGCTGACGAAGCGTTTTTCACCGGCACTGCAGCCGAGGTCACGCCCATCCGTGAGTTGGACCGTATCGAGATAGGTGCGGGCAGCCGTGGCCCGATTACCGAAAAAATCCAAAGTGCGTTCTTCGATATCGTCAATGGCCGCAACGCCAAGTATGCGCACTGGCTGACCAAGGTCTGAGATGCAAAAACCGATTGAACTGCTAGCCAAGGACCTCAACGGCCACGGGGGCGTTTACTGCCCCAGTCCCTTGGCGGATATGAAGCTGTGGAACAGCCATCCCAAGGTGTTTTTAGACGTGGCGCGTACCGGCCAAGCCAAATGCCCGTATTGCAGCACCGAATATCGCCTCAAAGTCGGCGAGCATGTAGCCGCCCATTAATTGGGATCTGACCCCCATTAATTTATGACAGCCAGTTTGGTGATTGCGCCGCAGTGGATAGGCGACGCGGTAATGACAGAACCTTTGTTGCGGGTGTTGTCCGAGCGGGGCGAAACCCTGACAGTCGCAGCCATGCCATGGGTGGCGCCGATTTACCGCGCCATGCCCCAGGTCGCTTACGTCATCGAGTTGCCGTTTTCACGCGGTGCCTTGCAATGGAGGGCACGCAGACGTTTTGCGCAAGCTTGGCGCGGCCAGTTTGACCGTGCCTATGTGGCTCCCAATTCTTGGAAAAGCGCTTTGCTGCCGTGGTTTGCGGGTGTGCCTGTGCGAGTGGGTTATCTGGGCGAGAGCCGCTATGGTTTGCTCAATCAGCGCATCTCCAACCCCGACAAAGACCAACGTGGCGCCATGGTGGCGCATTACTTGGCCTTGGCACAAACCGAGGAGGCAGATAGTAGCTTGCAGCCCAAGCTGGACTTGCCCTTGGACCTGCTCAAAACCACTTTGCAAAAGTTTGAGCTCAAGTTGGGTGCCTATGCGGTTTTTGCCCCAGGTGCGGAGTACGGCCCTGCCAAGCGTTGGCCAGCAGCCTATTTCGCGGAGATGGCATTGCGCACGGGCTTGCCGGTGGTGTTGCTAGGCTCATCCAAAGATGCGCCTCTGTGTGAAGAGATTGCCAAACACATCAACCAAGAGCGGCCCAAAAGTGCGCGTCCCTTAGCGGGTTTGACAGATCTGGGCGAAGCCATGGCCTTGATCGCGGCGTCCCAAGCCGTGCTGAGCAACGATTCGGGGCTGATGCATGTGGCCGCCGCCACGGGCGTACCTCAGGTGGCGGTGTTTGGTTCGTCCAGCCCCTTGCACACCCCGCCCTTGAGCGATAAAGCGGTGGTGGTATGGCTGAAAAACGAAGCCAGTTACCAGCCCACCTTGGACTGCGCACCTTGCTTTGAGCGCAACTGTCCCTTGGGTCATCTGCGTTGCTTGAACGACCTCACGCCTGAACGGGTCGCGCAAGCTTGGCGTGAAGTGGTCAGTGGTTAAGCCGATTGCTTGCGCAGCCCCAAACCCATCACCACCGCCACCACCAGCACCGCGCCGCCGACTTGCACCCACGCCACATGTTGGTCTAACACCGCCCAGCCCAGCGCCAGCGCAAACACCGGCTCCACATTCATGATGGCCGAATTGGCGGCCGCACCCAGCTTGGGCAAGACGGTGAACATGATGGTGAAAGCCGTGCCATACAAAAAAGTGAGCAGCCCTAAACCTTGCCAACCCAAGGCCGTTTGAGGCCAGTGCGGGCCGCCTTGCAGACCGATCACTGCCAAGGCCACGCTGCCAGCCAATAACAAACTGAAGAGCGTACGCACCCGACCGTCCATACCCGCGGTTTCATGTTGGGTGCACACCAAGGCCAAGCCAAAACTGCAAGCCGCCGCCAGCGCAAAACCCACGCCTTCGCCAATGCTGGCCCATTGCGCTTGTGCCCCCAAACCTGAGGCCGCACCCAGCACGTCCAGCGCGATGGCCAGCCCCAGCAAGATGAGCGGCATGGCCAGCAGCACGCTGCGTTGCGGTGTGCGTTTGTAAATCAGCTTGTCCCACAGCGCCGTCCATAGCGGGTAGGTGTTGAACGCCAGCAAGGCCAAAGCCACCGGCAAACGTGCCACCGCCGCATACAGGCACTGGCTTTGCACGCCAATCATCAAACCCACGAACAACAGCCCCCGCCCTTGTTGGCGGTTAAAGCGCCATGGCACCCGTGCCAGCACCACCAGCAGGGCCACCAGGCTGGCGGTGACCAAGCTGCGGGTGGCGACACCGGTGGCCACGTCCATGCCGCTGTTGAACGCCAGTCGGGCAGCGATGTGGTTGGACGCCATCATCAAGGCGATCAGCAAAAGGGTGAAAAAGGCTTGCAGGCTCAAAGCGCGGGGCGAGGTCATGGGCCCGAGCATAAACGGCTTGGCTATGATGGCGGGTTGCCCTCGATAAAAACACAGCTGCCGTGAATTCGCCTACCGACGCACATTATTTGGGCCACCATTTGGGTGGACGGGGCGCGTTCGGCCAGATCAGTGTGCGCGGTGCACGCACCCATAACCTGAAAAACATCGATGTCGACATCCCGCGCAACCAGTTGGTCGTCATCACCGGCTTGTCGGGCTCGGGCAAATCCAGCTTAGCGTTTGACACGCTGTATGCCGAAGGGCAGCGCCGCTATGTGGAAAGCCTCTCTGCCTATGCGCGGCAGTTTTTGCAACGCATGGACAAGCCCGATGTGGACCTGATTGAGGGCCTGTCGCCCGCTATCGCCATCGAGCAAAAAGCCACCAGCCACAACCCGCGCTCGACTGTCGGCACCGTCACCGAAATCCACGACTACCTGCGCCTCTTGTTTGCCCGTGCCGGCACACCGCATTGCCCCACTCACGGCGTGCCCTTGCAGTCCTCCAGCGTGGCGCAAATGGTGGATGCTGTTTTGGCCATGCCTGAAGAGCGCCGCATCATGCTCATGGCGCCGGTGGCGCGGGAGCGCAAGGGCGAATTTGCCGAGGTGTTTGCCCAGATGCAGGCGCAAGGTTTTGTGCGGTTTCGCATCGATGGTCGGGTGGTGGAGTTGGCCGATTTACCGACCTTAGAGAAAAAAGAAAAACACGATATCGATGTGGTGGTGGACCGCCTGAAAGTGCGCCCCGACATGGCCACTCGCTTGGCAGAAAGCTTTGAGACCGCTTTGCGCTTGGCCGATGGCCGCGCGGTGGTGCGGGACATGGACAGCGGCGTGGAGCACGCTTTCAATGCCCGCTTTGCCTGCCCGCACTGCAACTACGCCATTGGTGAGCTTGAGCCACGCTTGTTTTCGTTCAACTCGCCGTTGGGCGCTTGTCCGGCTTGCGAAGGTTTGGGCGAGCAAACGTTTTTTGATCCTGCCCGTATCGTGGCCTTCCCAAGCCTCAGCTTGGAGAGTGGCGCGATCAAGGGCTGGGACAAGCGCAATGCCTATTACTTCGCCATGCTACAAAGCTTGGCCAAGCACTATGGTTTCGATCTGGAAACCCCTTTCGAAAACCTGCCCGAGGCGGTGCAGCAGGTGGTGTTGTTTGGCTCGGGCAGCGAAGAAATCAAGTTCAGCTATGTGCTGGAGTCGGGTGCCAAAGCCGGGCGCAAAACCAGCAAGCTGCACGCCTTTGAAGGCATCGTGCCCAATATGACCCGCCGCTACCATGACACCGACTCGGCCTTGGTGCGCGAAGAGTTGTCACGTTACCGCGGCCACCGCCCTTGTCTGGAATGTCAAGGTACCCGCTTGCGTACTGAAGCGCGTCACGTGCGTTTGGGCGAAGGCTTGGACGCGCGTACTTTGCATGATGTAAGCCACATCACCTTGGCCGAATGCCAGACCTACTTCCAAGGCCTGAGCTTGCAAGGCAACAAGGCCGACATTGGCGACAAGGTGATTCGTGAAATTGCCAACCGGCTGAAGTTTTTGAACGATGTGGGCCTGACCTACCTGAGCCTTTCGCGCAGCGCCGACACCTTGTCGGGCGGCGAGGCGCAGCGCATTCGTTTGGCTTCGCAAATCGGTTCGGGCCTGACCGGCGTGATGTATGTGCTTGACGAACCCAGCATCGGTTTGCACCAACGCGACAACGACCGGCTCATCGACACCTTGAAGCATTTGCGCGACATTGGCAACAGCGTGTTGGTGGTGGAACACGACGAGGACATGATTCGCGCGGCCGACTATTGCATCGACATGGGGCCGGGTGCGGGTGTGCATGGCGGTCGGGTGATGGCGCAGGGCTCAGCGGCGGAAATTGAGGCCAACCCTGCATCGTTGACGGGCCGCTATATGTCGGGCGCATTGCGCATAGAGGTGCCTCAGCAACGCAGACCGTGGTTGGTGCAGCACAGCCGCAGCGTGACGGCCGCAGCACCCGCCACCAATGTGTTTGGCAGCCTGCCCGCCACCGTGGTGCACAGCGCGGCCAAGCATTCCATCACCGTTGTTGGCGCCAGCGGCCACAACCTGCAAAACGTCACGGTGGAGTTTCCAGTGGGCTTGTTCACCTGCGTCACTGGCGTATCCGGCTCGGGCAAATCGACTTTGGTGAACGACACCTTGTACGCGGCTGCAGCCAAACAAATTCACCGCGCCCACGACGAGCCAGCGGCCCACGAGGACATCCTCGGCCTGTACAACTTTGACAAAGTCATCAATGTCGACCAGTCACCGATTGGTCGCACACCGCGCTCCAACCCTGCCACCTACACCGGCTTGTTCACACCACTGCGTGAATTGCTGGCCGAGGTGCCCATGGCACGTGAGCGTGGTTATGGCGCTGGACGTTTTTCCTTCAATGTGGCGGGAGGCCGTTGCGAGGCCTGTCAAGGCGACGGCATGGTGAAGGTGGAGATGCATTTTTTGCCCGACGTCTATGTGCCTTGCGATGTCTGCTTGGGTCAGCGCTACAACCGCGAGACCTTGGAGGTGCTCTACAAGGGCCACAACATCGCGCAAATTTTGAACATGACGGTGGAAGACGCCTTGGCGTTTTTGGGCGCGGTGCCAGCCTTGGCTCGCAAGCTGCAAACCTTGATGGACGTGGGTTTGGGCTATATCCGCTTGGGCCAAGCGGCCACCACCTTGAGTGGTGGCGAGGCACAGCGGGTCAAGCTGGCGCTGGAGTTGTCACGCCGTGACACCGGCCGCACGCTGTATATCTTGGATGAACCCACCACCGGCTTGCATTTCGCCGACATCGATATGCTGCTCAAGGTCTTGCAGCAACTGGTGGAAGCGGGCAACACCATGGTGGTGATTGAACACAATTTGGACGTCATCAAAACCGCCGATTGGGTCATCGACATGGGGCCCGAAGGCGGCAGCGGCGGCGGCCAAGTCGTGGCGGTGGGCACGCCCGAAGAGGTGGCCGCCAACCCGCACAGCATGACTGGGCGGTACTTAAAGCGCTTATTTGAGGTTGCAAGCTTGCGCCAAGGCAAGCGCTAGCTCATCAAAAATCGTCATCGCCAAAGCCGTGGGGATCAAAAACTTGGTACGCCGGTTTCCTGCATCGTGTGCCAACTCGATCATGCCCGCGCCAAGCAAATCATTAATTTTTCGATGATTTTTTGCCGGCGAACCGATTCGGCGCATTTGCATGGCTTGGGATACGTTCAAAGGAGCCCCGTTTTGTTGGGCCACTGTTAAAGCCATCAATAACGATTTAGCATCGTTGTCTGGCAAAGTCTCGTAGTGCTTTTCTTCGATCTTGTTGGCGCTGGCTAAATAGCGCACAAGACACTCTCTGTTTGTCATGACACATCACTTTTCTTAAGTCATAACCATACTAGATATCAGGGTATAGCGCATTAACCTGTCGTAGACATACAATTTTTTCGACAACAATGTTCTAATTTCATATATTTATCGAATATTGTTTAATTGTTAATAAGGTCGGTTTAAGGCTGTAATTCCTGCCTCAGGGCAAGTGCTGCCAAGCGAGCAGCCTGTGCAAAATCTTTTTCAGCTGAGGCGTAGAGCACCGCACGCGAGGCATTCACAATGATGGGGCCTGTCGCGGTCAGGCCGGCCTTGCGCGTGGCCTGCGCGTCGCCGCCTTGGGTACCCACCCCGGGGATCAATAAAGGCAGGGTCGGCGCAATCTGACGTACACGGGCAATTTCTTCAGGGTAGGTGGCACCCACCACCAAACCCAGCTGGCCGTTGAGGTTCCAGGGTCCTTGGGCAAGTTGTGCGATGTGTTCGAACAAGCGTGGCTGACCCTCCACCGAGGCCAAGCGCTGGTTTTGCAGGTCGTCGCCACCTGGGTTGGAGGTGCGGCACAGCAAAAATGCGCCCTTGCCGTGGTACTTCAAATAAGGCGCCACCGAGTCAAAACCCATGAAAGGCGACAGCGTCACCGCGTCCGCGCCATAGCGCTCAAAGGCTTCGATGGCGTATTGTTCGGCGGTGCTGCCGATGTCGCCACG
>CAMDKR010000078.1 GCA_945901225.1 Bordetella parapertussis | reverse complement strand
ATACCACAGATGACCAACACAACGGTTGCCGAGTTTGCCAAGGAACTCAAAAAATCTCCCGATACCCTGCTTGAGCAGTTGAAGTCTGCCGGGGTGCCCAAAGGCTCTGCCTCAGATGAACTGACCGATGCAGACAAACAAAAATTGCTGGGCTTTTTAAAAGCCAGCCACGGAACAGACACGCCTGAGCGCAAAAAAATCACCTTGGTGAAGAAGTCCACCAGCGAGATCAAACAAGCTGACGCCACCGGAAAAGCCCGCACCATTCAAGTGGAAGTGCGCAAAAAACGCACCTTCGTCAAGCGCGACGACAACGAAGGCGCTGAAGCCGAAGTTCCCGAGGTTGCGCCCTCGGTTGCTGCACCTATTCTGGACCAAGCCGAGTTGGCCAGACGCGAGGAAGAAGCCCGTCGCCAAGCTGAATTCATCCGTCGTCAAGAAGAAGAGTTGGCCGAAAAGCGCCGCCTTCGCCAAGTCCAAGAAGACAAAGAACGCGAAGCACTGCAACAAACACCCGCAGTGACTTCTGCGGATGCTGACTCCGAAGCGGCTGCCCTGGCAGCAGCAGAAGCCATCGCCAAGCGCCAAGCCGATTCCAAGGCCCAAGCAGAGGAAGATGCGGCCAAGGCCATAGACTTGGATACACGTCGTCGCACCGCTTTGGCAGAAGCCGAAGCGATTCGCACCATGATGAACACACCTGCTAAGAAGGTGTTGGTCGCGAAAAAGCCGCCTGAGCCTGAAAAACCTGCTGCTGTCGACAGCAAAGCGATCAAAGGCACGCTGCACAAACCCGCTGGCAGCCCGACAACGACCAAGCCAACCAGCACGACAGCTGCCAAAGACGGCAAAGAAGTCAAAAGCGCCAAGTTGTCTTCTAGCTGGGCTGATGAGCAAGCCAAGAAGAAAGAAATCAAAACCCGTGGTGACGCCAGTGGCGGCGTGGGTCGCAACAGTTGGCGTGGTGGTCCGCGTGGACGCCGTGACCGTGACCGCGATGACACCCCTGTGCAAGCCGCACCGGTTGAGGCGCGTGTCATCGAGGTGCATGTACCCGAGACCATCACAGTCGCCGAGTTGGCCCACAAAATGGCGGTCAAGGCCTCAGAAGTTATCAAGCAATTGATGAAGCTGGGTCAGATGGTCACCATCAACCAACCCCTGGACCAAGACACCGCCATGATCGTGGTGGAAGAAATGGGCCATGTGGCAGTCATCGCTTCTTTGGACGACCCTGAGGCCTTTACCGAAGAAGAGGCTTCTGGTCACGTTGGTGAGTCCCTCACCCGTGCGCCTGTGGTCACTGTCATGGGTCACGTTGACCACGGCAAGACCTCTTTGCTTGACTACATTCGCCGCGCCAAAGTGGCCTCGGGTGAAGCCGGTGGCATTACCCAGCACATTGGTGCTTACCATGTGGAAACACCGCGTGGCATGGTGTCCTTCCTTGATACCCCAGGCCACGAGGCCTTCACAGCCATGCGAGCGCGTGGTGCACAAGCCACTGACATTGTGATTTTGGTGGTCGCTGCTGACGACGGTGTGATGCCGCAAACCAAAGAGGCGATCAAACACGCCAAAGCAGCAGGTGTACCCATTGTTGTTGCTATCAACAAGATCGACAAACCCGACGCCAACCCTGACCGTGTGAAAAACGAATTGGTTGCCGAAGAAGTGGTGCCCGAAGAGTTTGGCGGCGAGTCTCCTTTTGTGTCCGTGTCTGCGAAAACGGGTCAAGGTGTGGACGACCTGCTAGAACAAGTGTTGTTGCAAGCCGAAGTGTTAGAGCTCAAAGCGCCTATAGACGCCATGGCCAAAGGCTTGGTGATCGAAGCCAGTTTGGACAAAGGTCGTGGTCCCGTGGCCACCATCTTGGTGCAATCAGGCACCTTGAAAACCGGCGATGTGGTCTTGGCGGGTCAAACCTATGGCCGTGTTCGTGCCATGCTGGATGAAAACGGCAAGTCAACCAAATCCGCCGGTCCTTCCATCCCTGTGGAAATCCAAGGTTTGACCGAGGTGCCGCAAGCCGGTGACGAATTCATGGTGCTGTCCGACGAGCGTCGCGCCCGTGAAATTGCCACCTACCGCGCTGGCAAATTCCGCAATACCAAGTTGGCCAAGCAGCAAGCCGCCAAGTTGGAGAACATGTTCTCCGACATGGCCTCTGGCGAAGTGAAAAACCTGCCCATCATCATCAAAGCCGATGTGCAAGGATCGCAAGAAGCTTTGGCTGCGTCCTTGCTCAAACTCACCAACGAAGAGGTGCGTGTACAGCTGGTTTATGGCGCGGTAGGCGGCATCAGCGAGTCGGATGTGAACTTGGCGATTGCTTCAAAGGCCGTCATCATTGGCTTTAACACCCGAGCCGATGCCGGTGCACGAAAACTGGCTGAGAACAACGGCGTAGAAATTCGCTACTACAACATCATTTACGACGCTGTGGACGAACTCAAAGCCGCCATGTCGGGCATGTTGACGCCGGACAAGAAGGAAGAAATCATCGGTATGGCCGAGATTCGCCAAGTCTTCCGTATCAGCAAAATTGGTGCGATTGCCGGTTGCATGGTCACCAACGGCTTTATTCGCCGCAACGCCCGTTTGCGTTTGCTGCGCGACAACGTGGTCGTCTTTACCGGCGAACTCGAGAGCTTGAAGCGTTTCAAAGACGATGTGCGCGAGGTCAAGGAAGGCTTCGAATGCGGTTTGAACCTCAAGGGCTATAACGATATCAACGAGGGCGATCAACTTGAGTTCTTTGAAATCAAGGAAGTTGCACGAACGATCTAAGTTTGCATGGCTGCCAAGAAGTCTTCTACACCCCACCGTGGCTTTCGTGTCGCCGACCAGATCCAACGCGATCTGGCCGAACTCATTCGTGAGTTGAAAGACCCGCGGTTGGGCATGGTGACGATTCAATCGGTAGAGGTCACCCCCGATTACGCACACGCCAAAGTGTTTGTAAGTGTGTTGGTGGGTGACGCGGAAGCTTGTTTGGAAGGCTTGAACCAAGCGGCAGGTTTTTTGCGCAATGGTTTGTTCAAACGCCTGCATATTCACACCGTGCCTACTTTGCATTTTTTATACGACCGCACCCCCGAACGCGCAGCGGACATGAACGCCTTGATCGCCCGTGCTGTGGCCTCTCGTGCCAAGGAAACTGACACGCCATGAAAACGCCTCGCACCAGGGTGCAACGGCGCCCTGTGCATGGGGTGTTGTTACTCGATAAACCGCTAGGGTTGTCTAGCAACCAAGCTTTGCAAAAAGCCAAGTGGTTGCTTCGCGCTGAAAAAGCCGGACACACTGGCACCTTAGACCCTATGGCAACAGGTGTTTTGCCGCTTTGCTTTGGCGCGGCCACCAAATTCAGCCAACTCCATTTGGATGCAGACAAAACCTATGAAGCGGTGTTGCGATTAGGGCAACGCACCAGCACGGCGGACGCAGAAGGCGAAGTCATCGCTGAAGCAGAAGTCAATTTCACGCCTGAAAAACTGCAACAAGTGCAAGCCTTGTTCACGGGACCTTTGCAACAAGTCCCCCCCATGCACAGTGCCTTGAAAAAAGACGGCAAGGCCTTGTACGAATACGCCCGTGAAGGTATTGAGGTTGAACGTGCACCACGCAGTGTGGTGATCCATTCCTTGGAACTCAAAGAATTACCCACTGAAAACGGTTTGCGCAGCGTATGGGTCAAAGCGCATTGCTCCAAGGGCACGTACATCCGCACTTTGGGTGAAGACATCGGTATTGCACTCGGCTGTGGTGCTTTTTTAAGCGCATTGCGTCGTGTGCAAAGCGGGCAATTTGCTATTGGCGAATGCGTCTCCCTTGAAGCGCTTGAAGCTTTGCCTGAAAGCCAGCGCCCTCAATCTTTGCGTGCTGTGGATGTGCTGCTTGACAGTCATCACCCCATCACATTGCAGCCTGATGATGCAGGTCGGTTCCTGAGTGGCTTGCGTCGCCGTGGCGATTGGCCCGATCACGATCTGGTGGCTGTGTATGGCGTCAGCCCACAAGCTTTGCTAGGTACAGCCCATGTTCGCGCGGGGGAATTGATTCCCGAGCGCTTATTGAATCCCCAAGAAATCCAATCCTTACTTGAGAGTGCAGCATGACATTACAAATTCGAAACATCGCCATCATTGCCCACGTTGACCATGGCAAAACCACCATGGTCGATCAGTTGCTTCGACAATCAGGTACGTTTGCCGAACACGAAAAAGTAGTGGATACCGTGATGGACAACAACGCGATTGAACGAGAACGCGGCATCACCATCCTCGCCAAAAACTGCGCGGTTAGTTGGCAAGGCACCCACATCAACATCGTCGACACCCCTGGCCACGCGGACTTTGGTGGTGAAGTTGAACGTGCTTTGTCCATGGTCGACGGTGTGGTGCTGTTGATTGATGCGCAAGAAGGCCCCATGCCACAAACCCGCTTTGTCACCAAAAAAGCCTTGGCTTTGGGATTGAAGCCTATTGTGGTGGTGAATAAGGTGGACAAGCCCGGTTCACGCCCCGACGCCGTCATCAACGCGGCTTTTGAGTTGTTCGACAAACTCGGCGCAAACGACGAGCAATTGGATTTCCCCGTGGTTTATGCCTCCGGTATCAACGGCTGGTCATCTTTGGTCGAGGGCGAGGCGGGTGCGCAATGGGGCCCCGATATGTCGGCTCTGTTCGACACCATCTTGAAGCATGTGCCGCCTCAGCAAGGTGACCCCGCTGCCCCCTTGCAATTGCAAATTTCCGCTTTAGATTTCTCTACCTTCGTGGGTCGCATTGGTGTGGGCCGCATCAGCGCTGGTACCTTAAAGCCCGGCATGGATGTGGTGGTCATGGAAGGTGAGGGTGGCACACCTGTTAAAGGCCGTGTCAACCAAGTGTTGAAGTTCCAAGGCTTGGAGCGTATCCAAGCTACTGAAGCAGGCCCTGGCGACATCGTGTTGATCAATGGCATTGCAGACATTGGCATTGGTGTGACCATCACCGATCCTTTGAACCCCAGTCCTTTGCCCATGCTCAAAATTGACGAGCCCACCTTGACCATGAATTTTTGTGTCAACACCTCGCCCTTGGCAGGTCGTGAAGGCAAGTACGTGACTAGCCGCCAAATTTGGGACCGCTTACAAAAAGAACTGCAACACAATGTGGCGCTGCGTGTCAAAGAAACCGATGAAGACGGTATTTTTGAAGTGGCGGGTCGCGGTGAATTGCACCTGACCATTTTGTTGGAAAACATGCGCCGTGAAGGCTATGAATTAGCAGTGTCCAAACCCCGCGTGGTCTACCGCGATGTGGACGGTGTTCGTCATGAGCCTATCGAGATGGTCACCGCTGACATTGAAGAAGGTCACCAAGGCGGCGTGATGCAAGCCTTGGGCGAGCGCAAAGGCGAACTGGTGAACATGGACCCCGATGGTCGTGGTCGTGTTCGCTTGGAGTACCGCATTCCTGCGCGTGGACTGATTGGTTTTACCAACGAATTTTTGAACTTAACCCGTGGCTCGGGCTTGATCTCCAATATCTTTGATGGCTACGAGCCGCACAAAGGTGATATTGGCGGCCGTAAAAACGGTGTGCTGATCTCCATGGACGACGGTGAAATCTTCACCTATGCCTTGGGCAAGTTGGATGACCGTGGTCGCATGTTTGTCAAACCCAATGACCCTGTTTATGAAGGCATGATTGTGGGTATCCACAGCCGTGACAACGATTTGGTGGTGAACGCCACCCGCACCAAGCAGCTGACCAATTTCCGTGTGAGCGGCAAAGAAGACGCCATCAAAATCACGCCACCTATTCAACTGACTTTGGAATACGGCGTCGAGTTCATTGATGATGACGAGTTGGTTGAGATCACGCCCAAGAGTGTTAGATTGCGCAAGCGTTTCTTGAAAGAGCATGAACGCAAGCGTGCCAGCCGAGATTCCTGATTCTGCTTCCATGCGCTTCAAGCTGAGCCACACACAAGCCCTTGGGGTGATGGTGCTGGCCACCTTGCTGTGGTCGACGGCAGGTGTGGTGTCTCGTCAAATGACACACGCCCAAGGTTTTGAAATTACCTTTTGGCGCAGTTTCTTCACCCTGGTCTCGCTCAGCATATTGTTGCCTTTGCTCAAAGGTCGACAGCTTCTGAACCTGCCTTGGCGCGACAAAACCTTTTGGCTCTCGGGTGTGTGTTGGTCGGTGATGTTCACCGCCTTCATGCTGGCCCTGACCATGACCACAGTGGCCAATGTGCTGATCACCATGGCCATGGGCCCCATCTTCACCGCATTGTTGTCGCGCTTTGTGGGTGGCCGGCGTTTGGCGCTGCATACATGGTTGGCGATTGTGGTGGCTGGCCTTGGCATGGTCTTCATGTTTGTCTCACAAGTTCAGGTCGATGCGGGACAGCACCTCCAAGGCATGTGGGTGGCTTTGGCTGTGCCCTTTGCGGGTGCAGTTCAGTGGAATGTGACTCACCATCAACAAGCGTCAGAACAGCCCACTGACTTTATGCCAGCGGTTTGGGTGGGTGCCATGTTGTCTTGCATCTACACCGCAGCTCTGGCGCTGCCAGGCGTGGCCAGTTCAAGCGACTTGGTTTGGTTGGCAGGTTTGGGCTTTTCGCAATTGGCCTTGCCGTGTTTGCTTGCTGTATGGGCGGCACAGGTGTTGAAATCGCATGAAGTTGCCTTGCTGGCCTTGCTGGAGGTTTTGTTTGGTATTGCATGGGCTTGGTTAGGTGCTGGCGAGACGCCCACGCTTGCAGTGATCATGGGTGGGGCTTTGGTGTTGGGTGCTTTGGCCTTGAATGAAATTGCTTCTTGGAGAGTCTCAAATGGATGAGTGGGTGGTGTTGACGCAGGGCGATGTATTGGCCGAGGTGCAAGGGAATGTGGGCCTTATCACTTTGAACCGTGCCAAAGCTTTGAATGCCTTGTCCTTGGAGATGGTTCGCAGCATCACGAAGGTGTTGTCCGCATGCCAACACGACCCGCGTGTACAGGCTGTGGCCATGCGGGGCATGGGTAAAGAGTCTGCCTTTGGTGCGTTTTGTGCCGGAGGCGATATTCGTTTTTTTCACCAAGCCGCATTGGCGGGTGACCCCCGCTTAGAAGATTTCTTCACCGAGGAATACCGCCTCAACCATTTGATTCACCACTACCCCAAACCGTGCATCGTGTTCATGGACGGTATCGTGATGGGTGGCGGCATGGGCTTGGCACAAGGTGCCAAATTGCGCATTGCCACGGAGCGAACCAAGATGGCCATGCCCGAGACCATGATTGGTTTGTTCCCTGATGTCGGTGGCGGCTATTTCCTCAGCCGATGCCAAGGTGCTTTGGGTGAGTATTTGGGCCTGACGGGTCAGATGCTCAATGGCGCTGAAGCGGTATTTGCAGGCTTGGCAGATGCACTGTGTGACAGTTCACAGTTGAATGCGCTTTGGTCGAAACTGCCTTTACTGAACTGGGCCCAAGCAGATGCTTTGAAAAACTTCACATCACCTTTTGCGCAAGCTACCCAAACCGCCCAAGGTGCCACGCCTGTGTGGTGGTCATCGGATGTCAACCATGCTTTTGAAGCAGCTGATTTACAAAGCATTACAAAGTTATTGCAAGCGACTGGCCATACACAAGCCTTGGAAGCTTTGCACAAGCGCTCACCGCTGATGTTGGCCGTCACCTTGGAACAAATTCGCAAAGCAAGACACATGAACCTGAGTGACGAACTGCGCATGGAGCGAGATATGGTGCGCCACAGTTTTCACCCCCAGCATTTAAATCGGACTCCCTCGCAAAGCGACAC
>CAMDKR010000077.1 GCA_945901225.1 Bordetella parapertussis | reverse complement strand
GAAAATTTTCTAAAAAGTCTGGTACGAATACTACCTAGTGACCATAATAATTTAATCAATTTGTCTCAAGGTCAAAGAAATGTTCACTTTGGCAAAAACATTCATACCAGACTGAGGTCATTGCTTGAGATTGAAATTAAACAAGCTCTAAAAAGTTAAACAGCGCATGGCTCCCAACATGAAATGTCGGCATAAAGTGGTTGAGTGAAAAATTCACAACTTGGCGCGAACAAAGCCAACAAGAACTGTCATGGTCTTTGACCATAATTGGGTAGTTCACATCACAAATCTTCATAATGATGTGACAGGCGCAAGATTTATTTCACAAGACAGTTCTCGGGGAGCAAGCACGGCATGGCCAAAGATTTCGACACCATGGAAGACAGCAACCGTTCGGCCAATACCAATATTCATCAGGTATCAGATCCGACCAAGCGCATCAGTTTGCAGTGGCTAGCGGGTTTGTCATTGTTGGCGCCAACGGGTTGGGCCAATGCGCAAAGCGGCAAATCGACTTCAAGCACCCGCATGAATTTTCAAGCACTACCTCCCAGCCTGGAAGACTTGGTGAAAGTGCCGCCCGGTTATCACTTCAATGTGTTGGCGGCTTGGGGGGAGCCCGTGGGTATCCCGGGCAATATGCCGCTCTACCGCGCAGACGCTTCCAACACCGCTGAAGAACAAGCCGCCCAAATGGGTATGCATCATGATGGTTTGGTGTTTTTCCCTTTGAATGGCAGTTCGACCCACGGGGTCATCATGACCAACCATGAATACACCGATGACGGTTTATTGCACTCAGATGGCTTATTGCCCTGGACTGCAGAAAAGGTTAAAAAATCGCAGAACGCCCATGGCCTGTCTGCCTATGAGGCCAAACTCACGGACAAAGGTTGGCAGATGGTGCGGCCTTCGCGTTATGCGCGGCGCTTCACCATGGACACCGAATTTTCTGTAGGTGGCCCGGCAGCGGGACACCCCTTGATGCAAACCGCAGCCGATCCATCAGGCAAACGCATCAAAGGCACGTTGAACAATTGCGCTAGCAGTATGACGCCTTGGGGCACCTATTTGTCTGGGGAAGAAAACTGGGCGTTTTACTTTGCCGCTGGTGACAAACCTTCAGCCCATCATCAGCGCTGGGGCTTACGCGCCAAAAGTTTTTACCAATGGGACAAGCATGACGAGCGTTTTGATGCCACTCGCCATCCTAATGAACCTAACCGTTTTGGCTGGATTGTCGAAGTCGACCCTATGGATCCCAACAGTACTCCGATCAAACGCACTGCAATTGGCAGGGGTGCACATGAAGGCGCGTGGGTAACGCAATCTGGCGATGGACGCGCCGTGGTGTATTCGGGCGAAGACGCTCGGTTTGAATATATTTATAAATTTATCAGCCGCGACAAGATCGCTGCTGGCGGTGCTGCAGCTAACCGTGAATTGCTAGACCACGGTATCTTGTATGTGGCACGGTTTGATGCCGATGGCAGCGGGCGTTGGTTGCCGCTGATTCACGGCATTGGGCCTCTGACTGTCGCCAACGGTTTTGCCGACCAAGGTGAAGTTTTGATCAAAGCCAGACAGGCCAGTGACTTGCTGGGGGCGACCAAAATGGACCGCCCCGAATGGCTGACCATAGACCGCGAGAGCGGCTGGGTGTATTGCACACTCACCAACAACAGCAACCGAGGCCAAACCAATCATCCCGGTGTGGATTCAGCCAATCCTCGGGCCAACAACACCATGGGTCAAATCATTCGTTGGCGTGATGACCAAATGTTTGCAGGTGATGCATTCGTTTGGAACCATTTGCTGCTGGCAGGCGACCCAGCCAACGAACGCGAGCAGGCTAAGGGCAATACCAAAGGCGATTTTTTCGGTTGCCCCGATGGCTTGTCTCTAGGACCGGGTGGTTTGCTGTGGATACAAACCGATGTGCATTCCAGCCAACTGAATCAAGGGGAATTCAAGCGCATAGGCAATAACCAGATGTTGGTTTGCGACACCAACACCGGTGAAGTCAAGCGCTTTCTTACCGGTCCCAATATGTGTGAAATCACCGGGCTGTCGTTTTCTCCCGATGGCACCACCTTGTTTATCAACGTTCAACACCCCGGCGAATCTCCCAGCGATCGAGGGGATCCTAAAAACCCCAACCAGCATTCCAGTTGGCCAGACCAAACCGAAGCGACCCGTCCGCGTTCAGCAACGGTTGCCATTAGAAAAATCAATGGTGGCGTGATAGGTTTGTGAATATGCGTTTTGACGAGCCTGGAATTCTGATAAATCTGTAATTCCCTTGCTCGAGCCAAGGTCGATGCGCCAACAAAAAACAATGCTTTTGCCTTTTAGAAATACATAAGGCCACTGGTACATGGCAACTCTACTCGGAAGCTTGTTCCAAAATTAGTCCTTGTTGTGAAATCGATCTTTCCCTTATGCGATTCGACGATGGTTTTCGAGAGCCACAAACCAATACCTATACCTGTTTCCTTATTGGTTCGCAGCAAATCAAACACCAGAGATTCAATCTCAGGAGCGATGCCACAGCCATTGTCTGATACTGTCAAATAGATCCGATCGTCCTTTAAATTTGTTTGTATCGTGATGATCTTTTTCCCCTGAAATGCGGCAGGGAATGCCTCGCTGGCATTTGTCATCAGGTTCAAGATGACTTGTTGTAGTTGTGTTTTGTCACCTGTGAAATTCAAAGACTGCGGATGTAATTGCAATCGCATATCGATGGACTGACTTTGCAAAGCGGGTTGACACAACAACAGCACATCCTTTACGAGTTCATTAAAGTCAAACTTTGAGATCGACTTAGGGCCATTGCCAAACATGTTTCGCAGAGTCGAAATGATGGTGGCAGCTCTCTGATTGGCTTTTCGTAACCCAGTCATTGCTTTATCAATGCTGGTGTCTTTGTTTAACTTGGCGTCATGTTCGTTCAGCACCAATTCGATCATATCGGCATTGAGCTGAATCACAGCCAGGGGTTGGTTTAGTTCGTGTGCCAGGCTGGCTACCAATGCACCCATGCCTGCAGTTTTGTTAAAAAGCGTGAGTTGTCTGATGATCTCTTCACGTTCATCTAACAGTTGTTTCAAAGAGAGGCTGGTGCGCTGCATGACATCTGCCCACTCGTTGGTTAAGGTCAACTCATGGGCAACAGCCAATTTATTTTTCTCGGCAATCTCAAGAAAGATGCGAAGAAATGCAATATTGCAAAGCGTAATCGACATGAACTGACCAATAACCATGATTGCTTGGTTCCAACTAGGCGCATAGATGTCATCAATCGACCCCGCTATGCCTACGCCTAATGCACGAATACCTAAAGTGCTGCTCAGAATCAATCCACCCGCCATCAGCAATTTGGCGCCTAAGGATTCACGCATTTTGTGGAGTTTGAGTCCGATACTAAAATAGTCAAAACACAGAACCGCATAAAAGGCATTGAAAATAATCAAGGCCTCCCATTCAGCTTGTTGAAAATAAATTAAATAAACAAACAAAATAAAATAGCCAACATTGAGCAGGTTATAAACCTTATATGCACGATGCTGAGGCTCAGGTAATAAATACATGCGCAAAGCCACCATGCGTCCCCAGTTACCAACCAGCATCAATAATTGGGCCACATAGAAAAACAAAAAATCAGATACCTGCCCTCGCATCGCCAACAAAACCACAGCCATTCCGCTGAACATACCCGCTGCGCACCAAAGTTTGACCTGAAAGCTTCTGTACTCTTGCAAAGCAAGCCAAATTGCGCCGTGCAATATCAGGTACACGAAGCAAATCATAAAAATGGTGGTTTGGGTGTCCAGTTGCATATACGCAGCTTATAGCTATTCGCCTGTAAATATGCTTGCCAGTCCTTCCAAGCGTTCGAGTGCCATTCCACAGCCTCTTACAACGCATGTCAGCGGTTCATCCGCCAGTATCACAGGTATGCCTGTTTCTTCTGAAATCATCTTATCTAAATCTTTCAAAAGTGCACCCCCACCAGTGAGAACGATACCTCGGTCGGCAATGTCCGAGCTGAGCTCGGGAGGTGTGTTCTCCAGCGCAATCTTGATGGCAGTTATAAGCCCATTAAGCGGTTCGGCGAGCGCTTCCAAAATTTCAGTAGTGGACACAGTAAACGACTGTGGAATACCTTGAGCTAAGTTACGACCGGTAACTTCCATCTCTTTGTATTCTGCACTCGGGTAAGCAACCCCGATTTGTTTTTTCAAGTTTTCTGCAGTTTGGTCGCCGATCAACATGCCATAGCCGCGACGAATGTAGTTGACGATAGCCTCGTCAAACTTATCGCCACCAATGCGAACACTCCCTTTGTAAACCATGCCACCTAATGAGATGATTCCAACTTCAGTGGTGCCACCACCAATGTCGACGACCATTGAGCCGCACGCATCTGCCACTGGCAACCCTGCGCCAATGGCAGCAGCCATGGGCTCTTCAATCAAGTACACCTCGGATGCACCCGCTGCCAACGCCGATTCACGAATTGCTCTGCGCTCAACTTGCGTAGACCCACAAGGTACGCAAATGATGATTCGTGGACTTGGCCTCAAAAAACTTTTGGCATGAATAGAGCGAATAAAGTGCTTGAGCATTTGCTCGGTGATGGTGAAATCTGCAATGACGCCATCTTTCATGGGTCGGATTGCTTCAATGCTGTACGGTACTCGCCCAAGCATTGACTTAGCTTCTCGACCAACTGCTATGACATTTTTTTTACCACTAGAGCCTGCAATATGCTGAATCGCGACTACTGATGGCTCATTGAGTACAACCCCTTGGCTCTTTGCATAAATTAATGTGTTTGCTGTTCCCAGATCGATAGCCAAATCTGTGGCATACCAACGGGTTAAATAGTGCAACAGTCTCATTTTGTGCTGTTGAGCATGTCACCTTGAAACTGTCCGCCTCGCTCAATGTCTATGTCTAAATAGGAAAGTTTGCCAGATACTTTGCCAGTCTTGCGAATTTGTAAAAGTCCCTGACATACAACGTCATCCATCAAAACACCATAGACATCTATTTCTTTGGCTGTAACCTTACCTTTAATATGACCGAAAGGACCAATGTCCAGTTTATTTGTCGTAATCTCTCCTGTCACTGAGCCGTTGATTTCTGCAAGGCCTGGGGCATGAATTGTTCCAACAAATGTCACTCCTGCAGGGATATACAAATCATTGGCTTTGGGTCTATCCTCTTCCATAACCCTTGGCTTCAGTTGCAGTTTTGGTTGTTGACTTCAAAAGAAAAGCGGGAATCTTTTGTTGAGGATATGAGGGCGTTGTTGTGTGACGTCTGACGACATTGATTTCAAAATCTGCAAGCTGAACCCCGATTTTTTTGGCATACAAACGGGCATGCCAAATCAGTGTCTGTGTGCTTTTATTGAAATAGCTGACGTCACCCTCTTCAATGGCTTGAATTTGATGCTGACTCATGCCAAGGAGTTTGCACATCATTTCAAGTGACAGACCTTTTCGGTTCCGCGCCTCTTGTAGAAGACGACCCGCCTGAATCACCTTGTCTGGTTCTGATGGTAGATGAAGTGTCATAGAAGCACCCTTAAAGCTAGGAAAAGGTAACTTGTAATATCACCTCAATCATGTTGATTGACCACCCCCAAATAGGGATATTTCTAATCAGCATTCTTAAATATTTTTTTAAAAAAGTTATTACAAAGTGTTATTTAAGGTTAAATCAAGGAAAATTAAAATGATCAATCAGATATTACCCAGTGAGAACCATGACCACCAAAGGAATTGTCTTTTTAGTTGAAGATGACGACGACCTTCGCTTGAACTTGGGTGATATGTTGAGGCATCTTGGATATGAGGTTAAAGACTTCGACAGCGCGATAGCGTTTTTACAAAAGGCCCAAAGCTGGGCGCCAGCTGTCTTGGTTATGGATATGCGCATGCCACAAATGACTGGCTTGGATTTGCACAAAGCATTGATTGAGAAAGATTGGTCCTTGCCCATCATTTACATGAGTGGCGAAAGTCAGACTCAAGAAATCATTGATGCGATGAAGTACGGTGCCATTGAATTTTTATGTAAACCCTTTCCCTACACTCAGTTAATCCAAGCCATCGACAAAGGATTAAAACTAGATTCTCAACGCCATGAAGACCGAAAGCGTCTACTTCTTGTGGACTCGCTTCACCAAAGCTTGAACCAACGAGAGCAAAGTATTCTGTCTTTGATGCTAATGGGACATGGCAACAAATATATTGCTTCTGACAAAGGCTTAATGGCTGACACCATTAAGAAATACCGCGGCCAGATTCTGTCAAAGATGCAAGTCAATTCTTTGGCTGAATTACTGGCTCTTTGCAAAGGTTATATTCCTCCTGCAGGAAAAATTTAATTTTTATGAATCAAAACAGCCTCAATGTTCTCGGCACACCGCTTGTCCCCTGCTCATACGACCCTTTGACGGGTTTCTTTCGAGATGGCTGTTGCAACACGGATGAAAATGACAAAGGTAGCCATGTCATTTGTACAAAAGTAACGCAAGCATTTTTGGATTTCTCACTTCAACAGGGAAACGATCTCATCACCCCTCGCCCAGAATACCGATTCAAGGGTTTGAAGGCTGGTGACCGCTGGTGCCTGTGCGCATTGCGATGGCGGCAAGCCTATGAAGCTGGCGTAGCGCCTGAACCTGTACTTGAAAGCACCCACAACCGAGCGCTTGATTACGTCTCGCTTGAGTGGTTACAGTCAGTTGGCAATTAAAAAGTCCAGGATGGCCTGAGCCACTTTGGATGGTGCTTCACGCTGCGGGAAGTGACCCACGCCAGGCATCAACTGGCGAACATAAGGCCCGCTGAAAAACTTCTCACGCTTGGCCGAGGTGGCGGGCAAACTCACCCCGTCGACTTCTCCGTGCAACATCAAGGTTGGCACATTCAGCACTGGTGCAGGGTGCAAAAGCGCTTCATCAGCGTCGTAATAGGGGTCGCTGGGTGCATGGCCCCAGCGGTGCTGATAGGAATGCAAGGTCACCTCGGCCCAATCAGGGTTGTTGAAGGCCATGGCGGTTTGCTCAAACTCATTGGGCAAATACCAACCCTTGGGCGCCCAGGTGTCCCACATGCGTTGCGAGAATTCTTTGCCGTTATCACGTACATAGCGCTCACCGCGAGCAGTGGCCATGAACCAGTGGTACCAGTAGAGCTGGGTTTGTTCCATACTCAAGTCTTGCGTGGGGTCATTGGTGCCATAACCTACGGACAACAGCACCATATGACTGGCAATGCCGGGCTGTAAACCACAGGCGTTGGCGACCGCCCTTGCGCCCCAGTCGTGGCCGACCAACACAGGTTTTTCAAGTCCTAAGGCCAGCACAAATTCCACCATGTCACGTCCTAAGGCAGACAACTGGCCCGTACGGGGCGTGTCTTCGCGCAAAAACGTGGTGGGCAAAAAACCGCGCAAGGCGGGAACAAGTACACGGTAGCCCGCTTGGACCAAATGGGGCACAACTTCATGCCAACAGCGTGGACTGTCGGGCCAACCGTGAGTGAGAACGATGGTGTGGTGCCCCTCGGGGTTCCATTCTTTGTAGCCTATGCGCAGCAACGCGGTTTCGATGAATTGCATGGGGCGCATGTTACTCAACACCTGGACCAAGAGCGCCAAGTCTGTGCCACACTGGCGACATGGAAACCGAATTTTTTCAGGACTGGGTTGGCGATCAAGCAACGGCGACCGAACTGCTCAGGCAGCAAACTTGCCGTGAACCTTTTCATGCTTTGGTACCCCCGTTTGCGATCCAGACGCTGCAACAAGCCTATGCCAGCCAAGACGCCTTTGTGCAACAACAAGCATCGCAAAGAAACACGCAACTTGGCGGCTACAAAATCGCCATCACCACACCGGCCATGCGAAGCTTTGTGGGCTTTGACGATGCAATATCTGGCTGTGTATTGGCAGACACGGTGTTTGCCAGCGGCCACCGCGTACAAGCCGCGGCTTACCAACACTTGATTGTGGAATTTGAATTGGCCTTGCAATTTGGCAAAGACTTGCCCGAACGC
>CAMDKR010000076.1 GCA_945901225.1 Bordetella parapertussis | reverse complement strand
ACTCCAAAGGTTAGGTCTGAGCCAGTTCTTTATCGCACCAAATCAATGAAATTCGGGCAACACCTTGTGGGAACTGGTTTGGGATTTGCTTAACGCAAAAAGTTATTATTGCGCTTTCAAGCAACGCTTATGTTAGCACAAGCTCTCTGCGCAGCCCTAAAGCTGGGACATACCAAGGCTAGCCCCTGCCCACAAAAGGCATATTGGTGGCCATCACAGTATGGAAAAGCACATTTGAACTGAGCGGCATATTGGCCATGTACAGCACCGATTCACCCACATGCTTGACATCCATCAAGGGCTCTTTGGCAATTTCACCATTGGCCTGTGGAACACCCAGCGCCATTTTGGCGGCCATTTCCGTGGCCGCATTGCCAATATCGATCTGCCCCACAGCAATACTGTATTTACGACCATCCAGTGCTGCGGTTTTCGTCAAGCCAGTTACTGCATGTTTGGTTGCGGTGTAGGCGATAGAGTTAGGGCGAGGCGCATACGCGGAAATAGAGCCGTTGTTGATGATCCTGCCACCTTGGGGGGACTGCGCTTTCATAGCGACAAATGCTTGCTGCAAACAGTAAAACATGCCATTGAGATTGATGTCCACCACGTTTCGCCATTGCTCAATGCTCAACTCTTCAAGTGGAACACCCGGCGCGCTGACACCCGCGTTGTTGAAAAGCAAATCAACACGTCCCCATTTGCTCATCACTTTTGCAAAAGCATTTTTGACAGCATCGGGGTCAGCGACATCGACCGACAAGGCCAAGCACGATTCCGGCGAGTGGGAAGAAGACGCGACATCCTCTAAAAGTTGTAAACGCCTACCGATCAATGCCACTTGCCAACCATCGGCAAGCAAAGCCAGCGCGGCAGCTTTGCCAACGCCGGTACCAGCGCCTGTGACGATCGCAATTTTGGAATGGGACATATTTGAATCTCCTGGAAAAATGTCAGTGACGACCTTTAGACTTCTTTTTGGCTTTCGTTGTATTTTGTTTAGCCGAAGTATTCAGGCCTTGAGGACTTGATTTGGCGCCAGCATGAAAACCACCCTTGCTGCTTCTGGCCTTGGCTTTTAAAGAATTGTCAGGTGAAGACACGGTTGAAGCAGCGGATGGCGATTTTTTCCCACGCAACGGCTTATCCAAAGCGGGTGAACCATCTTCTTGTACCCAACGAAAGTCAATTTTGCGACCATCGAGGTCTACGCGGCTGACTTGCACCCTGACACGTGCGCCAACGTTGTAACGAATACCCGTTCGCTCGCCGCGTAACTCTTGGCGGGTTTCATCAAATTTAAAGTAGTCGCCACCCAACTCAGTGATGTGGACCAAGCCCTCTACATACATGGCATCCAAGGTCACAAACACACCAAAAGCTGTGACACCAGAAACAGTTCCACTGAAATCTTCGCCTAAGTGTTCTCGCATGTACTGACATTTAAGCCAAGCCTCTACATCCCGACTGGCTTCATCTGCTCTTCGCTCGTTAGCACTGCAATGCAAGCCCGCAGCCTCCCATGCTTGTTGCTCAGCCGTTGGTTTCTGTGATGGTTGAGAGGGCTTGTCTTTCAGACGCGCTTGGGCTGCCAAGCGTCTGGCTAACTTGATGTGCGCCTCGCCTGGTAACGGCAAGCCAGGCAGTTGATAGCGTCGCCCAGTCAAAATGGATTTGATGACACGGTGAACCAACAAATCTGGATAACGCCTGATAGGACTGGTGAAATGGGTATAAGCCGGATAAGCCAAACCAAAGTGTCCACTGTTCAGAGGGGTGTAAATAGCCTGCTGCATAGAACGCAGCAACATGGAATGGATTTGCTGTGCGTCAGGCCTGTCTTTGCTTGCCTGGGCAATGGCCTGAAACTGACCTGGGCTGGGGTTCTCGCTTAACGTGGCAGGCACACCCATGGCCTTGAGGTAGTTGCGCAAGGTTTCTCGTTTTTCTGGCGTTGGCCCCTCATGCACACGAAAAACAGCAGGGTGTTTGGTTTGCAAAATAAAGTCAGCACTGCAGACGTTGGCAGCCAACATCGCTTCTTCGATCAAGCGATGCGCCTGTGTGCGAACTCTGGGAACAATCTTTTCAATTCGACCGCTGTCGTCACAAATGATCTGGGTTTCGGTGGTTTCGAAATCAACAGCACCGCGCTTCTCTCGGCCTTTAAGCAAGCTTCGATAAACATCGTGAAGATGGATCAGGTCTTGTACCCTGTCTTTGTGTTTAGCAGCTTGGGGGCCTCTGGTGTTGGAGAGAATGGCGGCGACATCGGTATAGGTGAAACGAGCATGGCTGTGCATCACAGCTTGGTAAAACTGATAGGCAAAAACTTGTCCATCTTCATCAATCAACATATCGCAGACCATGCAAAGACGATCAACCAATGGATTGAGAGAGCACAAGCCATTGGATAATTTTTCGGGCAGCATAGGAATGACGCGACGCGGAAAATACACACTCGTGGCACGCTCATAAGCGTCTGTATCGATGGCGCTACCGGTATCGACGTAATAGCTGACGTCTGCAATAGCCACCAACAAACGCCAGCCCTTTTGTTTGCCCATTTGTGCGGGTTCACAATAAACGGCGTCGTCAAAGTCACGGGCATCTTCGCCGTCGATGGTGACAAGAGGGATGTCCCGCAGATCGATACGATCAGCCAAGTCTTTGGTCCTGACTTTGACAGGCAATTCAGCAGCCTGTGCCAAACAAGCCGCCGAAAATTGATGGGGCACACTGTATTTACGAACTGCAATTTCAATTTCCATGCCGGGGTCATCCATCTCACCCAGCACTTCTTTGACACGACCCACGGGTTGCCCAAACAAACTGGGCGCCTCGGTCAACTCCACCACCACCACTTGACCCACTTGCGCATTTCCTGTGGCCCCTTTGGGTACAAGAATGTCTTGACCGTAACGTCGGTCTTCAGGTGCGACCAACCAAACACCACTTTCTTGCAGCAACCGACCAATGATGGGTTGCTGCGGTCGGTCGATGATCTCCACAATTCGTGCTTCTGGGCGACCTTTACGGTCCAGTCGGGTCACCCTTGCAATGACACGATCTCGGTGTATGACAGCACGCATTTCGTTGGGCGGCAAATAAACATCTATTTGACCGTCATCACGCTGCACAAAACCATGGCCATCACGGTGGCCCTCTACCGTTCCCTCGAAAGTTTCAAGAAGTCCAGCGCTTGGAGTTGATTTTTGTTTGATAGAATCCTCTGCTTTCCTGAATGCCCAGGTGGCGGAATTGGTAGACGCACTAGTTTCAGGTACTAGCGAGTAACATCGTGGGGGTTCGAGTCCCTTTCTGGGCACCAATCTTAACTAATACCAAAGCTACCAAAGTGGCTTTTTTTTACGACCACATCACATAGCCCATCAGATTGGCAAGGCAATCAAGTCATGTCCTTGCGTTTGAAGAATGCGAACCTTGATGAAGTCTCCAGTTCGGTAGCTTTTGCTGAGTTTTTCAGGGGGCAGCAAATGCACGACACCGTCAATTTCTGGCGCGTCAGAATAGGTTCTACCAACGCCGCCTTGTTTTCCTAAGGCCTTAGAAGAATCAACCAAGACCTGCATGGTAGAGCCGACGCGATGTTGCAGTTTTTGCGTCGATATTTTTTCTGCCACCTGCATGAATCTGGCGCGACGCTCTTGACGCACCTCAAGAGGCAACATACCTGGCAATGCATTGGCCGTCGCACCCTCTACGGCGCTATAGGCAAAACAGCCTGCACGGTCAATTTGCGCTTCTTCTAGAAACTGCAACAAATGCTCAAACTCTGCTTCTGTTTCGCCCGGAAAGCCTGCGATGAAGGTGCTGCGAACCACCAATTGAGGACACTGCTCACGCCAGCGCAACAAACGCTCTAAGTTTTTTTCGCCGCTGGCAGGGCGTTGCATACGTTTGAGTACATCAGGGTGACTGTGTTGAAAAGGCACATCCAAATAAGGCAGCACACGCCCACTCGCCATGAATGGAATCAGATGATCGACCGTGGGGTACGGATACACATAGTGCAAACGCACCCAAGCAGAAAAAGGCTCTGCCAGGTCAGACAAGGCTTGAACCAATTCAAGCGTGCGGGTCTTGACGGGCCGCCCACCGTGAAAGCCCATTTGATAACGAACGTCTACACCGTATGCGGATGTGTCCTGGCTAATCACCAATAACTCTTTGACACCGCTTTCAAACAAAGCCTGGGCTTCGCGCAAAACATCGCCTACAGGACGAGACACCAAATCGCCACGCATAGAGGGGATGATGCAAAAGGTGCAACGGTGGTTGCAGCCTTCACTGATTTTCAAATAGGCATAGTGTTTAGGCGTGAGCTTGATGCCAGCAGCAGGTACCAAATCTGTGAAAGGGTCATGGGGTTTGGGCAGATGCAGATGCACAGCGTCCATCACCAATTGCGTTGCATGGGGGCCAGTCACGGCAAGCACGCTGGGATGCATTGCTTTCACTACGTTTTGACCATCTGATTGAGACTTGGCACCCAAGCAACCCGTGACAATCACTTTGCCATTCTCGGCCAAAGCTTCACCTATGGTGTTGAGGCTTTCTTGGACAGCGTCATCAATGAATCCGCAGGTGTTGACGATGACCAAATCTGCGCCAGCGAACGTTTTCGAGGTTTGGTAGCCCTCAGCACTTAGCTGGGTGAGGATGAGTTCCGAGTCAGTCAAAGCCTTAGGGCAACCCAAGCTGACAAAACCAACGGTAGGCGCAGCCATCAGCGCTTGAGCCCCATAGCGGCGAGCATTTGTTTTTGGATTTGGGTGAGCATTTCCTGCGATTGCTCTGTGTAACTGCCCATCAAACCCTTGAGCACAGGAGACTGTGTCGTCATGACTTGAGCCCAAAGTTCGGGGGAAAGATGTTTGCTTTGGTCAGCCATTTGCATTTGCAAATCGATAAATGTTTGAACATTCTTTTCTAAATAATTGCCCATAAAGCCTTGCATCGCATGGCCATAAAAGCGAATGATATTGGCCAAGGCGACTTCGGAAAACATCGGCACGCCACCTGACTCTTCTTCCAAAATAATTTGCAGCAAGATGCTGCGGGTCAGGTCTTCATTGCTTTTAGCTTCAACCACTTTGAAGACTTCACCAGCCACAACAAAGGCTTTGACCTCTTGCAATGTGATGTAACTGGAAGTCTTGGTGTCGTAGAGGCGCCTATTGGGGTATTTTTTGATCAACCGAGTCGCAACTTCCCCCTTGGGGTCTGCTTCTGAATGGTTGGAAGTGGAAGAAGATTTGCGTGCCAAAAGAATATCCTGTTTGGGGGTTTGCAAAAGCGTCTTTGCAAAACGTCGAGCAGGTAAAGGGGCAAGGCAAAGACTGGTAGGCGCGATTGGACTCGAACCAACGACCCCCACCATGTCAAGGAAGTTTACATCTGCTTAACGAACGTTAATGTACCATTTTATCCCTCTAAGCCTCTTTGAAACACACCTTTTTTGTTCAACAAGATTTATACTTGTTTCAATACTTTTTCAATACCAGAATTTCATCATTGGAGTCTTGTTATGGCAGACCTCTCCAAAGTAAAAAATAGAGACGCTCTTGAGCCTAGAAGAGAACCTTACTGGCACAAGATTTCTCAAAGCAATCATCTTGGTTTCAGAAAAATAAACAAGAATTCAAGGGGTACTTGGCTAGCAAGAGCTTATGAAAGCCACACAACAAAAAAGCCTCAAAAAAGTCTTGGTGATTTTCTTGAATACCCTGAAAACTTGCGGTTTGAAATGGCTCAAAAAGCCGCTCAAGAATGGTTCACTCATATAGGGCGAGGTGGATCAACGCAAGAAGTAACTATTCAAAATGTTTGCGACAACTACGTTGATTACCTGAAGCAAAAAAGCAATGAAACAGCCTCTATAGATGTCTCCAAAAGATTCAATGCCTATGTATTGGATGATGTCCATTTCGCCCAAACTCAACTCAGCAAACTCACCCCAAAACTTGTACAGGCATGGAAAAATAAGTTGCGAGATACGCCTACAAAATCAGGTGCAAATAAAGGAAAAAAACGCTCTGACTCTAGTCTGAACAGGGACATCACACCGTTTAGAGCCGCTTTAAATCTTGCAAAAGACCAGCGGCACGTAACTGATGATTTCGCCTGGTCAAAAGAACTTAGACCTATCAAAGATGCAGACAAGGCTCGAGATATCTATTTGTCTGCTGATGAGCGAAATGCCATCATTGCATCTGCACCTGCAGATCTCTCTCAATTTATAAAATTTGCTACGTTGATACCACTTAGACCAGATGCTGTAGCGAACCTAACAACTGGCGACTTCAATAAGAGACAACGAACTCTATATATATCCAAGGATAAGGCAAATGCAAAAAGGACAATTCCAATTGGTAGTCAATTATTTGACTTTCTACTGGAGGCAACAAAAGATAAACTACCTAAAACTTTGATCTTCTCTAAAGTTAATGGCCAGCCTTGGGACAAACATTCATGGAAAAAATTTAAAGAAATTGCAAAAAGTGCTGGGATAAATTCAGCACCAACTTTTTACTGCATTAGACACTCTGTAATTACAGACATGATTGAACAAGGCACGGATTACGGAACAGTGGCGATCTTGGCTGGAACTTCTATTCGCATTATTGAAAAGAATTATCGTCACTTGACTGCTAGTCACTCCGCAAACGCTCTAGATAGGTTGGCGTTAGCCCAAAATAAAGTTGCTTGAAAACCAGTTAGAAGAGCTCCCTTGGTAGCTGGGTATTTACCCAAAACCCTTTATAATTTTCTGATGCGTTTTAATGGGTAACGCTATAAATACAGGCTACTAACTAATTTTGATATGTGTTCATAGTGAATAGGCGTTGCTCGTAGCCATTCACATCCTTCACCCTAGCAGTACCCAACTGCTTGTATTAGGAGAACACTATGAATTCACCTGTAAAACGAACCAAAGATGCTGGAAAGTATCTTGGCCTTTCAAGAAGTACCTTCCTTAAACTAGTAGCGCTTGGGTATATTCCGAAAGGAATAAAGATTACCCCTAATGGTCGTGCTGTGTGTTGGCGAACTGCCGACTTAGATGCTTACCTACAGTCAAGGGGGTGTGATGGCAACTGATAAAAACACAAACAGGGCCGCACCCGCCTATCAAGAATACGCATCTGATATTTTGGCCAACAGGTCTTATAGATCTATGACTTTGGCAGAGCGAGGTCTTTGGGACACCATCCGAAAGGAATGTTGGGTTAATGGCTCTGTCCCATCGTCCAAAATTGAATTGGCAAAGTATTTAGGACTTCCACATGAAAAGATAGCTGAGGTATTGACACCCAATCTTATGAAATGGTTTAAGGAGCTTGGTAGAGACCTTATATGCCCTGAATTGGACTCCTACAGACTCGTACTAGAAGATAGAAGGCAACGCTTGTCTGATGGAGGGAGGAATGGAGGTAGAAAAACCCAAGCAAGTAGGCGCAATAACAATGAACCGTCCCTTGAAGCTAGGGTAAAGCCTCTGAGTAGAGATGAAACGAGCAGAAACGAGCGGATACGAAGAGGGTCTTCCAAGGAGAACTTGTCTATGGAAGAACATAAGGAGTGGATAGAGGACTTTGAGAATGGTGAGTCACCTTTACCAAATGGCTATTTAAATAAATCCAATCGCTATTAAAAGAAAAGGGTTAGGGGGTGCTTTAAGGACGTACCCAATGCACCCTCTCCCCTCTCTCACCCATAAATGGAACCACTATGCCCCGTAAAGGCTACAAACCACAAGCCGGTAGGTCAGCAGGTATGACTGAGAAGATCGCTGCACAGCACTTCAACCGGTAATCCTCCCCTTTTGCAAGGGTCGCAGAAGTAGAAACGTTACGCAGCCATGGCCAGTCGCTGCTTTGGTGTGAATCCGCCCAAGGCCATATTGGGGCGGTCATGGTTGTAAGACCGCATCCACTTCGTTGCAAAGTCTTGAACCTCTGCCAAGTCTGACCAATAGTACTGTGACAGCCATTCATATCGCACCGTCCTATTGAATCGTTCAACATAAGCGTTTTGTTGAGGGTTACCAGGTTGAATATATTCAAGCCTGATTCCCC
>CAMDKR010000075.1 GCA_945901225.1 Bordetella parapertussis | reverse complement strand
AAGCAGGCAAGCTGCTCGGCCACACCTTGCGCATCGTCCGCATGGGCGAAATGGGTCATCAAGGTAATTTCATCCACCTGCGGCAAAGCGTTCAAGCGCACCCAAGCTGATCGAAAGCGCTCGGGCGCAAAGCCCAAGCGGTTCATGCCGCTGTTCATTTTCAAAAACACCCGATGCGGCACTTGGGTTTTGTGGCGACTCAGCATGTCAATTTGCGCTTCGGTATGCACCACATGCCACAGGTCCAGTCGGGAACACAGCTCCAAGTCGCGCTGCTCGAAAGCACCTTCGAGTAATAAGATCGGGCCGCGCCAGTCCAAACCGCGCAAAATCTGGGCCTCTGCCAAATCCAGCACCGCAAAACCGTCTGCAGCCCGCAGGCCTTCAAACACCCGCGCCACACCATGGCCATAGGCATTGGCCTTCACCACGGCCCATAGCCGGGCGTCGCCAGTGGCCAACCTTAAGCGCGCAAGGTTGGCCTGCAAAGCCTGGGTGTGGATAAGAGCATAGAGGGGGCGGGGCATAAGGACAATTGTCGCAGGCTCAATCAAGCGCAAACGGCGTGATATAACTCACAAGGACTCAGGGCTTTCGCCCCACGATCACCTTTCATGCCCTCTTCCTTGAACCGCCTCTCCCACTTTCCTCTTTACTTATGAAGCGCGGTTTTTACACCATCATGGCGGCGCAGTTTTTCAGCTCGCTGGCCGACAACGCTTTGTTTGTGGCCGCAGTCGAGTTGATCAAAGCCAGTGGGGGTGCCGAGTGGCAACGCGCTGCTTTGGTGCCCATGTTTGCTTTGTTTTATGTGGTGCTCGCACCTTTTGTCGGTGCTTTTGCAGATTCGCGCCCCAAGGGACAGGTGATGTTCATGAGCAATGGCATCAAAGTGCTGGGTTGCGCCATGATGTTGTTTGGTTCGCACCCCTTGCTGGCCTATGCCATTGTCGGCTTGGGTGCGGCGGCGTATTCCCCCGCCAAGTACGGCATCTTGACCGAGTTGCTGCCCTCCTCCATGCTGGTCAAAGCCAATGGCTGGATCGAAGGTTTGACAATTGCCTCCATCATCTTGGGCGTATTGCTCGGTGGGCAGTTGGTAGGGCCGCATATCTCCAGCTTTTTGCTGGGCTTGGATTTGCCGCTGATTGACACGCCCATCGATACACCGCCAGAGGCTGCCATTTGCTTGCTGGTCGGTTTGTACGGCTTGGCCGCTTGGTTCAACACCCGCATACCCGATACCGGCGTCGCCTTGATTCCCCTCAAGGCCGATGAACAGCGGCCCTTGGCCTACCACTTGCTGGCCTTGATTCCAGATTTTTGGCAGTGCAACCAGCGCTTGTGGCGCGACAAATTGGGCCAAATTTCCTTGGCCACCACCACCTTGTTTTGGGGCGCCAGTGGCAACCTGCGCTACATCGTGTTGGCATGGAGCGCCGTGGCTTTGGGCTACACCACCACCCAAGCATCATCCTTGGTGGGTGTCATCGCCATAGGTACTGCCGTGGGTGCTGTGGTGGCTTCGATGCGCACCACGTTGGCAGATGCGCCGCGCTTGATGTTCTTGGGCATAGCCATGGGCTTGTTGATGCTGGTGATGAATTTCATCGACAACGTATGGGTGGCCGCACCGTTTTTCATTTTGCTGGGTGGCTTGGGCGGGTTTTTGGTGGTGCCCATGAACGCTTTGCTGCAACACCGTGGCCACAACCTGATGGGCGCAGGTCGCTCCATCGCGGTGCAAAACTTCAATGAGCAAGCCTGTATCTTGGCCTTGGGTGGCTTGTATGCCGCGGCATCAGCCATGGGCTTGAGCGCCTTCAACGCCATCGTTTGCTTTGGCCTTATCGTGGCGGGCAATATGTGGCTCATCCAGCGCTGGCACCAAAGTAACTGCAAACACCATGCCCAAGAGGTAGAGCGCTTGCTCGATATCGCCCGCCAAGACCCCTCTCACTGATGCCATGACCACCACTTGGGGGCCGGTGCTGGGCCTGCTTTTCAATGCCCTGGTGTTTGGTCTGAGTTGGTGGCCTTTGCGCGAGATGCAGGCGCTGGGCCTGCACCCTTTGTGGGCCACCGCTTTCATGTACGGCTTTGCCTGTGTGTGCATCACGGTGCTACGCCCCCGCACATGGCTCAGCATGGCGCAACACCCCACCTTGTGGTGGTTGTTTCTAGGCTCGGGCTTGACCAATTTGGGCTTTAACTGGGCCGTCACATTGGGCGATGTGGTGCGGGTGGTGCTGCTTTTTTACACCATGCCTGCATGGTCGGTGTTGTTTGCTTGGCTGCTGTTGGATGAGCGCCCCACCCGCTGGTCGCTGCTGCGCTTGGCGCTGGCTTTGTGCGGCGTGGCGTTGGTGCTGAAAACCCCCGAGATGGATTGGCCTTGGCCCTCATCGGCCATGGATTATTTGGCGCTGTTGGGTGGCGCAAGTTTCGCCTTGAACAACGCCATGCTGAAAAAGCTGTCCTACATGCCCGAGGCCGATCGCATGGCGGGCATGTTTGGCGGCGGCATGGCCTTGACTGCGTTGGCGGCACTGGCCGGCGCACCGTCGGGCTTGGTGGTGTGGCCAACAGACTTTGCATGGTGGCCCTATGCCTTGGGCTTGGCGGTCTTGTTGCTCGCCTCCAACCTGAGTTTGCAGTTTGGGGCGGCGCGTTTGGCTGCCAGTACCACCGCCTTGGTGATGCTGTCGGAGATTGTCTTCGCCACGCTTTCCTCGGTGGCGCTGGGCGCCTCGGAACTCAGCACGCGCAAACTGCTGGGCGGCTTGCTGATCGTGTTGGCAGCAGCTTTGGCGGCTTGGCCCGGCAGGGACAAGCCAGATTAGCGACAATGCTTTTCCTAACTTGTGGAGAACACACATGGCAACTGTTTATGACTTTGAAGCGCAAACCATCGATGGCCAAACGGTGGCACTCAGCGCCTACCAAGGCAAAGTGCTGTTGATCGTCAACACCGCCAGCGCCTGTGGCTTCACACCGCAATTTGCGGGCCTTGAAAAACTGCACCAAGACTATGCCGACCAAGGCTTGGTGGTGTTGGGCTTTCCCTGCAACCAGTTTGGCAGCCAAGACCCAGGCAGCAATGAAGAAATCGGCGCTTTTTGCCAAAAAAATTATGGCGTGTCTTTTCCCATGATGGCCAAAACCGAGGTCAATGGTGCCCAAGCACATCCGCTGTACCAATGGCTCAAGACCCAAGCGCCGGGCATGCTGGGCAGCGAGGGCATCAAATGGAATTTCACCAAATTCTTGGTCGGTAAGGACGGCGTGAGCGTCAAGCGCTACGGCTCGGTGGACACCCCCGCATCGGTTAACAAAGACATTGCCGCTGCCTTGGCTAATTAGACCCCTTTTTCAGATACTGAGCAGTACTTTAGGTTTTAAAACTGTCGGGTCATAGTTATCATGCAGACATGCATGCTCTGGCTGGATTTATTGCCCGAAACTGGCCCGATGATTTAGGGCGTCAGCGACATTTGGTATTGCGCGGCTATATCTGTGTTGCCTTGCTGATCATTGGCGGGTTTTGTTTTCTCTCTGGCCCTTACCAACAAGTTTCTATCAGTCTGTGGACCATGGCGGCGCTGGCTCTGGTCAGCGCTTTGTACATCTGGCGCGGCTGGGGCGTGGCACGTGTCACCCATGTGTTGCTAGCGATTTGCTTTGCCCTGATTTACAACATCTGCTTGCATACCGGTGGCTTGGCCTCGCCGCAAATTTTGTGGCTGGGCATCATGCCCCTGCCTTGCTTGGTGTTGATGGGCTTCAAAGACACTTTTGTGTGGGTAGGCATCACCATGACGGCGATAGCCAGCTTGTTTGGGCTGACATGGACAGGCTACCTGCCGCAAAATTTTGCTTTTGAACCGCAACACATCGATTGGGCTTTGATTTCTTTGATGTGTATTGCCGCCAATGTGTTTTGGGTGCCGCTGTTTTATTTCGCATTGAACAAACAACAACTCAGCAATTTGCGTGAACGCAATGCGGAGCTGGAAAACAGCCGCCAAGCGTTGCTGCAATCAGAGGCCTACAAAGACGAATTTGTGGCAGCGGTAGGCCATGAACTGCGCACCCCCATGAACGCTATCTTGGGCTTTAACGATGTGCTGCTTGACGATATGCAGCTCGCCCCCGCTGAACGCGAAACCGTGCGTCTGATTCGCTTGTCTACCGACCGGCTGTTGAAGTTGGTGAACCAAATTTTGGATTTTTCCCAGCTGCAAGCTGGCCGCTTGCAACTTCACCCCATGCCTGTGCGCATCAGCGACGCCTTAGCGCAGTGCCAGCAAACCTTTGGCGCAGCCGCGAGCGAGCAGGTACGACTGGTCACAGAGCTTGACCCCGCCATTCCCGAATGGCTGAGCATGGACGCACAACGCGTCAAAGAGGTGCTGTGCCATTTGCTCGACAACGCATTCAAGTTCACCACGCAGGGCGAGGTACGGCTGCGCTTAACTCGACAACAACATGCGTTGCAATTTGAAGTGATCGACAGCGGCAGTGGCATCCCCTTAGAGCTTCAAGAACATATCTTCAAACGCTTTGAACACGCCGACCAAGCCACATTGCGCCAATTTGGGGGCACTGGTTTGGGCTTGGCCATTTCTAAACAACTGGTGGCTTTGTTCGGTGGCACCTTGGGCTTGGAGAGCACGCCCGGTGTGGGCTCAAGGTTTTGGTTTCGCATTCCTTTGGTGGCATGCGAGGCGCCTATGCATTCAACTTTCAGCGCAGATGCGCCTGACCTGAGCCAACAGGCCTTGCGAATGCTGCTGGTAGACGACAACCCCGTCAATTTGCAGGTGGCGCGTTATGTATGCCAAAGCATATGGCCCAAGGCCCACATCGTCGAAGCCGCCAGCGGCGTTCGGTGCTTGACCTTGCTGCAAAGCGATACGTTTGATGTGGTTTTGATGGACATGTTCATGCCTGGCATGAGTGGGCCCCAAACCTGTCACGCTATTCGACATGATTTACCTGCACCGCTGTGCGATGTGCCGGTCATCGGCTTGACCGCCAGCACCCATGCGCAAGACCGGCAGCTCTGCTTGGATGCCGGCATGAACGAGGTCTTGTCTAAGCCCATGGACAAAGTACGTTTAGCGGCCATCGTCAACAGCCAGCTTCATGCAGCACAGACCGCACAAGGCAGCCATGTCAACTGAAATACCCGCTACCTTTGCCTCTGCTTGGTGGCAGTTGGTCCTGCCCAAATGGTTGCCTGAGAAATTTCGCACCACCCACTTAGGACCTTTTTTAATCTTTGTTTGGTTTATTTCCATTAGTTTGCTGCTGCTGTCTTTTTTAAGCACCAACCAACCCTCTCAGCTCAGCCAGGTGATCACCGCGTGTGCTTTCTTATTGTTAAGCGCGGGGGCGGTCTTGGGTCTGCCAGTGGCCGTGGCGCTGCACCTTGGCTTGCTGGTCAGCAGCTTGCATTTGCTGCACGAGGCATTCCATTCGGGCGGCGTGTTCTCAGTGGCCATGGCTTGGTTTGCGGTGCTGCCCTTGCTGCCCTTGTTTGCCATTGGCGTGATGCACGCCGCTGTCTGGTTTGTCTTGTCCTTGCTCGTCTACGTAGGCGTTTGGTGGGCCACCTACCAAGGCTGGTTTCCCCAGCACTTTGACACCGACGCAGCCATTCTTTGGTACAGCGGTTTGAGCTATGTGTTGAGTTGTTTGATCATGCTGGGCTTGCCCTTGTTGTCCGAGCGTGTGTTTCAAAACAACCTTGCACGCACCCATGCACGAGAACAAGAGTTGATGAAACTTCAGGCAGATTTGTTGCGTTCACAAAACTTTAAAAACTCGTTTATTTCCACCTTAAGCCATGAATTGCGTACGCCGTTGAACGCGATTTTGGGCTTCAATGATTTGCTGGTGGGTTCGCTACAGAGCAATCCACAGGCCCTGTCCTTGGTCAAGCTCTCGCACCAAGCGGGAGAGCATTTGCTCACCGTCATCAATGACGTGCTGGATTTTTCCCAAATGCAAATGGGGCATCTCAACATCAATCCTGAACCTTTTGAGCTGCGTACAACCGTTACCAGCGCTTTCAAATTGTTCGAGCAAAAAGTCGACAGCATGGACATCGACTACCTGCTGGACGTGGCTGACGATGTGCCCACCACCATCGTCACCGACCGCCATCGCTTGACGCAAATTTTGGTCAACTTGCTGGGCAACGCCATCAAATTCACCCACAAGGGTTCGGTCAGTTTGCGGGTCTCGCGTGTTGGTGCTTCACTGCTGTTTGAGGTGCAAGACACCGGCATCGGCGTGGCCGCGGACAGGCTTGCCAAAATTTTTGAGCGCTTTGAGCAAGCCGATGTGCAAACCGCCAGCTTGTACGGCGGCAATGGTTTGGGCTTGTCGATTTGCTACCAATTGGTGCATCGCTTGGGCGGCACCATTGGGGTTGACAGTCAACTGGGACAAGGCTCGCGGTTTTGGGTGCGCTTGCCTTTGCAAGAAGCCCCTGTGCAAACATCTTTGCCAACGACAGCCGAAAGTCAAAGGCATTGGCAAGACATGCACTTGCGGTTTTTGATTGTGGACGACCACCCTGTGAACCGCTTGCTGGCCTGCAATATCGTGCAATCACAATGGCCCAAGGCCTATGTGTGCCAAGCCAGCCAAGGCCATGAAGCGCTGGCGTTTTTGCAGCGTGAAGATTTTGATTTGGTGCTGATGGACATGGTCATGCCCGAGATGGACGGCATTGAAGCCACCGCCCAAATCCGTCAGCACATGCAGCCGCCCATGCAGCACGTGCCTGTGATTTTGCTGACCGCCAATGTCAACGCCCAAGACCATTTGCGCGGCCTACGTGCGGGTATCAATGCCTTGATGGTCAAACCTTTTGACCGCTCCAAGCTTTGCGCATTGATCGAAGAGCAACTCCTGAGCTCGGCGACGTTTTTACAGCGCTTGGCCCAAGAGCGCTAAGCCGCCTTCAAGTAACCGACAACACCGCGTCCACCACTTCCACCCAATGCCGCACCGGCACCTGGGTGCCGCTTTGCAAATGGGTGATGCAGCCGATGTTGGCGCTCAAAATAGCGCTGGGTTGCATCTCGCTCAAGTGGCCGAGTTTTCGGTCGCGCAATTGGGTGGCGATGGTGGGTTGCAACACGCTGTAGGTGCCGGCCGAGCCGCAGCACAAATGCGCCTCAACGCTGGCCACGCGCACCTTGAAGCCCAAGGCGCTCATGTGCGTTTCTACCCCGCCTTTGAGTTGCTGGCCGTGCTGCAAGGTGCATGGCGGGTGAAACGCGAGTTGCCCTTGGGCTTGGGCTTTTTCAGGGCGAATGCGCTCTTGCAGCGTGGGCATCAAGTGGGGCAACAACTCGCTCAAGTCTTGGGTGAGTTCGCTGATGCGGGCGGCTTTGTCGGCATAGGCCGGGTCGTTGCGAAAAATGTGGCCATAGTCTTTGACGGTTACACCGCAGCCCGAGGCGTTCATCACAATCGCTTCCACGCCTTGCGCCACATGCGGCCACCAGGCGTCGATGTTGTTCTTCATTTGCACATGGGCGGCGTCTTGGTCGTTCAAGTGGAATTTCACGCCGCCGCAGCAACCAGCCAGCGGCTCGACCACGGTTTGAATGCCACACGCATCCAGCACCCGCGCGGTGGCGCTGTTGATGTTGGGGCTCATGGCGGGTTGCACACAACCGGCGAGCATCAATACCTTGCGTGTATGTTGGCGTGTGGGCCAGGCACCGGCGCTGCGGGCTTCAGGCACCTTGGCTTTGAGGGCGCTTGGCAACAACGCACGCACGCTTTGGCCCAGCTTCATGGCCGGGGCAAACAAGGGCGAGGACAGGCCTTCTTTCAAGGCCCAACGCATGGTTTGTTCTGCGGCAGGGCGCGGCACTTTCTCATCCACAATTTTGCGACCGATGTCGACCAAATGCCCATACTGCACACCGCTGGGACAGGTGGTTTCGCAGTTGCGGCAGGTGAGGCACCGGTCCAAATGCAGCTGCGTGTCGCGGGTGGGTGCAACGCCTTCGAGCACCTGTTTGATGAGGTAGATGCGCCCGCGTGGGCCGTCCAACTCGTCACCCAACAGTTGGTAGGTCGGGCAGGTGGCGGTGCAAAAACCGCAGTGCACGCATTTGCGCAAAATCGCCTCGGCCTCTTGGCC